>DASZZX010000329.1:0-2865 GCA_036260415.1 Nitriliruptorales bacterium
AGAAGATCAAGCGGATCGGGTTCGGATTCCGCAACTTCGACAACTACCGCATCCGCCTGTTGCTCCACTGCGGAATCCGCTGGAACACTCCACCGACCGCCAGAATCAGAGGCCGTGCCCCCCGCCTAGTGGCGTAGAGCCTCGTTACCGCCGCAGGTGTGGGCCCGTCAGCTGCCGTCGCCGGGTTCGAGTGTCAGCTCGCGGCGCCAGTCGTGGAACCGTTGACGAAGACGCTCGAAGGTCGCCTCACCGCCGCGGAAGTCAGCGGGCTGCAGCCGGTCGATGGCCGAGATGGACTCGGCGAACCGTTCGGAGGTGAAGCCAGCGTCCTTCTGGGCCGCGAGTTCGAGTAGCTGTTCCCGTCCGAAGCGGTCAACCAGGGAGTCGACATCGAGGAAGTCTCGTGCCTCGGCGCGTCCGAACAGCGCCAGCGTCTTGTCCGCCGCGAGTTCCTCCGCGCTGAGGATGGACCCGAGAGGCGAGTGCTCGGGCGGGCGGAGCCGAGCGTCGTGGGACAGGTCGACCTCTGAGGTCTCGCGTCCGTCGGTGACCTCGAGACGGACGAAGCCCGGCGCCTGTCGGATCGTCGTCACCTCCACGCCCTCCTCGCTGAGCGCCTGCCTGAGGGCAGGGAGCAGGCGCTCGACTGCGACCGCGGAGGTGGCGAAGAAGTCCAGATCGCGTGTCGGGCGATCGATCAGACCTCGAGCGATCAGGGCCGCGCCACCAGCCAGGGCGAAGTCCTGAGCTTCGGGCAGTTCACCGAGGATGCGTGCGACGCGCTCCTGGAGCGCGGTCAGCATCGCAACTGGAGCCCGCGCTCTTCGGTCAGGAGCTTCCACCACGCCTGCTTGATCTCGGCGGGCAGGTACAGCTCCTCCCAGACGTCGACGAGGTGATCGACGTCGATGTAGCGCCGCAGGTCCTCGAGGGTGCCCTCGCGCAGCACCTGCTCGTAGAGGCGTCGCCGGTCGGCACGGTCATCCAGGTCGTAGGAGCGCTGTCGGCTCCAGTCGATGTGGAGCGGCAGGGTGACGACACCCCTGGCCTTCGGGCCCTCCAGGTCCTCGAGATCGGTGGGTAGGGCGAATGGCCGCTCGCGAGCGGAGTACACGGGCTGAACCATCTCGGTCCTACCGGTTCTGGAGTAGCCTGCGTAACAAGGGTACGAGGCGGCACGGTGGAACGGCGGACAGCCTCGACCGACGGGCCTCTCGGACTCGCTCCCATGACAGCACGGTGACAGCAAACGCGGTGAAACGGGCTGACACGGGTGGCATGGGGTGACGGCTCGCGAGAGCGAAAGCCCAGGTCAGCGGCATGAAGGAGCACGTGGGGGTACAGGGCAACCGGCCCGATTCGGTTTTAGGTCCTGGTGCCCTTCGGGGCTTGGGGGTTCGACTCCCCCCGCTCGCACGGCCGCTGACCTGCGGTTGTCTGGAAGCGGCCTGGGTATCGAGGCACGACGTCCGCGTGGTGCAGACCGGCAGCGGCGGGGGGAGGATCCCGGCCGAGAAGTCCCACGGCGCTGCGGTGGCGGCGTGCCGCGACGCGCCGCAGCTGCTTCGCCGCTCGGCCGACGTCCAGCCGCCACTACGTTCGCGGTACCCCTGCCGCTCGTTGCATGGGGGAGGCATGCGGGTCACGGTCGCTCTGTGAGGAACCAGGTTCGCATCGGTCCTTTCCCTTTGACGTCGACCACGCCGCGCTCCTCGAAGATGTAGCGACCTGCGAGGTGGGTGACGACCGACTCGGTCACCTGGATCCGGCCGGGCTCACCGTGTGACTCCATGCGGCTGGCCGTGTTCACGGTGTCGCCCCACAGGTCGTAGCTGAACCTGCGCTGTCCGATGACGCCCGCGACGACAGGGCCACGATCGATGCCCACCCGGACCTGAAGTGACTCGCCGATCTCCGCACCCATGACAGGCACGACCCGCACAACCTCCAATGCCATGTCGGCCACATCGGCGGCGTGCTCCGGACTCGGTGTCGGCAGCCCACCGACGACCATGTAGGCGTCCCCGATCGTCTTGATCTTCTCCAACCCGAACCGATCGGCCAGCCCGTCAAGGGCCGAGAACACGCGGTTGAGGACGTTCACGACCTGCCGTGGGGTGAGGCGGCCCGACAACGGTGTGAACCCGACGATGTCGGCGAACATCACCGTGACCTCCGCGGCGTCGGCGATGACGTCCTCGCCCTCCTTCAGCCGCTCCACCACCGCCGCCGGGAGCACGTTGAGCAAAAGCCGCTCCGACTTGCGGCGCTCGGCCAGCAGATCGCGGTGCTCCGCCGCCAGCGCCTCTCTCGCGAGGTCCCGTTGCCGCAGGAAGTACCGCATCAGGAGGAAGACGGTGAGCGACGGGGCACCCAGGTTCAGCACGAAGAACGTCGCGCGAACGTGATCCGGGATGGGGGCCGGGTCCAGGCCCGCTTCGAGGGCGCCAGAGGTGCCCAGGAAGATGAGGAACGCGGCCAACCACGGCCACGGCCGCGCGCCGAGGAAGACCGCGCCCATCGGGGACGCCAGCGCCCACAGGGCAACGGCCGACGACGCCACGAACCCGCCCAGAGCCCACTGCAGGGCGAACGGCAGGGCCAACATGAGCGCCAGCTGCACGGTGCGCAGCAGCTGGAACCGTGGCCGGGCGCGATACACGACCAAGCTCGCGACCGACACCACCTGGTAGCTGAATGGGATGGCCGCCGCCGTGAGTAGGCCGAGCGACAGGTAGGTGACGACCCAACCCGTCGCGGCGACGGTCACGGACACTGTGAACCGCACGAGGAGGCGCTCGTGCAACCGGCGCTCACCAGGGTCCAGAGTCGTGGCGAGGGTCGCCGGTGACGCGGCCGCGTCAC
>DASZZX010000330.1:0-1600 GCA_036260415.1 Nitriliruptorales bacterium
ACCAGGACGGGACGGCTCACGGTCCTTGTGTACACCGAGGGCGGGGTCAGCCGTCAGCGGCTGTGGCGTACTCCATGTCCGGTGGGCCGTCGTAGGCGGGCAGGGTGAGCTCCCCGCGTGCCTGGACGGCGAAGCCCAGCCCGTAGTCCTCCACGGCCTGCCGGAAGACCTGGACCTGGGGCGACGCCGCCAGCTGGGCGCGGATCGCGTCGGCGTCCCCGATGGCGGTGACCACGAACGGCGGGGACCAGGTGCGGCCGTGGAGCAGCAGCACGTTGCCGACACAGCGGACCGCACTGGTGGCGATCAGCCGCTGGTCCATGATCGCCACCGCGTCCGCGCCGGAGGCCCACACGGCGTTGACGACGGCCTGCACGTCGGACTGGTGGATGACGACGTCGTCGGGCCGCGCGCCGAGGGGCAGCGAGCCGTCGGGCCGCCGCGGGGCGTCGTCGAGGGTGATCTGCACACCGGGGCCGGTGAGGGCCACCAGGCCGGCCGAGAGGGCGCCGGCCTCCCCGGCGTCGCGAGCGGCCGCCACGTCGCCGTCGCGGGACGCGGCCTGGTCGGTGAGGGCCTGCACCTGGGCCTGCAGCGCCGCCAGCTGCTCTTCCTGCTGGGCGACGACGTCCTCCCGGGCGGGGATGAGGGCGGAGAGCTCGGTGGCCTCCCCGCCGCGCAGGTCCGTGCCCTGGGCGGTCTGGCTCGACGTCGCGAACAGCAGCCCGGCCGCCAGCGCCACCACGGGCACCAGCGCGGCCCACGCGGTACCCCGACGGGTCAGCCGCGGGCGCAGGGTGCGGGCTGTGGCCACCAGCGCAGCTTAGGCTGGGGAACCGTCACGGCCGGTCGCGACGGACCGGCCCCGGAGGGAGTCGATCGGTGCCCAAGTCCAAGGTGCGCAAGAAGTCGGTCTACACGCCGCCGCAGGGCACCCTGCAGTCCGGGACGACGAGCGCGCGGGCCCTCCAGCCCAGCCCGCGCTGGTACGCCCCGCTCATGGTCACCCTCATGCTGCTGGGGCTGCTGTGGATCGTCGTGTTCTACGTCGCCGGCGACCGGATCCCGTTCATGTCGTCGCTCAACGCCTGGAACTTCCTGATCGGCTTCGGCCTCATGGTCGCCGGTCTGGTCATGTCGATGCGCTGGCGCTGACACAGGACCCACGCAGCAAGGCCGGTGAGCAGCCGCCGCGTCCCCCGTCCCACCCTGGACGGGGGCCGTTCGCTTGTGAGCAGTCGGATACGCACAGTGTTGTACACAGGCCGTGCTGTGCACAGCGGACCGGGGCTGTCCACAGGTCGACAAAGCGCTCCACCCCCAGGGTTGTCCACGACGTGTGGAGAACGCCTGTTCGACCACACGCCTTCGAGCAGCGGTTTCGCCACGGGTGGGACAGGTGTGACGAGAAGGGCACCCCAGTAACTACAGCGGTGGAAGTCCATCCCCAGCTGTGCACACAACTGTGGACGAGTCGACTTGGCGGCAGCCGACGGACGGCCCCGCGGTCGCCGGCCGGCTCCCGCTGTGGTAGCGCGACACGCGCCCTGACCACGGCGAACCCGCTCCTGCACCGGCGTCGTCCTCCCGGACGACGACG
>DASZZX010000331.1:0-3466 GCA_036260415.1 Nitriliruptorales bacterium
TCAGCAGCCGCCGACGGCGACGCTTCCCCACGTTCTGTTGCTCTGCCATGCTGTCCACCTCCGGTGGTCCTCACGGACCTGCCATTGGTGGGGAGTTTTCCATCCCGTTTTCCGTCACGAACCCAGACGCGGAACATCCGCGGGCACAGCGGCCGTTCTTTCGAGCGTCAGCGTCGCTGAGCGCCCCCGTTTACAACCACGGTTGCAGACTGCCTCGCCACCGATACGTCTCGGGCGAGCAGATAGCCGAAGCCGCGACTCGGGTGAGTCGCACGTCGGGCACGAGTCCCCACCCGGGGCCGCCCACTGACACGAAACCGATACACCCCGGAGACCATGGAGTCGAGATGGCCGCGAAATACGAGTACCGCGTCGTGGAGCTGCGCGAGAAGATGATCGGCGGGACGATGGCGGGCGACAAGCTTCAGTGGATCCTCAACGACGAGGCCGCCCGGGGGTGGCAGTTGAAGACGATCACGACTGCCGAGGTGAAAGGTCGCGTGGGGCCGGGCGGTGTCGAGGGAGTCCTGATCAATTCGAGCGTGAGGTGTCGTAGGCCGAGGAACGCCTTGGCGTCATGTACCTGCGGTGCTGGGAGTCGCCGGATGGCAGCCGCTCAGACCCACGGCATTGGTCGTGCAAGACGTCGCTCGCGCTCCACTCCAAGCACCCGCCGACATCAGTCTCCTCGCTCCAGTGCGACCACGGCCACGAGCTGGCGAGCAGTGGGCGGCGCAGCTCGGTGGCTACGGTCGCCCCTACGACGCGGAGGTGCAGTCATGGCACGAAGCGAGGCGATGGACCAGCTTTCGAGACTCGTCGGCGACTGGGACCTCACGCTCACCAACGCCTGGTTCCTCGACTCGTTGGGGGTCGAGCAACACGGACGGGCAACCTTTCAGTGGCTCGGCGACGCCTTCGTGATCATGGACTCCGAGCTCGACGGCGAGCCCGTGTGGGACCTGGTATTCGGGCACAACACCGCATACGAGCGCTACGAGGTCCTGTATCACGATTCTCGCGGTGTCGACCGACACTTCGTCATGTCGTTCACCGATACCGAATGGACCATGCTCCGCGAGGATCCAGACTTTCACCAGCGCTTCGTGGCCCGGCTGGAGGACGACCGCATCCTCGGGGCCTGGGAGATGTCTGAGGATCGTGGGGCCACGTGGCGCACGGACTTCGACCTGCGTTTCGAGCGGCGCACCTGAGTCCCGTACGCGCCCAGAACCACCGTTCACCGCCCCGCCGCTGCGGCTGCGCCGCACCGGTCGCTACCTGCGCCGCGGACGGCCGACCAGTGTGGTGGGCGCAGCCGCGAGAAGGCGCCGAACCAGATGGTTGGACGCTGACCTGGGTGACGTCTCGATCTGGACCTTGGACCGCCCGGTGTTCGGAGGCCGGCCTGCGATCGCGCGGTCCTACGGTATCTCTACAGCGATCAGTGGAGGGACGGCCGCAGCCGCCCCTCCACTGTCGATGCAGGACGTTGAGCGGTCAGTTCACCTCGAACTCGGCGAACATCCCACGGGTGAAGTGAGGCGGGCCTTCTTCACCAGGGCCCTCGGTGCCGGCTGCGGTAGGGGACTCACCGTCCACGGGAGACTCATCGGGTGTGGGCGACCCCGTTCCGGTGGGTGACGGCCCGCCCGGCGACGCCTGGCCATCATCGCCCTCTGGACCACCGGCGAACAGGGAGTCCAGCGACGTGGTCCCCACCGGGATGAAGCAGACGACGCCGTAACGGCCTGCTTCCAAGTCGATCACCGTCGAACCGGTGCTGTCGGGCTCGGCGAAGGCGACACCCTTGAACTCCACCACGGCCTCGGACTGCTCCTGGGGCAGTTGGAGCAGCTCCTCGATGTTCTCCTCGACGTCATCGTTGATGCGGAAGATCACCGCCTCGTGCACCTCCCTGCCCTGGTTGTCCAACCGGATGCCCACCTGACCGGCTGACAGCGTCGCGGGGACCCCGTTGAAGGCGTAGTCCTCACCCGTGATTTCCTGCGCGGCATCGAGTTCGCAGTTCTCGAACACGTAGTCGTCGATTGCAGCATCTGCCTGGAAGTGCTCGGGAGTCTGCGTAGCGGCAGAATCTCCCTCGTCGACCGCCCGGCGGACGTTCTCGACGACGGCATCGACCTCGGAGGAGATCTCCTGGGGGGCGTTCCTCTCCAAGTCCTCGAGCAGGGGCCCCAGCTGTTCGCTGAAGCGCTGGACACCCTCCTCGGTGGGGTTCCCTTGCTCATCGAGCTCAGGTCCGGCCCGCAAGAGCGACTCACCTTCGATCGCCGCATCACAAAACGCTGCGATGTCGACGTCGTCCCTCGTGGGGGTTGGTGTCGCGACGTCGCCTCCCACGTCCTGACCCCCACCCTCACAGGAAGCTATCACCAGCGCCACCGCCGCCGCGGCCACCACCGCACGGCGGCGTCCCCGCCGGATCTGCTTCAGACCATTCATGTGGAACTCCATCTTGGAGTGGACCGTGGCCGCCGACACGACGGCGTCAGAGACACGCTACCCGGATGGATCGCGCGATCGGCGCCAATCCGATAGACGGATCACCTCGAGCTTTCGGGCGCAGCCAGCCGGTCACGGAGGCTCCCCCGGGAGCTCGGACACCGCCGCGAGCCTCGTCGCCGCGAGTCGACGAAGTTCCAGTTGAACGCGCCGGTCCACGGCAGGTGGGATAGTGCACCACGTCATGCCTGCGGTTGTCGCCGCTCCCCTACCGGATGACCGACGTCTGGTCAGGACCCGCGAGGCTGGAAGCCGCAGGCCCGGCACGCGCGGGCGCTCGGTTTGCGCCGAGGGTCGGCACGCCCCGCGCTAGGATTTCCGTTCGTCGGCCGACGAGCTGGAGATGGCGCGTTTCCCGTCGCGAAGTATTTCGTCGACCGCGATGGAGAGTTCCACGACCGCGATGGAGAGTTCTTGTAGCCGGGGTGCACCGAGTCCTTGCCGGCGGCGAACTCCGTCAGGTCCGGCCAGACCTTGCTGAACGCCTCGTAACTGGCCCGCCCGGGTAGCATCGCCGTGCTCTCGTGCTGCCCGCGACCCTCAGAGCTTGTCGGCCTCCTCGACGAACTCGACGTCCTTTGAACCCTTGACCGGACCGGGGCAGGGCGGACGCGGAGTGGGGTGGGACGCCAGCGGCGCTGGGCAACTCCGGTGCGACGTGGCACGATCGCGCAGGTGACCAGCAGACCCGCCGCAGCCCAGCACCTGCGTGACCTCGCGCGGCTGCGCCGCGTTCGCGACCGGATCGACCGGGAGTACGCGCAGCCGCTGGACGTCGAGGCGCTCGCCCGCGGTGTGAACATGTCGGCCGGGCACCTCAGCCGCCAGTTCCGGCTCGCCTACGGCGAGTCGCCGTACGCCTATCTGATGACGCGGCGCATCGAGCGCGCGATGGCGCTGCTGCGTCGTGGCGACCTCAGCGTCACCGAGGTCTGCTTCG
>DASZZX010000332.1:0-13918 GCA_036260415.1 Nitriliruptorales bacterium
CCACCCGCCGCCCGGCTGGGGGGGGCGGGGACAGGATCCGGCTTATCGGCCGTCTCCTCCCGCACAGCTCGCAGCGCGCGCCCGCGTTCTGGCCGGGATCGTGCACCCGCCGACGTGCGCCGGCGGGGTCTGACCGCCGCGGCCGCCCGCGCCCCGTGGGACTCGGATCGTGCGTCGTGACGGTCACCGGCGACCGCCAGGACGCACGATGCTGGAGGGGGACGGGTGGGGCTCGGATCGTGCGTCGTGACGGTCACCGGCGACCGCGAGGACGCACGATGCTGGAGGGGGCCGGGCAGCCGGACTGCCGGGACCGGGCCGGCGCACGTCGCCGCCCGCGGTCGCCACGGGTGTCAGCCGTCGATCGTCAGCGCGAGAAGATCTCCCGGGCAGCGTCACGCGCACGGTCGAACACGCCCACGACGGGGCCAGCACGGCACGGACCTCGGGCGTCTGCGGGGTACGCGGGTGCGGCCGGGTCGGGCCGCGCTCCTTCAGTTGCGAGAAGCCCTCGCCCATCGCCAGTAGCCGTTCGACGCTGAGCGTCTCGCGCAACCGCGGCCACTCCTGGTCTCCTCGTGGCGTGCGTGGTCGAGCACGTCGCTCCGCAGCTGCTGGAACGCCGCGAGGAACTCCTCGCTGGTCGGGTCCATGTTCCATGCGTGCCATCAGCTGCTCGGCCTCGTTCTCCTCCTCAAGGACCGAGCGCGCGACCTCCTCGCCGCCGGGCACCTCGTCCCTCGCGGTGGGGTGTACGATCGCCTCCTCGACGGCTTCGTGACGTGCGAGCTCGTGAACGATCGTGCGGAAGAGCTCGCCACGCTCCTGCGGTGACGCGTCGTCGAGCCGGGAGAACAGCTGGCGGACCTCGTCGTGGTCCTGCTGAAGCAGTTCGATGACGTCTCCGTCCGCCATGCTCTCTCCGTTCCGAACAGACGCCCCGACGGCGCCCCACGAGAGCATGGCCGCCGCGCGTCGTGCGACGCGGCGTCGGACCCGGTCGCCCGCACGTGAAGGGCACGGCGCTGCGGGCGTCAGGAGAGCGGCCGAGGTCCACCGATCAGACGGGCCGGTCGGGCACGGCGGTCCGGGGCGTCAGGAGAGCGGCCAAGGTCCGCCGATCGGACGGGGCGGTCCCGGCCGGTCGTTTCCGGCAGGGACTTTCGGGCTTCGACGCGGCGAGTGCTTCCCTGGCCCCGCGAGGTGGTCAGCCACCGCCGGAGCCGGTGCCGTCGCGGTCCTCCTGGTCGCGGCGCTGCCGCAACCAGACGACGAGTCCGGCCACCGCCACCACCACGACGGGCGCCGCCCACAGAGGGCCCTGGTAGCTCAGCGTGACCACGAGCAGTCCCGCCAGCAGGATGCCCAGTGGAGTGGCCAGACGTCGCAGGCGGGTGAAGACCAGCGGCGGGGACCCGTCGTCGTCCGTGGTGTCCTGGGGAGACGTGATCGACTCCGTGACTGCCCCGGCTAGGCTACCCCGCTACGCGGCGTGACGACGGACGGTGAGCGATGCCGGGGATGAACGACGCGCCGCTGCTCTACCGTGTGTTGCACGCGCTGTTGCCCGTCCCGATCGGGCGGTACTTCCACCTGTACGTGGAAGGGCGCGAGCACATCCCGGCGTCCGGCGGCACCATCCTCGCGGCCAACCACCTGTCGTTCATCGACTCGATCTTCCTGCCGCTGTGGTTGGACCGCCCCGTGTACTTCCTCGGGAAGGCCGACTACTTCGAGTCGTGGCGCACGCGCTGGTTCTTCGAGGGCGCGGGCGTCATCCCGACTTTCCGCTCGGGCGGAGACCGCTCGCGGCAGGCGCTGGAGGCGGGCACGAAGGTGCTGCGCCGCGGTGATCTCCTCGGCGTCTACCCCGAGGGCACCCGCAGCCCCGACGGTCGTCTGTACCGTGGCAAGACCGGACCCGCCCGCATGGCGCTCGAGGCCGGCGTGCCCATCGTGCCCTGCGGAGTGGTGGGCACCCGTGAGGTGCAGCCGCCGGACTCGTACCTGCCGCGCCGCCGCCCGGTGAAGGTCCGCTACGGGCGCCCGCTCGAGTTCTCGCGCTACGAGGGTCAGACGGACGACCCCTTCGTGCTGCGGTCGGTGACCGACGAGCTGATGTACGAGATCATGCTGCTGTCGGGGCAGGAGTACGTGGACGAGTACGCGTCCAAGATCAAGGAGGGCGACGTCACCGTCGACGGGGTGGAGGACGAGCGGGCCCCCACCGTGACGCAGGTCCCCGACCTCGACGCCGACCGCCGCGCCAGCTGACGGACCTGTGCCGGGTGGGTGACCCCACCTCCGTAGGATGGCGGCGACACCAGGTGGGGGAGGCGACGTGAGGCGGCGCATCGGGCTGCTGACCGGCGGGGGCGACTGCCCCGGCCTGAACGCGGTGATCCGAGCCGTTGTGCGCACCGCCGTCGAGCGCCACAGCATCGCGTGCTTCGGCTTCCGCAACGGCTGGCGGGGTGTGCTCGACATGGAGGTCGAACCGCTCACGGTCGCGTCGACCCGTGGGATCCTGTACCGCGGCGGCACCATCCTCGGCACCTCCCGTGTCGATCCCTACCGCGAGCCCGACGGCGTGGCGCGCATCCGCGAGACGCTGGAGGTGCACCGTCTCGACGGCCTGGTCGTCATCGGCGGCGAGGGCACGTTGGGCGCCGCCACACGTCTCGCCGTGGACCAGGGCGTCCCGATCGTCGGGATCCCCAAGACGATTGACAACGACGTGGGGGGGACCGAGATGACGGTCGGTTTCCTCACGGCCGCCGACATCGCCACCGGCGCAGTGGACCGGCTGCACTCGACGGCCGAGTCCCACAACCGGGTGATGGTGCTGGAGGTGATGGGTCGCCACGCCGGCTGGATCGCAATCCACGCGGGCATCGCCGGGGGTGCGGACGCGATCCTGATCCCCGAGTTCCCGTTCGACGTCGGCGGCGTGTGCCGGCACGTCAAGCAGCGCGCCGGCTCGGGGCGCGACTTCTCCATCGTGGTGGTCGCGGAGGGGGCGGTGCCCGCCGAGGGCACGATGGAACTGCCGCCACCGCCGAAGGACCAGTTCGGGCGGCCCGTCCTGGGGGGCATCAGCCAGCCCATCTCCAACGAGATCGAGCGGCGCACCGGCTTCCCCGCACGCGTGACCATCCTCGGACACGTGCAGCGTGGCGGCACGCCCCACGCGGCGGATCGCGTGCTCGCCACCCGGTTCGGGTGCGAGGCGGTCGAGATGGTCCAGCGCGACGAGTGGGGTGCCATGACGGGCCTGATCGGTCCGGACGTCGTTGCGGTGCCGCTCGCCGAGGCGACCAAGGAGCTCAAGCTCGTGCCGCGCGAACTGTACGAGGTCGCCGAGACCTTCTTCGGCTGATGGACCTCTTGGAGCTGGCGGTCGATCTCGCCCGTGAGGCGGGTGATCTCCTGATGGGCTACGTCGACCGCACACTGCAGATCGACACCAAGACGAGCGCCACCGATCCTGTGTCCGAGGCCGACCACGCCTCCGAGCGGCTGATCAACGAAGGGCTGCTGGCGGCCCGCCCCGACGACGGTCTGCTCGGCGAGGAGGACGCCGGCAACCGTCGTGGCACGACCGGTCTGCGGTGGGTCGTGGACCCCCTCGACGGCACCGTGAACTTCCTGTACGGCATCCCGGCGTGGTGCGTCTCGATCGCGTGCGAGGACGACCAGGGCGGGGTCGTGGGTGTCGTGCACGATCCTCACCGCGACGAGACCTTCGCGGCGCATCGCGGTGGCGGCACGACCGTCAACGGGAGCACCGTCGAGGTGCGCGAGCCGGACGACCTCACGATGGCGTTGGTCGCGACCGGTTTCAGCTACGGGCCGCAGGTCCGGGCCATGCAGGGACGCTGGGTCGCCGACCTGCTCCCGCAGGTCCGCGACGTGCGACGCGTGGGCGCCGCGGCGCTGGACCTGGCGTGGCTGGCTGCGGGCCGGTTCGACGGCTTCTACGAGATCGGCCTCAAGCCGTGGGACCGGGCGGCCGGGCAGGTCCTGGTGGCGGAGGCGGGCGGCGTGTCGTCGCTGCGCGAGGTGGAGGTCGGACCGGAACGCGCCCCGTGCATCATCGCCGGCCACCGGACCGTGCACGATCAGCTCGCGTCCTGGCTGGCCGCGGTGACCGGACGCGAGGGCTGATTGACGGGCGGCGCCGTGCGCGACCACGTCGCCTTCGCGGGCGACTTCCAGCGCGACCGTGGCGCAGGGGTCACGCCGGGGCGTGACCTCACCACGTCGCTACGGGTCCGCCTGACCCAGCGCGGCTGGGCCTGCGGCGACCCCCGTGACCCCGCTCACGCGTGGCAGTTCGACTGCCGCCGCGGGCGGTGGCGAGCGCGCATCAACGTCGGGTACGTGCCCGAAGAGGGTCGCGGTTGGATCATCGTGTCGGAGGTCGCGGCCGGGTTGGGGCGGCTCCTGCGCCGCAGCGGACACCAGGAGGGGTTGACGCTGCTGTGCTCTGCGGTCCACGCGCTGCTCAGCTTCGATCCGCGGGTACGGACGGTGCGGTGGTTCACAGAACAGGAGTGGGATGACCCCGCCGCCCCGCACGGCGCCCCGACCCCGCTGTGACCGTCGCCGACCGCTGCGCCCCGACCCCGCTGTGACCGTCGCCGACCGCTGTGGCGGTCGCCGAGCAACGCTGTGACCGTCGCCGACCCTGTGACCGTCGCCGAGCCCGCTGTGAGCGTCCCCGCCCCGATGTGACCCTCACGGCCAGGGGTATGCGGTGTCGTCGAGCAGGTCGATCATCCGACGTGCGTTGCTTGGCGCCTTGGCATGGTGGTCGTTGTTGAAGTACACGAAACCGTCCAGCCCGCGCCCCGCCGCATCACGCAGCCGCTCCACCCACGGCGCCAGTTCCTCGTCCGCGTAGTCCCAGCGGTAGCGCTCGTCCTCCGACCCCAGCCCGTGCAGCCGCAGGTAGACGAAGTCGCCCGTCACCGGCGCGTCGTCGGGCATCTGCTGGTCGGACAGCCACACCCACGCTGCCCCGTGGTGACGCAGGGTGGCGACCACCTCGTCGTCGTACCACGAGCGGTGGCGGAACTCGACCGCGTGGCGGTGACCGGCGGGCAGCAGGCCCAGGAAGGTGTCCAGCCGCGGCACGTCCCGGTGGAGGTTCGGTGGCAGCTGCCACAGCCACACGCCCAGGAACGTCTTCAGCGGGGCGAGCCGCTCGACGACGTTGGCGATGGCCTCGGCGGGGTCGGCGAGCTTGAGGTTGTGGGTGATGTAGCGGCTGCCCTTGACCGCGTAGCGGAAGCGGTCGGGTGCCTGCCGGTTCCACCGCTCGGCGGTGCTGGTGCGTGGCAGCCGGTAGAAGCTGTAGTTGATCTCCACCGTCGGGAACACGCTCGCGTAGTGCTCGTACCAGCGGCGCTTGGGAACGTCAGCGGGATAGAAGCGGCCGTCCCAGTCGTCGTACTGCCAGCCGCTCGTCCCCACGAGGACGTGCCCGCTCACCGGTCATCTCCGCGCGTCGAGCACCGCGACGATCCGCTGCAGCCCACGCCGAGGTTCAGCTGCGCGGACCTGACGCGGCCGGGCGCTCGCGCACGCGCCAGCCCTCCTCGACCCAGCGTGCGCTCGTGGCGGGGCCCGCACGCCAGGTCGTCGGCGTGGGCGCCGACGACCAGGGCGCCGCGACGGGACCTCCACGTCCGCTGCCTCACGTCAACAGGGGGAAGCCGGCCGCGCCGTGCGGGCGTCGACCTGTGGCAGCCAGCACGAAGCCCACGTCCTCCTCCAGGTCGGACGGTCGTCCGCCAGCCAACCCCTCGAGCACCGCGCAAGTCACAACCAGCCCCTGTGGGGTCGCCACTTCCTCCAGCCCCAGGGCGGCGCGGAGGTCCAACCCGTGGACCGTGACCTCCACGACCCGGCTGGTCAGGTAGTGGTCGAGGCGCATCGCGCCCACCGGCGACGGCAGCAGACGGCCGGGCACGGCGACGCGGGCCGCCTCGACCGCGCCGCGCCATGCGGTGCTGAACCGCTCTCGCAGCTCCTCCGGACGGGCGGCTGCCGCCTCCCGGCGGGAGCGCTCCGCGATCGCGGCCGGGTCCAGGTCACGGGCGCGCCGCCAGTAGTCGAGCCACCCCACCTCCGCGGTCGCTGGAGGCGCCTCGGCCAGGTACGCGGCCACGCGGGCCGCTCCGCGCGCCAGGTGGGCAACCAGCTCCCCAAGGTTCCACTCGGGCAGTCGGGTGCGCCGGGCCTGCCACGGTCCGCGCACGTGGTCGAGGATCCGGTCGAGCGCGTGGCCCTCGGTGGTCAACGCTGCGAGGGACGCTGCCGGCTCCACCGGGCACGGCGCACCCGCATGCTTGCCCACGGCTGCCTCCTGCTCGCCCGGCCACGGTAGCGGGCGTCTACGCTCGGTCGCCCGACCCGCGGAGCGACGGTGCCCGAGCTGGTCGATCTGCGATCCGACACGGTGACGCGGCCGACCACCGGGATGCGGCGCGCGATGGCGAGCGCCGAGGTGGGCGACGACGTGTTCGGGGAGGACCCGTCGGTCCGAGAGCTGGAGGAGCTCGCCGCCGGGCGCTTCGCCCGGGAGGCGGCCCTGTTCGTCCCGTCGGGCGTGATGGCCAACCAGCTGTGGCTGCGCGTGCTGGCCCGTCCCGGCACGGAGGTCGCCGTCGAGGCGGACGCCCACGTCGTGGACTACGAGGACGGTGCGGGTGCGCTGCTGGCGGGGGTGCAGTTCAGGACGCTCCCGACCGACGACGGGTTGCTCGACGCCCAGCAGGTGGACGCGGCGATCCGCCCCGACGCCTACCACCTGACGCCGACCTCCTTGGTGGCGGTCGAGCAGACGCACAACCGGCGGGGCGGGACCGTCTACCCACTGGAGCGGCTGCGGGCGATCGCTGAGGTCACGCACCGGCGGGCCGTCAACCTGTACATGGACGGTGCCCGCCTGTTCAACGCTGCAGCGGCCTCCGGCGTCGAGCCGGCCGCTTACGCCGCGCTCGTGGAGGGCCTGATGTTCTCGCTGTCGAAGGGTCTCGGCGCTCCGGTCGGGTCAGTCCTGGTCGGCGACGCTGCGGCGATCGACGAGGCGCGCCGGTGGCGGCGGCGCTACGGGGGCGCGATGCGCCAGTCGGGGATCATCGCGGCGGGAGGGACCTACGCGCTGCGCCACCACGTGGACCGGCTGCACGAGGACCACGCCAACGCACGTCTGATCGCCGGGATCCTGGCGGACGCCTGCCCGGACGCGGTCGATCTGGGGCAGGTCCAGACGAACATGGCGTACGTGCGCACCGGCGGTCTCGACGCGGTGCAGGTGCAGGACGGGCTCGCCGCGGAGGGTGTGCTGGTGGTGGCCTTCGACGAGCGCACGCTGCGGTTGGTCACCCACCTCGACGTGGACGCGGTGGGCTGCCGCCGGGCGGGGGAGGCGCTCGCCCGCCACCTCGCCATCTGACGCTACGTGCGATGGCGCACACGGACCGCGTCCGAGACGGACGCGGGAACATCGCGCACGTCCCAGCAGCGGCGTACGGTGGAGGCGGAGGCCGATGGGAGGGGAGGCGTATGGCCAACATCCGCGATGGCGACGGGGCATCCATCCAGCAGCTGCGGCTCGGGGCCGGGTTCGCCGAGTCGGAGCGCGACGAGATCCTGGGCCGGCTGCGCAAGCTGGACCGGCGGCTGAAGCGCTTCGACGCCGACGCGGTCGACCTGGAGCTCTCCATCAAGGGGCGCGACTCCAACGAGCAACAGGTGGTTCTGGAGGCGCGGCTGCCCAAGATCGACCGGATCGTGGTGACATCGCGCGAACCGGCGCTGAGGGACGCCATCGCAGACGTGCGTGACGACCTGTGGCGCAGGATCGACACGGCGGTCGAGAAGATGACCATCGAGCGCCACCGCGCCTGAACCGGGCGGCGGCCCCCGGGCGACGAGGGAACTCGGATCGTGCCTGCTTCCGCCAGGCACTCGGATCGTGCGTGCGTTCGCCAGTAACCCTGTCCGTGCGTCGTGCCGCCGGGATGTCAGCGGAAGGACGCACGATCGTGTGAGGGAGGCGCCTAGGCGCGGCCCCAGGCACCGGCCGTCGGCTGATCGGCCTGCGGGCGCGCCAGCTCACGATCCGCCGCCGTGCTGAAGCGCAGCACGTCCTGACGCAGGCGGATCAGGTCCTCTCGGACCAGCGCCTGCGGCCCGTCGCACAGCGCGACCTCGGGCCGGGGGTGGACGTCCACGATGACCCCGTCCGCGCCGGCGGCGATCGCGGCCCGTGCCAGGGGCAGCACGAGATCGCGCTTCCCGCCGGAGTGGGACGGATCCACGATCACCGGCAGGTGAGTCAGCGACTGCGCAACCGGGACGGCCGACACGTCCAGCGTGTTGCGGGTCGCGGTCTCGAACGTGCGGATGCCACGCTCGCACAGGACGATCTGGAGGTTGCCGGTGTGCGCGATGTACTCCGCGGCCATGATCCACTCGTCGATCGTCGCGGTCATGCCCCGCTTGAGCAGCACCGGCCGGCGCGCCAGCCCGACCTCCTTGAGCAGCTGGAAGTTCTGCATGTTGCGCGTGCCGATCTGCAGCATGTCGGCCCGCTCGGCGACCAGGCCCACGTCCGCGGGCGTGACGACCTCGGTGACCACGGGGAGCCCGAGGTCGCGGCCGATCTCGGCGAGGATGTCCAGACCGCGCTCGCCCAGCCCCTGGAAGGCATACGGCGAGGTGCGTGGCTTGAAGGCACCGCCCCGCAGGATCGCGGCCCCCGCGTCCTTCGCCATCGTCGCGGCGGCGCGGGCCTGCTCCTCGGTCTCGATGGCGCAGGGCCCGGCGATGAGCGTGAAGGTGTCACGCCCGATCGGGACGTCACCCACCATCACGGTGGACGGCCGAGGGTGGGTCTCGATGCTCACCAGCTTGTACGGCTTGGAGACCCGGATGACGTCTTCCACCCCCGGGAAGGCGTGCAGTGGCATCTCGGCGAACTGGCTGAGGTCGCCGACCAGGCCGACGATCGTCTGGTGTTTGCCGTGACTGACGAACGCCTCGCCGCCGACCTCCGCCACCGCGTCGACGACCTTGGCGATGTCCTCCTCGGTCGCGTTCGGCCGCATCACGACGACCATCGTGTCCTCCTTCGTCCCACTGCCGGCTCCCCGGCCGCCGCCGTCCACACCGCCTCCCGGTCGCAGCCGGAACTCCACTGTCGTCGCAACACGAGAGCCCCGGGGTCGGCCCCGGGGCTCGTGATCCGCGCCGGACGTCAGCGTCCTCGGACCCGGCCCCGTGGGCCGAAGCCGTCGAAGCTCCACGTCGCGGCGATGCGCACGAGCGGAGCGTAACGACCAGGGGGTGTGCGCGCCAACCGCACGCCGACCGGCCGGCGCGCGTCGCTACCCTCGGGGTCGGACGAGGGCTGCCAGGAGGTGCCATGACGGTCGGCTGCCGTCGTGTCCGAGGTCGACCGTGCACCGGTCGCTGCGGGGGCGGCGGGTGATGTGCCCCGCCTGTGGGGCCCGGGTCGAGGCGGACGACCGCTACTGCACGTCATGCGGCCGCCCGCTGCGGGGGGCGGGAGGGTCCGTCACCGACGCCGACCGCGACGAGCTGGCGCGGTCGGCCCCGGCCGTCCCCGCCGCGTGGGAGGCAGCGGACCGCCCCGACCGTGACCGCGGCGCGGCGGCGGCGGGCGGGACCACGCCGATCGGCGCCGCCACCACCCGGATGCCGGCCCTGCCGCCGGACGGGCCGGACCTGCGCCGCTGCCCCCTATGCGGGGCGGCCAACAGCCCGAGACGGGCGTTGTGCGGGCGCTGCGGCGCCGACCTCGACAGCGGCCAGGCACCGCCCACGGTCGGGGCGTCCGCCGACGCGGAGCCCGAGGGCGTCGTCGGGATGCGCGAGCGGCGCAGATGGCTGCCGTGGGTCGTTGTGCTGGTCGCCGCCGCGGTGATCGGGACGCTGATCGGTGCGCTCGTCTACATCCGCTTCGGTCTGATGGCCGGCGAGGCCGCCACGCCCGTGTTCGACCCCGCCGTCTACCCGGAGGAGCCCGCGCCGCTGGCCGTGTCCGATGCCACGGCGAGCTCGACCAAGGTGGAAGGCGACGTGCCGCGCGATGCCGATCTCGCCGTCGACGGCGATCCGGCGACCGCGTGGGCCGAGGGCGCGCCCGGTCCGGGGGAAGGTGCGTCCCTGCACCTGCGGTTGGCGCGACGGTCGTGGGTGGAGGCGGTCGTGGTGCGCAACGGTGACCAGCGCGACGACGCGACGTTCTCGGCGAGCGCCAGAGCCTCGAAGGTGCTGTCGTCCTTCGACGGCCGGCCAGCGTTCGAGATCACACTGACCGACGTGAGCGGTGAGCAGCTCGTGCGACTGCCGGAGCCGCAACTGGCCTCGCTGGTGTCGCTGCAGGTCCTGCAGGCCGTCCCCGACGGCGGTTCGGACGAGCTGGCGATCAGCGAGGTGGTCCTGACCGGCTGGGCGGCGCGCGGCGCCGACCGCGACCCCGCCTGACGCGGGGGACCTCGGACAGCGACCGCCTGCGGGTCCCGTCCCCCTTGTTCGGGGCGGGCGACCGCCCGGATCCCTCGGCGGTGCCCAGCGCCGCGGTCTCTTCGGCCGCGAGCGCGTCGGGCGCCTCACCCCCGCGGAGCTCCGACCACAGCATGCCGACGAGGATCAGCGCCGCCCCGGCGGCCTCCCGGGCCCCGAACGTGGCCGCCGACAGCCCGCGGATGCCGGCGGCGGCCAGCAGCGGGACGCCCAGCCACGCCGTGAGCCACGCGAACACCGGTTCCAGCGTGAACACGACCGCCGTGCGGGTCGGTGACAGCACCCGCTGGGCCGCGGTCTGCGCGAAGAACGCCAGCGCCGTGGCGAACACCGCGGTGAACCCGATCGCGGCCCAGACGTAGGGCGATCCGGTCCACCACGCGGACGCCGCCCCGATCGCGGCGTCACGCACGGTTCCTCCCGTCGCGTGCAGCAGCGCCGCGGTCGCCAGCTGCACGGTCGCCAGGGCGCCGACCGGATGCGCGCTGGACCAGGCACCCAACCCGATCAGGTGCAGCACGAATGCCACGGCGCAGCCGAGCACGAGCAGGTCCCCGGCCGCCGGCACCAGGCTGCCATGGAGGGTGAGCAGCCCCAGGCCGACGGCAGCCATGACCGCGCCGGTCACGGCCGGACCTGCGGGCACCTGGCGCAGGATCGGGGCCTGCAGGAGCGGCGTGATCACGACCACCATCCCGGTGATGAACGCCGCCTTCGGTGCGGTGGTGAGCGTCAACCCGAAGGTCTGCAGCGCGTAGCCCGCCCACAGCGCCGTCCCGAGCAGGACACCGCGACGCAGTCCACGCCGTCCCAGGTGCGGCAACTGACCGCGCACCGCCACCCCGAGGGTGGTCGCGGCGATCGCGAACCGCCAGGCGTTGAACGGAAACACCGCGAGGCGCTCCACCGCCTCCTGCACGACCACGAACGTCGCGCCCCACACGAACGTGACCGCGACCAGCGCCACGGTCCACCGGCCGGTCGGGGTCCCCGGCGACGGCCGGCTACCGGATGAAGGGATGGCTCACTTCCACACGCGGATCGTGACGGTGTCGCCGCGGTGCACGGTCGTGCCCGCTTTGGGTTCCTGAAGTGCCACCTGCCCCTTGGGGACTTTGAAGACGCCACCGTCCTGCTCGCGCACGGCGACGCGCAGCCCCAGACCCTCCAGCTGACGCACCGCGTCGTCACGCGGTCGTCCCTCGACGTCGGGCATCGGGAACGGCTGAGGCCCCTTCGACACGGTCAGCCGCACCTCGTCGCCGCGGAACAGCCTCGCCCCCGCAGGCGGGTCCTGTGCCACCACCGCCCCGGCGGGCGCCTCGTCGCTGAACTCCTCGGCGGCCACCACCGGGGCCAGACCGATCCCGGCGAGCTCCTGCTCGGCCGCGTCCCGGCTGCGGCCGGTGACCTCCGGCACCTCCAGCGGCTGGCGGCCGAGGCTGACGGTCACCGTGACCGTCGCGAGCTCGCGGATCGGCGTGCCCGGCGGCGGGTCGGTCGCGATCACCACTCCCTCGGCGACCTCCTCGCTGTGCTGCTCGACCACCTCGGGCTGGAGGTGCGCCCGGGCGAGCGCACCGACCGCCTGGTCCTTGGGCTGGCCGACCACCGCCGGCACGCCACTGGCGACCTCCGGTGGCCCGGCCGACATGGTGAGCGTCACGGCCGCCCCGAGCCGGGCGGTGCCGCGCGGTTCCTGGTCAGCAACGCTGCCCTCGGCGACGTCGCGGGTGAACACGGTCTCCGCGTCCATCACCGGCACGAACCCGTCCTGCTCCAGCGCCGCGGCCGCCTCGTCCTGCGGGAGGCCGATCACGTCGGGGACGTCGGTGAGCGGCGCCAGCAGCTGGTCCCAGGCGAGGTAGCCCCCGCCTGCGACCAGCCCCAGCAGCAGCAGCGGCAGCAGGGCGCGCCGCCACCCGAGCCAGGCGGGCAGACGTGGACGCCGGCGCGCGCGTCCGCTCCGCGGCCGGCGGGGGCGCCACAGCCAGCGCCGAGGCGCGCGGGCCCCGGACTGATCGTCCTCAGCGGGCCGCTGTGGCGGGACCGGGGGTGTGACGCCCGGTACCAATGTGTCGGTGGCCTCCGACGGGATCACGACGGTCTGTCCGGCCCGGTCGCCCCCGACGGTGGGCAACCGACCGGTGGGCACAGCCGCCCGCAGGGCCGTCTCGAACTCGCCCGCGTCGTCCGGGCGGTCTGCAACGTCCGGCGCCGTGGCGCGCGCGACCAGCCGGTCGAGGGCCCCCGGCACCTCCACCTCCCTCGACGGCGGCGGGACGGTCTCGCGGGTGTGGCGCATCGCGGTGGCCAGCGCCGTGTCGCCCTCGAAGGGTGGCCGGCCGGTGAGGCACTCGAAGAGCACGACGCCCAGGGCGTACACGTCGGCGCGCGCGTCGACCGCCTCCTCCCGCACCGACTCGGGGGCGAGGTAGCGGGGGCTGCCCACGATCGAGCCGGGCGCGAACGTCTGTGTGGTCGCAGCCGCGGCGCGCGCCAGGCCGAAGTCGGTGACTTTTACAACACCCTCGGCGGAGACCAGGATGTTCTCGGGCTTCACGTCGCGGTGGACCAGACCGCGTCGGTGCGCCGCGGCGAGGCCGGCCGCCGCCGGGGCGAGCACCGCCGCCGTCTCTGTGGGGGACAGACGCCCGCGGGCCCGCAGGATGTCGCGCAGACTGGGCCCGTCCACATGCTCCATGACCAGGTAGGCGTCGCCGTCGGGACCGTCGTCGCCCTCCCCCCAGTCGTGCACCGCCACGACGTTGGGGTGCGACAGCGCCGCCGCGGCCCGCGCCTCGCGCAGGAACCGGTCGAGGAACGTCGGGTCGGTGCTGAGGTGGCGGTGCAGCACCTTGATGGCGACGTCCCGCTCGAGGACCTCGTCGACGCCGTGGTAGACGGTCGCCATCCCGCCGCGAGCGATCTCGCCCAGGATGCGGTAGCGGCCGCCGAGCAGCGCCGCGGTGGGGGTGGAGCGATCGGTCACGGGCGCGATGGTAGAGCAGGGCGTGGCCGTGGCCGGCGAGGCCGCACCGGTCACGCCCGTGCGCGGCGGACGGGGCGCGAGGCCGCATCGGTCGCGGGCGGTGCCGGGGGGACGGCGCGGTGGGCCGCCACCGGGCTGTCTACGCTTCAGGCCGCCCGGGAGAGCGAGGGAGCGTGCCGTCCACGCAGTTCGCAGCCGACATGCGGGCGCTCGGGTTCCTCGATCAGGGCGTCAGCCGCCGTGGCGGACGGCAGTGGACGCTCGGTTTCAACCGGTTCCTGACGTTCACCGTGCACGACTTCGGCGACGAGGTGATGTTCACCTGGGTGTTCCTGCTGGGCGACTTCTTCCTCGAACGTGGCA
>DASZZX010000333.1:0-6820 GCA_036260415.1 Nitriliruptorales bacterium
ACAGCAGCCGCAGCACCGGTGGACCGACCGCGTACGCGCCGGCTGCGGCCACCGCTCCCAGTCCCGCCACCGCCCCGACCAGCCGGCCCAGGCCCTTGGAGAACTCCGACCGGCGGCCCGTGCTCGCGAGGGTCGCGAGCACGGGCCGCCGGTCCGAGTTCTCCAAGGGCCTGGGCCGGCTGGTCGGGGCGGTGGCGGGACTGGGAGCGGTGGCCGCAGCCGGCGCGTACGCGGTCGGTCCACCGGTGCTGCGGCTGCTGTTCGGCGCGCGCTACGACCTGGCCCGTCGTGACCTCGGCCTGCTGGCGGTGGCCAGCGGCCTGTACATGGTCGCGCTCGCGCTGGCGCAAGCGCTCATCGCGCTCGGCGGGCACGTACGGGTGGTGGCGGCATGGGCGGTCGGTGTGATCGGCTTCCTGGCGACCACCGCCGCGTTGGCCCCGTTGCTGCTGCGCGTGGAGGCGGGGTTCGTGGCCGGGGCGGCGGCCGCGGTCGCCGCCATGGGGCTCTTGCTGGTGCGCAGGATTCGGGCGGCGGACTGGAGCGCGGTCGCCGCCGAGCCGCCGCCCCCGATGGCCTCGGTCGAGCCATGACACCGCCGACCGTGAGCGCGATCGTGCTCGCGTACGGCGACGAGCCGTGGGTGGAGCGCTGTATCACGTCGCTGTTGACGTCGCGCGGCGTCGAGGTGCAGGCGGTGGTGGTCGACAACGGCTGCACCACCGGGGCGGTCGACCGGCTGGACGGCACGGACGGGGTCGTGGTCGTGCGTCCCGGGCGCAACCTCGGTTTCGCGGGCGGTTGCAACGCCGGGGCGGCGCACGCTGGCGGTGACGTGCTGGTTCTGGTCAACGCCGACGCGTACGTGCGACCTGACACCCTCGCGCGGCTGGCGGCGGCCGCTCAGCACCCAGGGGTGGGTGCCGTGTCCGCCAGCATCCGCCTGGCCGACGACCCCCAGCGGCTCAACTCCGCCGGCAACCCCATCAGCTACGTCGGGCTCAGCTGGTCCGGAGGGTTCGGCGAAGCGGCGTCGCAGCACGCCATCATGCGCGAGGTGGCCGGCGCCAGCGGTGCCGGGTTGGCGATCCGCCGTCAGCTGTGGGAGGAGCTGGGAGGCTTCGAGCCGCTCTACTTCGCCTACCACGAGGACGCCGAGCTGAGCTGGCGCTGCTGGCAGCGCGGGCTCCGCGTGCTGTACGTCCCGGACGCCGTCGTGGTCCACCGCTACGAGTTCTCCCGCAACCCGCTCAAGTACCGGCTGGTGGAGCGCAACCGTCTGCTGTTCGTGCTGACGCTGTTCGAGCGCCGCACGCTGCTGCTGATCGCCCCCGCCCTGGTGGCCGTCGAGGCGGCCATGCTCGCGGTCGGGGTCGTTGAGGGCTGGTGGAGAGAGAAGCTGCGCGGCTACGGCTGGCTGCTGCGCCACCGCCGACAGGTGCGCGCCCGGCGACGGCAGCTGCAGGCCGAGCGGCGCGTGCCCGACCGGGCACTCGCCCACCTGCTCACCGGGCGGTTCACCCCGGCCAACGTCCGCCTGCCCCGCGGCGGTGGTGTCGTCGGGCGTCTGCTCGGCGCCTACTGGGCCCGGATCCGCCCCTGGCTCTGACCGGCACGGCGTTCCCAGCGCCCGGCCCACTGCTGGGGCCGTGCAGTAGCGTGAGGCACGTGACCGGACCCGCCCGCACCCTCGTGGTGATCCCCGCTCTGAACGAGGAGGCGGCGCTGCCCACCGTCCTGCACGACCTCGCGCAGACCGTGCCCGACCACGACGTGCTGGTGGTCGACGACGGGTCCAA
The DNA here is from genome assembly GCA_036260415.1 of Nitriliruptorales bacterium. Lineage (GTDB taxonomy): Bacteria > Actinomycetota > Nitriliruptoria > Nitriliruptorales > JAHWKO01 > DASZZX01. The sequence goes on from DASZZX010000333.1 coordinate 1,800, forward strand.
CGACCGGACCGTCCAGGTGGCGCGCCGAGCGGGCGTGACCGTCGCGAGCCTGCCGTTCCACCTCGGCATCGGGGCGGCACTGCGGACGGGTTTCCGCTACGCGCAGCGGCACGGTTACGACCGCGTGGTGCAGTTCGACGCGGACGGCCAGCACGACCCCGACGCGATCGCGGACCTGCACGGGGCCCTCGACCGCGGTGCCGACATGGTGGTCGGCAGCCGCTTCGCCGACACCGAACGGAGGTACGAGGTGGGCGCGGTGCGCGGGGGTGCCATGCGGTTGCTGCGCTTCCTGGTCCACCTGCTGTCGGGTCGGCGCTTCACCGACACGTCCTCGGGGTTCCGTGCCTTCGGCCTCCCCGCGATCGAGCTGTTCGCCCGCACGTACCCTGCGGAGTACATGGACTCGGTCGAGGCGCTGCTGCTCGGTGCCCACGCGGGCCTCTCGATCGAGGAGGTCCCGACGCCGATGCGTGCCCGCGCCGGGGGCGAGCCCTCCACGCGGACCTGGAAGCTGGTGTACCACTACCTGCGGGTGCTGCTCGTGATGGCCACCACCGCCACGCTGCGGCGGCCGGCACGGGACGCGGGCGCCCGGTGACGGCTCTGCCGCCGCAGGACGCCGTCACCAGCGAGGTCGCGGTGATCACGGGCATGTCGGGGGCGGGGCGGACCGAGGCCGCCAAGGTGCTGGAGGACGTCGGCTACTACGTCATCGACAACCTGCCGCCCGCGCTGATCGGGCAGGTCGTCGAGCTGGCGTCCCAACCGGGCACCAGCGTGGACCGGATCGCGCTGGTGACCGACGTGCGCGGCCGGGAGTTCTTCGGCGAGCTGGAGGAGGCCATCCGTTCGCTGCGCCAGGCGCATCCCGACGTCCGCGTGCTGTTCCTAGAGGCCGACGACGACACGCTCGTGCGCAGGTTCGAAGCCACACGACGACGCCATCCGCTGGGCGAATCCGGTGAGGCCGAGGGCGTCGCCGAGGGGATCGCCCGCGAGCGCGGGGTGCTGGAGGAGCTGCGCGGCTCCGCCGACCTGGTGATCGACACCACGGACCTCAACGTCCACGAGTTGCGCGACCGGCTGCTCGACGCGTTCGGCTCCTCCGAGGACGCCGCGATGCGCGTCAACGTGGTGTCGTTCGGCTACAAGTACGGCCTGCCACGCGACGCCGACCTGGTGATGGACGTCCGTTTCCTCCCCAACCCCCACTGGGTCGACGAGCTGCGCCCCTACACCGGCCTGGACGACCCGGTGCGGAAGTACGTCCTCGACCAGCCGGGCACCGAGCCGTTCCTCGAGCGCTTCCGCGCCCTGCTGGACACGATCGTCCCCCGCTACGTCGACGAGGGCAAGCGCTACCTGACGATCGCGGTCGGGTGCACGGGCGGCAAGCACCGATCGGTCGTGGTCGCGGAGGTCATCGCCGAGCAACTGCGCGCGCTGGCGGAACTGCCGGTCCACACCGACCACCGGGACGTGGGCCGCGAGTGAGTGCCGATGACGTCTCCGCCACGCTCGCCGCCCGGGTGGGGCGCGGGCCCGGGGACGGAAGCCGGGCTGTGGCCATCGGCGGCGGTCACGGTCTCAGTCGCTGTCTGCAGGCCCTCACCCACGTCGTCGACCACGTGACCGCGGTGGTGACCACCGCCGACGACGGCGGCTCGTCGGGGCGTCTGCGCGAGCAACTCGGGGTCGTCCCGCCCGGCGATCTGCGCATGGCACTGGCGTCGCTCAGTCCTCGCCGGGACCTCGCACGACTGCTGCAGTACCGGTTCCGGTCGGGGGAGCTGGAAGGCCACAGCCTCGGAAACCTCGTCATCGTGGCCACCACCGACCTCAACGGCGGCGACGTGGTCGCGGCCCTGGACTACGTGGCGGCGGTCCTCGACGCGCGTGGACGGGTCGTTCCCTGTACCACCCGCCCGGTGCAGCTGTGCGCGCGTGTGGCGGAGGGTGAGGTCGCCGGGCAAGCGGCGGTCGCGCGTTCGCGCCGGGTACGCGATGTCTGGCTTGAGCCGGCGGACCCGCCCGCGACGGCTGACGCCGTGGAGGCGATCGCCAGGGCCGACCTGATCGTGCTCGGCCCCGGCTCCCTCTACACCAGCATCATCCCCAACCTGCTCGTCTCCGGGATCGCCGACGCGGTGGCGGCCGCCCGGGGGCCGACGGTGCTGGTGGCCAACCTGCGCGAGCAGCCGGGGGAGACGGAGGGCCTGCGACTCACCGACCACGTCGCGGCGCTGCTGGAACACGCCCCGGGCGTGACCCTCCACGCGATCGTGGCGCACAACGGCCCGGCGCCCGGGGGCGACGGTCGGCCGCTGGCCGCCGACCCAGAGGCGCTGTCCACCTTCGCCTCGTCGGTGCTGCTGGCGGATCTGCTCGACCCGCGCGGCGGGCACGATCCGGGCAAGCTGGCGATCGCGTTGGGTCGAGTGCTGCGCCCCGGGCGGGCCGCGCTGGGGTAGCGGGGCGGGGCGGGTCCCGCCAGCACGGCCGCGTCACCGCCGCCCCGTTCGAGAGGGCGGACGGGACCGCGCCTCCGGCCGGCGGGCCGGCCGAGGTGCCAGAGCGGCCAGGGTTGCGTTCTGGCGGGCTGCTAGCCTCGGATTGAGGGGTCGTCAGCGCACAAGGAGTCTGAGGATGGCTATCAAGGTCGGGATCAACGGGTTCGGTCGCATCGGCCGCATGTTCTTCCGCGCCGCCAAGCAGCGTGAGCTGGACCTGGACTTCGTGGCCCTCAACGACCTCACCGATCCGGCGACGCTCGCCCTGCTGCTGCGCCACGACAGCGTCTACGGCCGCTACCCCGGCGAGGTGGAGGTCACCGACGACGGCATGCGCGTCGAGGGCGACGAGATGCGTGTCCTCGCGGAACGCGACCCGGGCAGCCTCCCGTGGAAGGACCTCGGGGTGGACGTGGTCGTCGAGTCGACCGGACTCTTCCGTGACCGCGAGTCTGCGAGCAAGCATCTGGATGCAGGCGCGAAGAAGGTCGTGATCTCGGCCCCCGCCAAGGGCGAGGACGTCACGGTGGTGCTCGGCGCGAACGACGACGACTACGACCCCGACAGCCACCACATCCTCTCGATCGCGTCTTGCACGACCAACTGCGTGGTTCTGCTGGCCAAGGTGCTGCACGAGTCGTTCGGGATCGAGCGCGGCTTCATGACCACGGTGCACGCCTACACCAACGACCAGTCGCTGCAGGATCAACCCCACTCCGACCCGCGGCGCGCGCGGGCCGCGGCGCTGTCGATCATCCCCACGACGACCGGGGCGGCGAAGGCGTCGTCGCTGGCACTGCCCGATCTGAAGGGCCGCATGGACGGCATGGCGCTGCGGGTGCCGGTGCCGGTGGGATCGATCACCGATCTCGTCGTGGTGGCCGAGCGCGAGACCACCTTGGACGAGGTCAACGAGGCCTTCCAGAAGTCCTCGGCGGGGGAGCTGCAGGGCCTGCTCGGGTACACCGAGGAGCCGCTCGTCTCGTCGGACATCGTCGGCAACCCTAACTCGTGCATCTTCGACGCCGGCAGCACCATGACGATCGGCAACCTCATCAAGGTGTTCGGCTGGTACGACAACGAGTGGGGCTTCAGCAACCGTCTCGCCGAGATGGTGCAGCGGGTGGGCGAGAAGCTGTAGCGGGCTGAGCGGCGAGCGTTGAGCGACGAGCACCTGCCGCGTCGGGGCGGAGTCCTCCAGGGCGTCCGTACCCTGGACGATCTGGACGCGTCGGGGCGGCGGGTGCTGGTGCGGGCCGACCTGAACGTACCACTCTCCGACGACGGCCGGATCACCGACGACCTGCGGGTGCAGGCGTCCGCGCCCACGCTGCGGCACCTGCTCGAGTCCGGTGCGCAGGTGACCGTGTGCGCGCACCTCGGCCGTCCCGGGGGGGAGCCGGACCCCGGCTCCTCGCTCGGGCCGGTCGCGGAGCGGTTGTCGGAGGCGTTGGGCCAGGACGTGTACTTCTCCGGCGACGACCGCGTGGTGGGGGAGCGCGCCCGGGAGGTCACCGCGTCGCTCGCACCCGGGGAGATCGCGCTGCTGGAGAACCTGCGCTTCCACCCCGGGGAGCGGTCCAATGACAAGGGGTTCGTGAACGAGCTGGCATGGTTCGGCGACGCCTACGTCGGCGACGCGTTCGGTGCGGCGCACCGGGCGCACGCGTCGGTGGTAGGGGTGGCCGAGCGCCTGCCCGCGTACGCCGGCAAGCTGATGGTCCGCGAGCTGGAGGTGCTGGGGCGCCTGCTGGAGGACCCGCCCCGCCCCTACGTGGCTGTGCTCGGCGGTGCGAAGGTGTCGGACAAGCTCGGCGTGCTCCGCAACCTCCTCGACCGCGTCGACGCGATCGCGGTCGGCGGGGCGATGTGCTTCACGTTCCTGCGTGCAGAGGGCCACGACACCGGCGCGTCCCGCGTGGAGGAAGACCAGATCGAGGCCGTCCGTGACCTGGTGGCGTCGGCGCGCGATCGCGGCGTGGACGTGCACCTGCCGGAGGACGTGGTCGTCGCCCCCGAGTTCGCGGAGGACGCCGAGCCCACCACCGTGGCCGCCGACGAGCTGCCGGACGACCAGATGGGGCTCGACGTCGGGCCGCGCACGGCCGACACGTACGCCGACGCCATCCGCGGAGCAGCCGCCGTGTTCTGGAACGGCCCGATGGGGGTATTCGAGTGGGAGCCCTTCGCCGCAGGCACCCGTTCTGTCGCCGAGGCTCTGGCGGCCGCTGACGGCTTCACCGTCGTGGGTGGCGGCGACAGCGCCGCCGCGATCCGCCAGTTCGGCCTGGACGAGCAGGTCGACCACGTGTCCACCGGCGGTGGAGCGGCACTGCAGCTGCTCGAAGGCGAGGAGTTGGCCGGCGTGGCGGTCCTCCGCGACGGGTAGGCGCGGTTCGTACACTGCCTGATCCGTCCGCCACGGCGGCCGGCGGCGGCCCGCGTCCTCTGCCACCGGCGTCCGCGTCGGCGCCCCGTCCTCGACAGCGACCGTGACGACCCACCCAC
>DASZZX010000334.1:0-2249 GCA_036260415.1 Nitriliruptorales bacterium
AGAAGATCAAGCGGATCGGGTTCGGATTCCGCAACTTCGACAACTACCGCATCCGCCTGTTGCTCCACTGCGGAATCCGCTGGAACACTCCACCGACCGCCAGAATCAGAGGCCGTGCCCCCCGCCTAGTGGCGTAGAGCCGGAAGACCCGGCATTGCTGATCGCGGGCGAGAACGAGATGTAGAACTGTCCCGTCTTGTTCTTCGCCTTGCGGGACCGGGAAGGTGTAGCCCAGGAAGTCGAACGCGTGATCGTGACCTGTTCGGCTCGTCGGTGAACCTCGCCGCACGGGTGGGAGGACAGGCGCAGGCGGGGCCGATCCTGGTCACCCGGGCGTTCGTCGACCGACTGGCGTTGAGCGCCAGCAGAACCTCCGCGGGGTACGCACGTCAGCTTCTGCAACGTGTCCCGACACGTGATCCTCTTCGAACTCGGAGAACACGATGGTCACCGCCCGCCGATCGACCCGGTCTGCCGTGTGCGGGTCAACCCCGTGCAGTCCGCCGTAGACCTCGCACACGAAGGGCGGACCTCGTACTTCTGCTCCGCAGACTGCCGGGACGCGTACACCTGCCGGCCCGTGCCGTACTCCCATCCAGGAAGGCACAACCGAGTGGAGGAGGGTCGATCGTGACGTGACGGGTTGGGCGGTAGCAGCGCTCGCCGCCTGGGGGCTGCTGGTCTTCGGCCTGCGGACCGTGGTCGCACTGCGCGACACCGGCGACTCCGGCATGCGCGCAATCACCTCGCCCCCAGGCCAGGAAGCGCGGGATGGTGGTGGGGTGTTGTTCGGCGCTGGTCGAGCACGTACTTCCTCACCGGGTCGTCCAACCCACGGTGTAGGGGCGCAGCTCAGCGATCGTCGTCGCACCGGTCGCGGTCGGGCTCGCTACCGCCGACGTCACGACCATCGAGGCGGTCCAGCGATCAGGCCTCGCGGTCGTTGGCTGGGTGCTGGTGGTGTTGTGAACAGCCACGGTCGCGGCGCAGCTGAGCATGGTCTCATCGTGGAGGGTCGGGTGAACCCCGACGAGGAGACCGAACTGATCACGTCCGGACTGTTCGCGGTCGTGCGCAACCCGATCTTCAGGCCCTGATCGTGACCGCGATCGGGTTCGTGCTGCTACCTCCCAACCTCGCGTCGGTCGCGGCTCTGGTCGCGCTGACGGCGGGGACCGAACTTGTGGATCATCCGACGCGACTTGCGGTGCTGGAATTAGGATGGTTCTCATGAGACTGACCGCCGCCATCAGCAGAGAGGGTGACCTCTACGTCGCCCAGTGCCTTGAGGTTGATGTCGCTTCCCAAGGGTCGTCCCTGGAGGAAGCTCGTGACAACCTCGCGGAGGCTCTCGCGCTCTACTTCGAAGGTGAGGACGTTGAGGTCGGCGAGGCCCCCGTCATCATCCCGATCGACGTCGCCGTCTGATTGTCATTGCGGCTCTACTCCGGTCGCCAGGTCCTTGCCGCACTTCGACGTGCCGGCTTCGAGGAAGTGTCTCGCCGAGGAAGCCACATCAAGATGCGCCACCCAGACGGGCGTGTGGTCATCGTCCCCGACCATCGTGAGATCGCGCGAGGCACCATGCGTTCCGTCTTGAGGCAGGCAGGCCTGAGCGTTGACGCGTTCGAGGATCTTGTCTGACACGTGAATAGCCGTCGGCGGTCCGGTATGCCGGAATTTCTCATCGTTCCGGGGCAGCCGGCATGAGCTGCTGAGTCTCTGTCGCGAGCCTGGCGTCGACTCCTCGAACGGGCGGGCGTCGCGCACCGGACGGCGGACCGTCGTCCGCGAGGGATGCACGAGCTGCGACGGACATTCGCGACCCGGGCGCGCGACCAGAGGCTGCCTCTCGAGGATGTTCAGCGACTCGGACGGTGGTCGTCGCCGAAGATGCTGCTCGAGGTGTACTCGGCGTCCGACGAGGAGCGGCTCCGTCGCGCGGCGGAGAGCGTCGGCGAGGCTATGGACGGGCGGCGAAGCGAATCACACGGGTGAAATACGACCAGAGTACGACCACGGGCACGGCCGGAGCCGAGCGGTTGCGGACGCGAGTGGACGAAACGCTCGAATTCCGGCCGCTACGGACGATTCCGTGCTGCGCCGGACAGCTCGGACGCGACTGAAGACCGCGGTGTCGGCAGTTCGATCCTGCCCCTGACCACCCTCTCCTGACCAACGCCGGGCCGACCCCCATGGCCACCACCGTATGGCCACCCCGTGGCCACCGCCACCCGCATCGTTGGGGG
>DASZZX010000335.1:0-3653 GCA_036260415.1 Nitriliruptorales bacterium
CACATCCGGGTTCTGCTTGTGCAACACATTCGTGATCGCCGCCGTCAACGTCGTCTTCCCATGATCGATATGACCGATCGTCCCGATGTTCAGATGCGGCTTCGTCCGCTCGAACTTCGCCTTCGCCATCAGGACCCTCCCTCGGGTTCGTGGTGGTCGGATGCCTCGCCCGGGAGCCCCCGGAGCCTCGGTGTGGTCACTCGCCGCGCGTCCTGGCGACGATCTCCTCCTGGATGCTGTTGGGCGCCGGTTCGTACGAACCGAACTGCATCGTGTACGTCGCCCGCCCCTGGGTCATGGAGCGCACGTCGGTCGCGTACCCGAACATCTCCGACAGCGGGACCCGTGCGCGGATGACCTGCGCCTGGCCGCGGGGCTCTATCCCCTCGATGTGGCCGCGGCGCGCGGTGAGGTCACCCATGACGTCGCCCATGAACTCCTCGGGGGTCACGACCTCCACCTGCATGACCGGCTCGAGCATCTGGATCCCGGCCTTCCTCGCCGCCTCCTTGGCGGCCATGGAGGCGGCGATCTTGAACGCCATCTCCGAGGAGTCGACCTCGTGGTACGACCCGTCGACCAGACGCGCCTTCACGTCGACGACCGGGTAGCCCGCCAGCACGCCGCCGGCCAGTGCCTCCTGGATCCCGGCGTCGACCGAGGGGACGTACTCCTTGGGTACGACGCCACCCACGACGCGGCTCTCGAACTCGTAGCCCTCGCCGGGGTCGCGTCGGAGCAGGTCGATGACCACGTGGCCGTACTGGCCTCGCCCACCGGTCTGCCGCACGTACCGCAGTTCGACCTTCTCGATGTCCTTGCTGATCGTCTCTCGGTAGGCGACCTGGGGACGGCCGACGTTGGCTTCCACCCGGAACTCGCGCAGCAGGCGGTCGACGATGACCTCCAGGTGGAGCTCCCCCATCCCGCCGATGATGGTCTGACCGGTCTCCTCGTCGGTGCGCACCCGGAAGGTCGGGTCCTCCTCGGCGAGCTTCTGCAGGGCAGTGGACAGCTTCTCCTGATCGGCCTTGGTCCTGGGCTCGATCGCGATGTGTATGACCGGCTCGGGGAACTCCATCGACTCGAGCAGGACGCGGTGGGCCGGGTCGGCGATGGTGTCGCCGGTGCTCGTAGACTTCAGGCCGACGAACGCGACGATGTCGCCCGTGTACGCGGCCTCCCGCTCCTCACGCGAGTTGGCGTGCATCTGCAGGATGCGTCCCACGCGCTCACGCCGGTCCTTGGTGACGTTGTACACGTGCGAGCCGGCCTCGAGCGTGCCCGAGTAGACACGCGCGAACGTCAGCGTTCCCACGTACGGGTCGGTCATGACCTTGAACGCCAACGCCGCGAACGGCTCGCTGTCGTCGGCGGCTCGGATCACGTCGTCGCCCGTCTTCGGGTCACGACCGTGGACCGGCGGCACGTCGAGCGGTGACGGCAGGAAGTCCACCACCGCGTCGAGCAGGGGCTGGACGCCCTTGTTCTTGAAGGCGGAGCCGCACAGCACCGGCACGAGCTGGCTGGACGTGGTGGCGCTGCGCAGCCCACGGCGCAACTGCTGGGCGCTCAGGGTGCCCTCCGTGAGGTAGGTCTCGAGCAGCTCCTCGTCGGTCTCGGCGACCTTCTCGAGCAGCGTCTCGCGCCACGACGCCGCCTCCTCACGCTGCTCGTCGGTGAGGTCGAGCACGTCCCAGCTGGCACCGAGGTCCTCGCCGTGCCAGACGAGGGCCCTCATCCCGATCAGGTCGATGACGCCCCGGTGTCGGTCCTCGGTCCCGATCGGAAGCTGCACCGCGACGGCGTTGGGCGTGAGACGCTCGTGGATCGACGTGAGGGACTTCTCGAACGAGGCGCCGATGCGGTCCATCTTGTTGACGAAGCAGACGCGTGGCACGCGGTACTTGTCGGCTTGCCGCCAGACCGTCTCGGACTGCGGCTCGACCCCGGCCACGCCGTCGAACACGGCGACGGCTCCGTCGAGCACCCGCAGGCTGCGCTCCACCTCCACGGTGAAGTCGACGTGACCGGGCGTGTCGATGATGTTGATCCAGTGGTCCCGCCACTTGCAGGTGGTCGCGGCGGACGTGATGGTGATGCCGCGCTCCTGCTCCTGGACCATCCAGTCCATCACCGCGGACCCCTCGTGGACCTCCCCGATCTTGTAGGTCCGACCGGTGTAGTACAGGATCCGCTCGGTCGTGGTGGTCTTGCCCGCGTCGATGTGGGCCATGATCCCGATGTTGCGGGTCCTGGCCAGTGGGTACTCGCGGATCGCTGTCATGGTGCTCGTCGTCCCATCTTGCGTCGTTGCGCGCGTGTCACCAGCGGTAGTGGGCGAACGCGCGGTTGGCTTCCGCCATCTTGTGCGTGTCCTCGCGACGCTTGACCGCGGCGCCGATGCCGTTGGAGGCGTCGAGCAGCTCGCCCGCGAGGCGCTCGGCCATGGTCTTCTCGCGCCGGATCAACGCGTACTGGTGGATCCAGCGCAGCGCCAGCGTGGTCCCTCTGGCCGGACGGACCTCCACCGGCACCTGGTAGGTGGCGCCCCCGACGCGTCGCGACTTGACCTCCAGCGTCGGCTTGACGTTGTCGACGGCGCGCTTGAGCACGGAGATCGGATCCCCACCCTGGGTGCGGTTGCCGATGTTCGCCAGCGCGTCGTAGACGATCCGCTCGGCCAGCGAACGCTTGCCGTCGTTCATGATGCGGTTGGTCATCTGGGTCACCAGCAGCGACCCGTACTTCGCGTCGGAGCCGAGCTTGCGTCGGCCGACCGTGCCCTTGCGCGGCATGGCTACGCCTCCCTCTTGACGCCGTAGCGGGAGCGACTCTGCTTGCGATCGCGGACCGGGGCAGCATCGAGCGTGCCGCGGATCACCTTGTAGCGGACGCCGGGCAGGTCCTTCACCCGGCCACCGCGCACCAGCACGATCGAGTGCTCCTGCAGGTTGTGCCCTTCACCGGGGATGTAGGCGGTGACCTCGATCCCGGAGGTGAGGCGCACGCGGCACACCTTGCGCAGCGCCGAGTTGGGCTTCTTCGGCGTGGTCGTGTAGACACGTGTGCAGACGCCGCGGCGCTGGGGAGAGCCGCGCAGCGCCGGCGACTTCGTCTTCGTCTCCTTGGCCCTGCGGCCCTTGCGCACCAGCTGCTGGATCGTGGGCATGCTCTCCTCGTGTGTCCGCCGCTCTCCGACCGCGGCCGCTCGTCCTGCTCCCCGTCACCCCCTCCTCGCGTCCCCACGGATCACGGGCGGGGCGGAGGCCCGGGTGGATCGGTCCCGAGGCACGCAGGAGGCGGCGCCTCGGGTCGTGGGTTTCGGCGCGTGCGCCAGGCGGCCCGACCGGTCGGCCGATCAGTCGGCCCTCGGGTCGGCCACGCACGCCGCGCCCGGACGCGCGTACCGCCGGGCGTCGCTGCGGTTTGCAGCGCGGCGAACATGCCCGGCGGACTCAGCCACGGTACCCGCCGTCGCTGGGGCGGTCAACCGACGCCCGACCCCTCAGGACGGCATCGTGAGGGGCGGCGCGGCGCCCCTGTGGCCGGGCCGCGCAGCGGACGGGGCGCCCGTGGGCGCCCCCTCGGATCGGAGGTCGGGTGACTAGGGGTTGGTCACTACCGCTTCGCTACATGAGTGACTAGGAGCC
>DASZZX010000336.1:0-4731 GCA_036260415.1 Nitriliruptorales bacterium
CGCCCCGCCCCGATCGTGCGTCGTCGCGGTCACCGACGACCGTGAGCACGCACGATCGTGGCGGGGCGGGGTCGGTCGGGGTCAGCGCACGGCAGGCAGGTCGTACGGGCGGACGGTGCTGCGGCCGTTGGCGCGGGCCCGGTCGATCGCCTCCTCCAGGATGGACTGCACACGCCCGTTGACGGCCTCGGGGAGGTTGGCGTCGCTGCGCAACCCGGCACCCTTGACGTGGTCCTTGATGCGGCTGGCCACGGTGAGGCTCGCCGCGTCGTCGGACCGACGCCCCGCCAGGTCCTCGGGGCGCACCGTCTGGCGGCCGTTCTCTTGGGTGCGAGCGATCGCGCCGTCGAGCAGGCCCGCCACGGTCTCGTTCAGCGAGTCGGGCAGGCCGCTGTCCGTGCGCATGTCGTTGCCGCCGATGACCTCCTTGACCTTGCTGACGGTCACGAGCTGCTCAGCCATGGATCGTCCTTCCTCCCGCGTCGCGGGTCGGTCGTTTCGGTCTGCCCACTTGAACCAGGTGAGTGGGTTCGTCGCGCAGGCGCGCTCGTACGGTTCAGCCTCCCGGAGCCACCTCCGCCCGCAGGATCGCCGACAGCACACCGTTGACGTAGCGGGGCGAGTCGTCGGTCGACAGGGCCTTGGCGAGCTCCACCGCTTCGTCGATCACCACGGCCGGCGGGGTCGCGCTGTGGAACAGCAGCTCGAACGTCGCCAGCCGCAGCACGTTGCGGTCCACCACCGGCATGCGTCGCACCGTCCAATCGCGGGCGTGCCGCCCGATCACCTCGTCGAGCTCGTCGATGTGGTCGGCCACCCCTCTCACCAGCTCCCGCGCGAAGTCGTCGAGAGGCGCCGCGCTGACATCGGCGGTCACACGCTGCAGGGTGTCGCCGATGTCCTGGCGCCGCACGTCGGCCTCGTACAGCACCTCCAGTGCACGCTGGCGGGCGTCGTGGCGTGACAGCGACGTGGTGGAACGGCGGGGCGCGCGGGCGTTCACTGTCAGGCTCGCGAGAGGTAGCCGCCGCTGCGCGTGTCGACCTTGATCTTGTCGCCGACGTCGACGAACAGCGGGACCTGGACCTCGACGCCGGTCTCGAGGGTGGCCGCCTTGGTGGCGCTCTGCACGGTGTTGCCGGCGATGCCCGGCTCGGTGTCGGTCACCGCCAGCACCACCGCGGCTGGCAGCTCCACGCCGACCAGGCGACCCTCGTGGTCGAGCACGTCGATCGTGTCCCCTTCGGTGAACCAGTTGGCGGCTTCGCCGATCGCGTCGGCCGGGACGCGCTGCTGCTCGTAGGTGGTGGCGTCCATGAAGACGAACATGTCGCCCTCGCGGTAGAGGTACTGCAGCTGGCGCTTCTGGACGATCGCCTGCGGGACGTCCTCGCCAGCGCGGAAGGTCCGGTCCAGTACGCGCCCCGTCTCGACGTTCTTGAGCCGTGTGCGGACGAAGGCGCCGCCCTTGCCGGGCTTGACGTGCTGGAAGTCGACCACCTGCATCAGGTTGCCGTCGAGCAGCAGGGTCATGCCGTTCTTGAGGTTGTTCGTGGACACCATGGTTCGTTCCTGGTCGGGTGGGTCGTGACCGACGTCAGAGGATCAGCAGCTCTCGGGGCGAGCGGGTCAGCACCTCGGGCGGGCCGCTGGAGGTCACCGCGAGCGTGTCCTCGATGCGGACCCCGCCGGTGCCGGCGAGGTAGACCCCCGGCTCGACCGTCACCGTCATGCCCGTCGCGAGGGTAGCACGGCCTTCTTTGGCCAACGTGGGCCACTCGTGCACCTCGAGCCCGACCCCGTGGCCGGTCCCGTGCACGAAGGCGTCGCCGTAGCCGGCGGCGTCGACCGTCTCACGGCACACGCGGTCGACCTCACCGACCGTGGTCCCCAGCCGTGCGCAACCGATCCCGACCGCCTGCGCGGCGCGGACCACCGCGTGGACCTCTCGCAGGAGCTGGCCTGGCTCGCCGAGGCCGACCGTGCGGGTCATGTCGGCGTGGTACCCGGCGACACGGGCGCCGAAGTCGACCTTGAGGAGGTCGCCGGGCTGCAGCCGCCGGTCCGTGGGCTGGTGGTGAGGTCGGGCGCTGTTGGGTCCGGACGCCACGATGCTGGGGAACGACGGTGCCTCCGCCCCGAGGTCCACCAGGCTGCTCTCCAGCTGCAGGGCGATGGAACGCTCCGAGAGACCGGGGCGCAGGCCATCGAGCAGCTGCGCGAACGCCGCGTCCGTGACGGCGCACGCGGTCCGCAGCGCGGCGAGCTCGTGCGGGTCCTTCACGGCGCGCAGCCTCTCGACATGACCGACGGCCGGCCGGACGTGGAGGCCCCGCTCCCCGCCCACCCCACGGAGACGTTCCGCGGCCTCCCAGGTCAGACGGTGCGCCTCGAACCCCAGCACGCCCAGGCGCCCCGCCAGGCGATCGACGGCCGCCTCGTCGGCGCCGGTGCGACACAACCGCCGCTCGAGGTCGGCCACCTCCGCCGCCGCCTGGACGTCGTAGCGCCCGTCGGTGAGGAACAGGTCGAGCTCACGGTCGACCGCGACCACCAACTGAGCGCTGCTGCCGGTGAACCCGGTCAGCCAACGGACGTTGGCCGCGTGCGTGACGTACAACGCGTCCAGACCCTCCGCCGCCAGAGCGTCGCGGAGACGGTCGCGTCGCGGTCGGTGGTCGACGTCGACCGTCGGCGCCGCGGGTGGAGGGACGCTCACCCCCGGGCCAGCTCCACCGCGGCACGGACCGCCAACCGGTAACCGAACGCACCGAAGCCGGCCACCATCCCATGGCAGACCGCGCTGATCACCGAGCGCTGCCGGAAACGTTCGCGCGCGTGCACGTTGGACAGGTGCACCTCGACCTTCGGCACGCTCAGGATCTCCAGCGCGTCCCGCAGCGCGTAGCTGTAGTGGGTCAGCGCCCCCGGGTTGATCACGACCGCCCCGGTGCCGTCCCGCGCGGCGGCGTGGACGCGGGCCACCAGCGTCCCCTCGGCCTCGTGCTGTTCGTGGGTCAGCTCACCCCCGCAGGCGGTCGCCTCGTCGCGCGCCACGGCGACCACCTCGTCGAGCGTGGCGGTGCCGTAGTGGTGCGTGTCACGGCCCCCCAGCTGCGAGAGGTTGGGTCCGTGCAGCAGCAGGATCGTGACGGCCACGCCTGATCTCCGAGCATCCGCACCCTACGTGGTCACCGCCCCGCGTGCGTACGAGCAGCGAGCCGCCGCGATCGCGGGGCGCAGGCAGCCGGGCCGGTCGCGGCTCATCCTGGCGGCGGTCCGCCGGTCGACTCGATCACCTCGTCGAGCACGGCGTCCACCGCGTCGGGTGGGGGCGAGATCACCACGCAGCGCGCCAGGTCCTCGAGCAGCACGAACCGAACCTGACCGCGCGACTTCTTGTCGCGCACCAAGGCGTCCCACAGGCGTGCACGGTCGACGGGCGGGGCGCGGGTCGGCAGCCCCAGCGCCCGCAGCAGGCGCTCGGCGCGGGCGACCAGCTCGGGCGGGGTGAGACCCATCCGGCGGCCGAGGCGCAGCGCCACGCAGGTCCCGACGGCGACCGCCTCGCCGTGCTGCAGGCGCCGGTACCCGGTGACCACCTCCAGGGCGTGCCCGACCGTGTGGCCGAGGTTGAGGTGTGCGCGCTCCCCCGCCTCGCGCTCGTCGGCGCCGACCACCGCGGCCTTGACCGCAGCGGCCCGGCGCACCAGCTCGGCCGTGAGGTCCAGGTCGCGCACGAGATCGGCACCAGCGGGGCCGGATTCCCCGGCTGGACCGGCGCGTGACGTCGCCGCAGTCTCCAGCACGTCCAGGATGGCCGGGTCGCGGATGAGCCCGCACTTGACCACCTCCGCGAGGCCAGCCACGACCTGACGGGACGGCAACGTGGTGAGGACGTCCACGTCGGCGACCACGCCCAGCGGCTGGTGGAAGGCCCCTACCAGGTTCTTGCCGTCCACCAGGTTGACCCCCGTCTTGCCGCCGATGGCGGCGTCCACCTGGGCGAGCAGGGTGGTCGGGACCTGTATGACCGGCACGCCCCGGTGCCAGGTGGCGGCGAGGAAGCCGGCGAGGTCGCCCACCACACCCCCTCCGACGGCGACCACCACGTCACGGCGTCCGAAGGCGAGCCCGGCCAGGTGGGCGTAGAGCTGCTCGAGGGTCGCCAGGCTCTTGGCGGCCTCCCCGTCCTCGACCGTCACGATCGTCGCGTCGAGCCCTGCCCGCGTCAACGCGTCGCGGACCGGCCCCGCGTAGCGCTCGGCGACCGGTGGCTGGGTCACGACCACCGCCTGGCGGGCGCCCTCCGCTCTGGCGGCGACGTGGCCGGCCTGGTCGAGCACGCCGCGGCCGACCAGCACGTCGTAGCCGCGGACGCCCAGCTCCACCCGGATGGCGACGGTCACGCCGTGATCCGCGCACGTTCGTCGTCGCTGAGCACGTCCGCCTCGCTGGCGACGACCCGCAGCACCTCGGCGGCCACGCGCCCGATGTCGGCCGTGGCGTCGACGGTGTGGTCGGCGGCCGCCCGGTAGGCGGGGGTGCGGGCGTCCAGCATCCCCGTCAGCACCCCGGAGAGGTCGTGGCCCACCAGCAGGGGGCGTCCGCCACGCTCGTCGCCGAGCCGGGCGAGCAGCGTCTCCGCCGGCGCCTCGAGGTGGATGAGCACGCCCACTGGCCGCAGGGCGGCGACGTTGCGTTCGTCCAGCACGGCACCTCCACCGAGGC
>DASZZX010000337.1:0-6996 GCA_036260415.1 Nitriliruptorales bacterium
CTCGCCCGATGGCGAGCGCTGGACGCAGGCGCGACGGGTGAACGACAACCCGACAGGTGACGGCACATCGCAGTACCTGCCGGCGGTGGACGTGACCGCGGACGGGCGCATCGACGTCCTGTTCTACGACCGGCGA
Organism: Nitriliruptorales bacterium; assembly: GCA_036260415.1. Taxonomy (GTDB): domain Bacteria; phylum Actinomycetota; class Nitriliruptoria; order Nitriliruptorales; family JAHWKO01; genus DASZZX01. The sequence continues at coordinate 137 of DASZZX010000337.1, forward strand.
CGCGACCCCGACGACGTCATGACCGACACGTTCCTGGCCACCGCGGCCGCCGGCGACACCACGTTCACGAACGTGCGGGTCTCGACGGCGACGTCCGACTCGCGCATCGGTCCCCAGGCCGCGCCGCACCTACCGGTCGACGCCGGCTCGCGGCTGGGTGTCGTCGGTGGCGAGCGATCCACCTACGGGGTGTGGACCGATACCCGGCTCGGCAGCGAGGCGACCGGTCGCCAGGACGTGGTCGCCTCCCGCGTGGACCTGCCGCAACCGGCGTTGGGACGGATGGTGATGGTGGCGGGTGGGCTGGTCGCCGCGCTGCTCGCGCTGGCGGCCCGGTGGTGGGCGAGCCGGCGCTCGCCCGGCCGGGGCTGACTCGCCCGTCGGGCAGCGGGAGAGACCGTCTACGCTGCTCGCACGGCCGACGTGCGTCCGGGTCGGCGAGGGCCGACGACGCGCAGGGCCCGCGTGGGTGGTCGCGGGGTGCGCGGTGCACCGCACCACGGGTTGGGCTTGAATGGGCCGCCACCACAAGGAGCCTGGATGGCCGATCAACTGCTCGCGTGTGAGCGTCACGGTGAGACCACACGCCTGACGTGCGCGGAGTGTGGGGCCCCGATCTGTCCACGTTGCATGGTGCGCACGGACGTCGGCCTGCGCTGTGAGCACTGTGCCACCCCAACCGCACCGGCCGGTCCGGCGCCCCGGTCGCGGCGGAGGTTGGTGGTCGCCGGCGTGGCCGCGCTCGTCGGGCTGGTCGTGATCGCCGCAGCGCTGCTCACCTCCGGGGTGCTCGGCCGGGAGGATGCCCCCGTCGACGTCGGGCCCGTGGTCGGGACGTGGGAGCAGGCGCCGGCCCTGCAGCGGATCCGTGGCTCGACCAGCGCGATCGCGCTGCCGGACGGGAAGGTGGCCGCGGTCGGAGGCGGTCTCGGCAGCGTGCCGTTGGCGGCCACGGAGCTGTTGGATCCCGACGCCCAGGCGTGGACGCCGACGGGCGATCTGACGGAGGCCCGACGGGGACACCGAGCCGTGGCCCTGGAGGACGGCCGCTTGCTGGTGGCTGGAGGGTTCGACGGCAGCGACCTCCTTGCCTCCGCCGAGGTGTACGACCCCGCCGCCGGCACGTGGTCGCCCACCGGCCCGATGGCCGAGCCGCGGTTGGGACACACGATGACCGTGCTCGCCGACGGGGCCGTGCTGGTCACGGGAGGGACGGGCGAGACCGGCGCCGCCGGCCAGGGCAGCCAGAGCATCCAGCCCAGCGCGAGTGCCGAGCTGTACGAGCCGGACACCGGGATCTGGGAGTCCGTCGGCGAGATGCTGGTCCCCCGGTTCGAGCACACCGCGACCCCGCTGCCGGACGGGCGGGTCCTCATCGCCGGCGGGCAGGGCCGTCAACGCGACGAGGTCGCACCGGTGGCCGACGTGGAGCTGTACGACCCGAACACGCGGACGTTCAGTCGCACCGCACCGATGCTGAATGCCCGCACCGACCACGCCGCCGCGGCGCTGGACGACGGACGCGTGCTGGTGGTCGGTGGCGATGCCGGCGATGCCGCCATCGCCACGGCGGAGCTGTTCGAGCCGGCGCGCGGCAGCTGGTCGGAGGTCGCGCCCATGCGGCAGCCGCGTCGGGGGCACAGCGTGACGCTGCTCGAGGACGGCACGGTGCTCGCGGCGGCGGGGGAGTTCTTCGTGCGGGGATCGCGGACCTCGCTCGCCAGCGCGGAGCGCTACGACCCCGCCGAGGACGTGTGGGCCAACGCCGGCGAGATGGGCTGCCCGCGCAGCGAGCACGGGGCGGCGCGTCTGGCTGACGGGACGGTGCTGCTCGCCGCCGGGGATGCTGCCTTCCCCGGCAACCCCCCGATCGCCCAGAGCTGCGTGGACGTCTACAGCCCAGCCTCCGGCTGAGGGAGGCGCCGGACCCCGGCAGACGCGGCTGCAGCCGCGGCGGCGGGTCGCGGTGCCGGCGCGGCGTGGCGACGCGCGTCGGGTCCTGGGAAGGCTCGCAGGACGTGGCCGCGAGCAGCGTCTAGGGCTGACGCCGCACGCCGTCGAGGAGCCCGGGCTCGAGCTCGGGGCCGTGGAGCACGCTGATGTCGCCGGTCGTCTCGAGCACGACCGCGCGGATGTCCTCGTCGCGCAGCACGTTGGCTTCCCGCAGCTTGCTGCGGACGTCGTCCTCAGTGATCCGCGCCGCCCGGAGGTTGTCGTACAACATGTCTCGCCCCTGCATAAGAAGGAGCGGGCGGTTGTCCACCAGGCGGGCGGCGAGCGTCCACCGGCGCAGCGCGGCGACCCCGACCTGGACGACGAACAACGTCCCCAGCCCGACGAGCCCCTCGAGCAGCGACGGGGAGGAGACGGCGACTGAGGCCATGATCGAACCGACCGCGATCGTCATGGCGAAGTCGAAGCTGGACATCTTCGAGAAGCTGCGCAGCCCGGCCAGACGGGTGTAGACGATCACCGCCACGTAGATGCCCACCGTCGAGACGGCGATCAACCACACGTCGCCCCAGCCCGTGCCCAGTTGGCGCGCGATCACCGGCCCGCCCCGGTCAGCCGTTCGCGGCCGACGACCTCGTCGAACACCTCCGGGCGCACCGCCTGCCCTCGAGGGATGACGCTCATCTCGCCGTTGCGCTCGAGGATCACCGCACGGACCTCCTCGATCGACCCGAAGCCCGACAGTCGCAGCTGCTGGTAGACCTCCAGGTGGCTGGTGTGGGCTCGTTTGAGCGCGTGCTCGATGACATCGCCGTTGGCCACCAGCAGGATGGGCCGGTTCTGGATGGTGCGGTGAACGGCGGGGATGTTGTGGTGAAGCCAGCCGGTGGCGGCGTGCACCGCGAACATCGTGACCAGGGCGACGACCGCGTTGAGCAGGGTGGTACGGATCAGCACGACCCGGCCGATCAGCGAGCCGAGAGCGAAGACGAAGGCCAGGTCGTAGGTCGAGGAGGTGGAGAACTGCCGCTGCCCCCAGGCGCGGCTGAGCGCGATCATCACGACGTAGATGCCGACCGCCGTGATGACGGTCAGCCCCGCCTCTGTCCAACCCAGCCCCAGCTCCTCGGCGAGCATGCCAACTCCTCCACGGTGTGCGCCGATCCTGCCGCCGCGGCTGGCGGGCGCCTAGCATGCGCGACCGTCCGGGAGGTCGTGATGGGTTCGGTCGTCGGCCTCTACCTGACAGAGGTGGCCGAGCGGCCGATGCGTGCGGTCCCGGCGGTGGAGGTGCTGGCGGGGCGAGGCATCGTCGGCGACCGCTACGCCGCCAGCCAGGGCACCTGGTCGCGTGGCGCACGTGACCACCGGGCGAAGCGCCACATCACGTTCATCGAGCAGGAGGCGCTGGACGCGGTACGGCGCGACGACGGCGTCGCGGTGGACGCCAGCGACACTCGCCGCAACGTCGTCACCGAGGGTGTGGCGCTCAACCACCTGGTGGACCGCGAGTTCGAGGTCGCTGGGGTCCGTTTCCGCGGCGTCGGGCTATGCGAGCCGTGCGCCCACCTGCAGCGCGTGTCCGGCAAGCCGCTGCTCCGCCCCCTGGTGCACCGCGGCGGTCTGAACGCCGAGGTGTTGACCTCCGGGACGGTGCGGATCGGCGACGCGATCGAGGTCCGGCCGGCGGTCGAGCCGCCGTGAGCGTTCCGCACGCGGCCCAGCCGCCGGACCGCCTGCTGCTGGGTCCCGGCCCGAGCCCGGTGCACAGCCGTGTGCTGGAGGCTCAGGCCCGGGCGATGGTCGGTCACCTCGACCCGTGGTTCCTGGAGCGCACGGACGAGATCGCGACGATGCTGCGCCGGGTCCTGCGGACCGAGAACGCCCTGACCTTCGCCGTCTCCGGCACCGGCAGCGCGGGGATGGAGGCGGCCGTGGTGAACATCGTGGAGCCGGGCGACACCGTCGTGGTGGGGATCAACGGCGTGTTCGGGCGCCGGCTGGCGGACACCGCCGAGCGCTGCGGGGCCGCGGTCGTCGCACTCACGCAACCGATGGGACGCATCGTGCCGCCCGACCAGGTCGACGCCGCGCTGGCCGACCATCCAGGTGCCACGGCGGTCATGCTGGTCCACGCTGAGACCTCCACCGGGGCGTGGCAGCCGCTGGAGGAGGTGGGCGCGCTGGTCGCCGACAGCGACGCTCTGCTGGTGGTCGATGCGGTCACGTCTCTCGGTGGCGTCCCGGTCGAGGTGGACGCCTGGGGCCTCGACGTCGTCTACAGCGGCACCCAGAAGTGCCTGTCCGCGCCTCCCGGGCTGGCGCCGATCACGTTCTCGGCGAAGGCCGAGGCCGTCATGCAACGTCGTCGCACCCGCGTGCGCTCCTGGTACCTGGACGTCACCGCGATCCGCGACTACTGGGGCAGCGCGCGTACGTACCACCACACGGCGCCGATCTCCAGCCTGTTCGGGCTGCACGAGGCCTTGCGCATCGTGCTGGAGGAGGACCTCGACGCCCGGTGGCTGCGCCACCGCGAGGTGGGGCGCCGGGCGCAGACGGCGCTCGAGGAGCGTGGCTGGCGGCTGTTCGCGGAGGAGGGGCACCGCCTGCCGCAACTGACCGCGGTGGTCGCCCCCGACGGTGTCGACGCCGACGCCGCCCGGCGCATCCTCCTCGAACGGTCCGGGATCGAGGTCGGCGGGGGACTGGGCGAGCTGGCCGGCCGCGGCTGGCGCGTGGGACTGATGGGCGAGGGCGCGACCCACGCCAACCTCGACCGGCTCCTCGACGCGCTGGACGACCAGGGGTGAGGCGCCGGTGATGGTCCGGTGAGCGACCGGCCGAGTCCGGGTCCCGGCTTCCGCCTGGGGGCGTGGCTGACCATCATGTTCATCCGCCTGATGCGCTGGCGGCTGGATGTGCGCGGCCTGGACCACGTGCCCACCACCGGCGGCGTCGTCGTGACCTTCAACCACCACAGCTACGCGGACTTCGCGATGTGCGGCTGGCCGATCTACCGGCAGCGCGGTCGACCCGTGCGGTTCCTGGCCAAGCGCGAGCTGTTCGACCGGCCGGTGCTGGGCCGGCTGCTGCGTTCGGCGGGACAGGTGCCAGTCGAGCGGTCCAGTCGGGGCGGTCGGTCGGAGGCGTTCGAGCACGCCGTGACGGCCCTGCGCGGGGGGGAGGTGATCGCGGTCGCGCCCGAACAGACCATCTCGCGCTCCTTCGAGCTGCTCCCGTTCACACACGGCACGGTGCGCATGGCACGTGAGTCCGGTGTGCCGATCGTCCCCAGCGTCAACTGGGGGACACAGCGCTGGGCGACCAAGGGCCGTCCGGTCCGCTGGCTGGCCTTCGGACTGCCTGTCCTGATCCGCTACGCAGAGCCGATCGTGGTCGGCGCCGACGAGGACCTCGGCGCGGCCACCGACCGGTTGCAGGCCACGATGGCGGAACTGCTCGACGAGGTACAGCGCGCGTACCCGGAGCGCCCGCGACCGGGCGACGACTGGTGGCTGCCGGCCCGCCTGGGCGGCAGTGCGCCACCGCACGAGGAGGTCCTCCGCGATCACCGCGAGCGGCAAGACCGCTGGCGTGGGGGGGACGAGCACCGCTCCGCGTGAGCCGGCCCGAGGCGCTCGCGTTCCATGGCGAGCACCGGAACCTGACCGTCGGCGTCGGGTGCGGGAGCGCCCGGTCCGCGCCGACACGCACCCCGACCTGCCGTGGTCATCGCCCTCGACACCGATTGCCGGCCACCGGGACCGGATGCCATGATCGCGCCCCGATCCCACCGAGAGGAGCGCCCGTGGCCACCCGGACCACCTACCCGCCACGGCGGCTGCGCCCGCGCCGATCCTGCCTGGCCGTCCCCGGCTCGTCCGAGAAGATGCTCGCCAAGGCGCAGGGCCTCGACGCCGACCAGGTCTTCCTGGACCTCGAGGACTCGGTCGCACCCGACGTGAAGGAGGAGGCACGTCCCCTGGTCGTCGACGCCCTGAGGGACGGCGACTGGGGGGACAAGGTCCGGGTCGTGCGTGTCAACGACGTGTCGACCCGCTGGACGCTGGGCGACCTGCAGCACGTCGTGTCGAACACCGGGCCGGGGCTGCTCGACTGCATCATGGTCCCGAAGGTGGAGGACGCCTCGCAGGTGCACTTCGTCGACCACGTCCTGACGCAGATCGAGCGCACCATGGGGTGGCAGGACGGAGCGATCGGGCTCGAGATCCAGATCGAGAACGCTGCGGGCCTCACCAATGCCGATGTGATCCTGGCGGCCTCCGACCGCATCGAGACGTTCGTCTTCGGGCCCGGCGACATGGCGGCCGCGCTGGGCATGCCCTCGCTTACGGTTGGCGCGATCCAGCCCGACTACCCGGGTGACCACTGGCACTGGGTCCTGATGCGGGTCCTGGTGGCCGCCCGCAACCGGGGCGTGCTGGCGATCGACGGGCCGTACGCTCAGATCCGCGATGTGGAGGGCTTCCGAGAGGTCGCCACGCGCAGCCGGGTGCTGGGCTTCGACGGGAAGTGGGTGCTGCACCCTGGGCAGATCGCCCCCGCCAACGAGATCTACGGCGTCTCACGGGAGGCCTACGAACGGGCAGAGGACATCCTCGATGCCTACGCCGACGCCACCCAGCGCGAGAGGAAGGGAGCGGTGATGTTCGGCGAGGAGATGATCGACGAGGCCAGTCGCAAGATGGCCGAGGTCAACGCGCTCAAGGGCCGCGCCGCCGGTCTGCAGCGCCGGGAGGTGCCCGAGGGCGTGCCGTTCCACGAGCGGGCCGAGTGGCGGCGGGAGCACCACGAGGCCGCGGCCGGGGCCGGGATCCTGTCCAACGCCAACCGGCTGGGCGCGTCGATCGACGCCGAAGTCGATCGGGGCGTCGATCGACGCG
>DASZZX010000338.1:0-2662 GCA_036260415.1 Nitriliruptorales bacterium
CCGCGCGCGTGGTGCGCAGCGCGGGGGGGCGGGTGGTCCTCGCGGGGCTGCCGGCCGGGAGCGCCGACCTCTCCCCGGTGTGGTTTCGAGAGCTGGAACTGGTCGGCGCCTACTCCGCCGGCCACGAGGACGTCCAGGGACGTCGGCGCGCCGCCTTCGACGTGGCGCTGGAGCTGGCCGGCGACGCCCCGCTCGACGGTGTGGTCGGCGCCACCTACCCGCTGTCTCGCTGGCGCGAGGCGCTCGACCACGCGCTGGCCGCCGGACGTCTGGGCACCGTCAAGGTCGCCTTCGACCTGCGCCACCCCCCACGTGACCCAAGGAGCAGCCCGTGAGCCGACCAGGCTTCGTGCTGGAGGTCGACGAGCGCACGCCGCCGCTCGTGATCCACGAGGGCGAGGGCTTCCGGCTCGAGGAGCTCCCGCTCGGATCGCGCGTGGTGTACCCGCCGGATCCGTTGCCGGCCCTACCGGACGTGGACGCGGCCATCCGGCAGGCGCTGCTGCAACCTCTGGACTGCCCGCCGCTGCCCGAGCTGCTGCGCCCCGGCATGCGGCTGACGATCGCGTTCGACGACCTGTCCATCCCGCTGCCACCGATGCGGTCCCCCGACATCCGCCAGCGGGTCATCGAGCAGGTGCTCGAGCTGGCCGCCCGCAAGGGCATCGACGACGTCGAGCTGGTCGCCGCCAACTCGCTGCACCGGCGCATGACCGGGCGCGAGCTGCGCCACATCGTCGGTGAGCGCGTGTTCCGCTCGTTCTGGCCCGACCGGTTGCGCAACTTCGACGCCGAGGACCCCTCCGACCTCGCCCACATCGGCACCACCGAGCGGGGCGAGGACGTGGTGCTGTGCAAGCGAGCGGCGACCTCCGACCTGTTGGTGTACGTGAACGTCAACCTGGTCGCGATGGACGGGGGCCACAAGTCGGTCGCGATCGGGCTGGCGCCCTACCGCAGCCTGCGCCACCACCACAACGTGCACACGATGTTGCACTCGACCAGCTACATGGATCCGCCCAGCTCGGCGCTGCATGGTTCGGCGACGCGCATGGGGCGACTCGCGCAGCAGCACGTGCCCGTCTTCCAGATCGAGACCACCCTCAACAACGAGACGTTCCCCGATCCCTTCGGGTTCCTCAACAGGCGCGAGTGGGAGTGGTCGCTGAAGGACCAGGCGACCATGCTGGGGGCGCGGCGATCGCTGCGACTGCTGCCACGGCGGGTCAGGCGCGAACTCTTCCACCGCACCCTCTCGCCGTACGGGGTGACCGGGGTCCACGCAGGCGCCACCGAAGCCGTGCACGAGCGCACCCTCGCCAGCGTCCACCGCCAGCAGTTGGTGGAGGTCGACGGCCAGTCCGACGTGCTCCTGGTCGGCCTGCCCTACATCTGCCCGTACAACGTCAACTCGATCATGAACCCGATCCTGGCCATGTGCTTGGGCCTGGGCTACTTCTTCAACCTCTACCGCGGCCGGCCGCTGGTGCGCCCCGGTGGGGCGATGATCCTCTACCACCCCGTGCCCTGGGAGTTCCACCAGGTCCACCATCCCAGCTACGTCGACTTCTTCGAGGAGGTGCTCGCCGAGAGCACCGACCCGGCCACGATCGAAGCGAAGTACGAGCAGCAGTACGCCACCGACCCCTGGTATGTGCACCTGTACCGCACGTCCCACGCCTACCACGGTGTGCACCCGTTCTACATGTGGTACTGGGGTGCGCATGCCCTCGACCACCTCGCCGACGTCGTGTGGGTGGGCGCGGACCGTCGGGCGGTGCGTCGGATGGGGTTCCGCTCGGCGTCCACCCTGTCGGACGCGCTGGAGATGGTCGGGGGAGCGGTCGGTTCCAGCCCGACCGTCACCTACCTGCACACACCGCCGCTGACGCTCGCGGACGTGCGCCCGTGACGTCGCTGTGGCAGGACGTCCGCACCATCGCGCGCGGGTGGCGCTGGACCCGGCGCCCGCTGGTGCCGCGCACCGCCGAGCCGTTCGTCGAGGTGCGCGACCGGCGCGAGTTCCCGACCGCCTGGGCGCGTAGCCGCCCCGGTCGCGCCGCCCGCAACGTCCTGCAGCGGGTGGGCCTGAAGCCACTGGTATGGGCGGAGGTGCAGCCGCATGTGACCGGCCTCGACCGCCTCGACGGCGTCGATCCGCCGGTGGTGTTCGCCAGCAACCACGCCAGCCACCTCGACGCCCCCCTTGTGCTCTGCGCCCTGCCGCGCCGGTGGCGCGACCGCACGGCCACGGCCGCGGCGGCCGACTACTTCTTCGACGCGTGGTGGCGGGCCACCACCACCACGCTGGTGTTCAACGCCTTCCCGGTCGACCGCGGCGCCGGGCGCATCACCGCGACACCGGGCCGCCTGCTGCGTGCCGGCTGGAACCTGCTGATCTTCCCGGAGGGGACCCGATCCGCCGACGGGTGGGTGCAGCGCTTCCGCGGCGGCACCGCATGGCTGTGCGTGGACGAGCACGTCCCGGCGGTACCGGTGGCCATCCGCGGCACGTTCGACGCGATGCCGCGCGGCCGCGGCTGGCCGCGGGCCGGCCGCCCCGCCGTGTCGGTGCGGTTCGGCACGCCGCTCCTGCCCGAGGAGGGCGAGACGTTCGCGGCGTTCAACGCCCGATTGCAGCAGGCCGTGGCGCGTCTGCTGG
>DASZZX010000339.1:0-10083 GCA_036260415.1 Nitriliruptorales bacterium
GACGACCCACCCACCTCTCCACCGCAGCACCGTCCGGCGCGGCTTCGCCATCCTGGGCCACGGCATCCGGGCGCAGCCACGGTCGTTCACGATCGCGACGCTGGGGGCCTCCCTGTACGCAGCGATGACGGTCGGGTCGGCGCTCGTGCTCGGCCGCGTGACCGATCGGGTGGTGCTGCCCGCGTTCGAGACCGGTGCGGTCGAACGGGGCGCTATCGCGGTCGCCGCGGCTGCGATCGTCGGCGTGGCCGTGCTGAAGTCGGTCGGGATCGTGGTGCGGCGCCTCGGCGCCACCTACATGCAGGTCAGCCTGCAGGCGATGCACCGACGGCAGATCATCGAGCGGTACCAGAGCCTGCCGATGTCGTGGCACCGCCGCTACGCGACCGGCGAGCTGCTGTCCCGCGCCAACTCGGACGTGGAAGCGACGTTCTGGCCCGTGGCGCCCCTGCCGCTGGCAGCCGGGGTGGTGGTCATGCTGCTGCTGGCCGTGGCCGTGTTCCTCGCCACCGACCTGGTGCTGGCCGCGGTCGCGTTCGTGCTCGCCCCGACGATCGCCGTCGCGAGCTGGCGCTACAACCGTCTCATGGCGGAGCCGTCCACGCGTGCGCAGGAGCTGCGCGCGCAGGTGTCGGCGGTGGCGCACGAGAGCTTCGACGCGGCGATGGTGGTCAAGACGCTGGGCCGCGAGGAGGAGGAGACGCGCCGCTTCCGCGACCGCTCCGAGGAGCTGCGCGACACCCTGGTCGAGGTCGGCCGCCTGCGCGCCGTGTTCGACCCGTTCATCGAGGCCCTCCCCAGCGTCGCGGTCCTGCTGGTCCTGCTGGTCGGCACGTGGCGCATCTCGGCCGCCGACCTGCAGGTCGGCCAGCTGGTGCAGCTGGCGTTCCTGTTCACGCTCCTGGCCTTCCCGATCCGTGCCATCGGCTACCTGCTGTCCGAGATGCCGGCCTCCGTGGTGGGGTGGACACGGGTGCAGGAGGTGCTCGCCGCCCGCGACCAGCTGCCGTGGGGGGACGTCAAGGTCGATGGCCACGGTCCCGCGGACGTCGACGTGGTGAAGGTCACGTTCGGCTACGAGGACGACCCGGTGCTCCACGACGTCACCGTCGAGGCGCTGCGCGGGCGGACGGTGGCGATCGTCGGCCCGACGGGAGCCGGCAAGTCAACGATCGCGTCGCTGTTGATCCGTCTGGCCGACCCGCACGCCGGCGCGGTCCGGCTGGACGGCCACGACCTGCGCTCGCTGCGCGAGGGCGTTCTGTCGCGCGACGTGGCGGTCGTCTTCCAGGAGGCGTTCCTGTTCGGCGACACGATCCGTGGGAACATCACGCTGGGCGAGCCCTTCACGGACGACCAGGTGCGTGCGGCGGCACGGTTGGCCCAGGCCGACCGTTTCATCCGACGGCTGCCGGACGGTTACGACACAGCGGTGGGTGAACGGGGCGCCACTCTCTCGGGCGGACAACGGCAGCGCATCGCGCTGGCCCGTGCGCTGGTCCGCAGCCCGCGGCTGCTGGTGCTGGACGACGCCACTTCGAGCGTGGACGCGCGCGTCGAGGCGGCGATCCTGCGCGGCCTGAAGAGCGCCGAGCTGCCGTCCACCATCGTGGTGGTGGCCTACCGTCGGGCGACGATCGCCCTCGCCGACCAGATCGTGTACCTGGAGGAGGGGCGCGTGCGGGCCCGGGGCACGCACGAGGAGTTGGTGCAGCGCGTGCCCGGCTACGTGCGCCTCCTGCAGGCGCACGACGCGGCCCACCGCCCCGGCGCCGGTGACCGCTCGGTGGCCGGCTCGTGAGCGGGCGGGCACCGTGGGAGCCCGCCGGCCAGGGAGCATGGCACACCCTCCAGCGGGGTCTGCGGCTCAGCCCCGAGTTCCGCGTGGGTGTCGAACTGACCCTGCTGCTGGCGGTCGTGGCCACGGCCGGTCGCGTGGTGGTCCCGGTGGCGGTGCAGCTCACCATCGACCGCGGGCTGCTCGCGCCTGGCGGGCTCCAGGTGGGAGTGGTGCTGCGCTTCACGGCACTGGCGCTGGCCGCCGTGGTCGTCACCGGCGTGGCCGGCTCGCGCATGCACCTGCGGCTGGCACGCGCCACCGAGACCGCGCTCAGCGGGCTGCGGGTGCGCGCCTTCCGCCACATCCACGACCTGTCCGTCCTGCACCAGAGTGCGGAGACGCGCGGATCGCTCACGTCGCGGGTCACCTCCGACGTGGACCAGATCAGCCAGTTCATGCAGTGGGGCGGGCTGGTGATGCTGGTCAGCCTGGCGCAGCTGGTGCTGACCACCACGGTGATGGCGCTGTACAGCTGGGAGCTCACGCTCGTGACCGTGGCCTGCATGGCTCCCCTGGTGGTGCTGCTGCGCGACGTCCAGCGGCGGCTCAGCGCGGCCTACGACGTCGTCCGCCAGCGCGTGGGGGACATGCTCGCGGTGATCGGCGAGAGCGTGGTGGGCGCCCCGGTGATCCGCGCCTACCGCATCCAGGAGCGCACCAACCGCAGGCTCACCGTCGCCATCGACCGCCACTTCGACGCGACCTTCCGGGCGGCGAGGATCTCGGCTCTGATGTTCAGCTCGGGGGAGGTGTTCGCCGCGGTGGCGACCGCCGCGGTCGTGGTGGTCGGGGTGCTCCTCGGCGTGGGCGGCGAGCTGTCGGCCGGCCGCGTCGTGGCGTTCATGTTCCTCATCAGCCTGTTCGTCGGACCCGTGCAGGTCGCCGCCGAGATCCTCGAGCGCATCCAGACCGCCGTTGCGGGGTGGCGTCGGGTGCTCGCGGTGCTCGACACGCCGCCGGACATCGCCGACCCGGGTGAGCACGGTCAGGACATCCCCCCCGGGCCGATCGGCGTGCGCGTCGAGGGCATGAGCTTCTCGTACGCGCGCATCGGCCGGGGGGACCGCGGACCGCGTGTGCTGCACGACCTCAGCGTCGAGATCCCCGCGCGATCGCGGGTCGCGGTGGTCGGGGAGACCGGGTCCGGCAAGACCACGTTCGCCAAGCTCTTGGCCCGGCTCCTCGACCCGGAGCGGGGCCGCATCTTGGTCAGCGGCGTGCCGCTCGACCAGGTGCGCTTCGCGTCGCTCCGCCCGCGCATCGTCCTGGTGCCCCAGGACGACGTGCTCTTCGACGGGTCGGTCGAGGACAACGTGCGGTACGGGCGCCCGTCGGCCACCAGCGAGGACGTGCGGCTTGCCTTCATCGAACTCGGCCTCGACGATTGGGTCGACACGCTGCCGCACGGCCTGCGCACCCGGGTCGGGGAGCGGGGCCAGTTCGTGTCGGTGGGCGAACGTCAGCTTGTCGCGCTGGCGCGGGCCTGGGTGGCCAACCCGGACCTGCTCATCCTGGACGAGGCCACGTCCGCGGTCGATCCGGTGACCGAGGCGCGCCTGCGGCGGGCACTAGAGGGCCTGACACGCGGCCGGACCGCCCTGACCATCGCCCACCGCCTGTCGACCGCCCAGGCTGCGGACGAGGTCCTCGTCTTCGACGACGGCCGCATCGTGCAGCGCGGACCGCACACGGACCTGGTGCGCCGGCCCGGTGTGTACGCACGGCTGTGGGCCAGCTGGAACGTCCGTGGCCGCGACCGGCGCGCGGCGGGGGAGCAGCACGCGGGACAGAGCGCGTGACGGTGGAGCTGAGCTGGGACCTGCCCTACCGCTCGCAGCGTCAACCCGCCCTCGGCGCAGCGGTGGTGGCGGCGTCCCGGCCCCTGGCCGTGCAGGCGGGGATGGCGATGCTGGAGCGTGGCGGCACGCCGTCGATGCGGCGGTCGCCGCCGCCATCGCGCTCACGGTCGTGGAGCCCACCGGCAACGGCATCGGCGGCGACGCGTGCGCGATGGTGTGGCACGGCGGACGCCTCCACGGGCTGGACGCGTCCGGCCGCTCGCCCGCGGGGCTGGACGTGGCGCGTCTGTCGGCCGCCCCGGCCATGCCCGCTGCACGGCTGGGACCCGTCACCGTTCCAGGGGCGGTGTCCGCGTGGGTGGCCCTGTCGGAACGGTTCGGGGCGCTGGCCTTCGACGACCTGTTCGCCCCCGCCGTACGGCACCCCCGCGAGGGGTTCCCGGTGTCACCGCGCACAGCGGGCGCCTGGCGTCGGGCCGGGAGGACGCTGCGGCTCCGCGACGACTTCGCCGCCGCGTTCCTGCCCCACGGCCGCGCGCCCCGACCCGCTGAGCGGTTCGGCCACCCCCGACCAGGCTCGCAGCGTGCAGCTGATCGCCGCCAGCCCGGGCGAGTCGCTGTACCGCCGCGGGGAGCTGGCCGAACGCATCGCCGCACACGCACGCGCCCAGGGCGGTGCCCTCCACCTGGCCGACCTCGCCGCCCACCAGCCGATCTGGGTGGAGCCATGGCGCAGAACTACGGCGACGTCACGCTGCACGAGCATGGGGTTCGGCTCCGGCGTGGTGGTCCCGGGGACCGGCATCGCCCCGCACAACCGGGGCGCCGGCTTCGTCACCAAGCCCGGGCACCCCAACGTCATCGCGCCGGGCAGGCGCCCGTTCCACACCATCATGGCGGGCTTCGTGACCGTGGGGAGTCAGCCGCTGGCGGCCGTTGGGGTGATGGGAGGTCCGACGCAGCCGCAGGGGCACGTGCAGCTGCTCCTGCGGATGATCGACCACGGCCAGAACCCGCAGGCGGCGGTCGATGCGCCGCGGTGGCGGGTGGGGGCGGGGCGACAGCTCGCGGTGGAGGAGGGCACGTCGGAGCAGGCCGTCGCGGACCTGCGCCGACGCGGCCACCGGGTGCGCGTGGTGCCGCGCTGGTCGTCGGAGGTCGGCGGGGCGCAGATCGCGGTACGGCTCGCCGCTGGTCACCTGGCCGCCTCGGACCCGGCAAGGACGGGCACGCGGCCGCTCGCTGAGCGGCCACCTGGGCTCGCCCGCGGCGTGCGGGCACCTGGATCGGGCGATACGACACCGGTCGTAGCGTCGCCGGGCGGCACGGGGATAAGGTTGGCCTTCGCGCCCCGGCCGGCTGTCGACCGGCCCTGGGACGTGGGCACGCCAACCGGAGGAAAGGCCGAGCACGTGGTTGGACTGCGCAAGCGCTGGCTGCGGCGGTGGTCCGGCGCCGCCACCGCCGGGCTGCTCCTCGCCGCCTGCGGCACCGCCGACGACCAGCCGGCGCCCGCCGGCAGCCCCGGGCAGGCAGACGGGGAGTACTGCACGGGTGTGGAGCGCGACCTGATCTGGGCGCACGAGCAGGAACCGCCGGACATGCACCTCGACGACCCCAACAACAACCTGACGATCACCTCCTGGGTCCGCCAGAGCATGCTGGAAGGCCTGTACGGCATCACCTCCGGCACGCTGTACTACCCGGAGCTGCTGGCCGAGGAGGCCAGGGTCACCCCGAACAACAACGGCACGGTGACGATCAACTTCAGGCTGCGCGACGGGCTCACCTGGTCCGACGGGGAACCGCTGACCGCCGACAACGTCAAGCGCACCTGGGAGATCATCATGGAGGGCTACGACGTCGCCACCGGCGAGGGCGGCGTCTACCTGTTCGGTGACCGCACCGGGTACGACAAGATCACCGACTTCAACGTCAGATCCGACACCAACTTCATCATCACGTTCTCGGAGTTCTTCGCCGGCTTCAAGGACCTCTTCGCCGACGGAATCTTCCCCACGCACGTCATCACCGACGCGGCCGCCGCCAACGAGGCGTTCCTCAACATGGAGCTCGGCGGCAAGTTCCTGCCCGCCTCGGGGCCGATGGTCTACGACGGGCGCCAGGAAGGGGTGTCCATGCACCTTCGCCGCAACGACGGCTACCACGGCTCGGTCAGCCCCGACGTCAAGAACGACGGCCTGGCGTGCGTGACCGGCGTGCAGATCAACTGGGTGGCCGACACCGACGCGCAGGTCAATGCCCTGAAGGCCGGCGAGGCCGACATGGTGTTCACACAGCCGCAGGTCGCGTTCGGCGAGGAGATCGCCACCGACGAACGCTTCACGGTCGCGTCGCTCGCCGGCCCCTCCTTCGAGCACTGGGGACTGAACCTGGAGGACCCGCACCTCAAGAAGCCGGAGGTGCGCGAGGCGCTCGCCTACGCCCTCGACAAGGGCCAGATCGTCGAGACCCTGTACACGCCGCTGTTCGGTGACCTCCTACCGTCGGAAGGCCTGGGCAACACGTACTGGATGAGCAACCAGCCCGACTACGAGGACCACCAGACCGAGTACGCCGGTCCGAAGGTGGACCAGGCCAAGCAGAAGCTGGAGGAGGCCGGATACACCGCCGGCTCCGACGGGGTCTACACCCACCCCCGGGACGGCAGGCTGAGCCTGCGCGTGGGCACGACCGGCGGCAACCAGCTGCGCGAGCTGCAGCAGCAGATCATCCAGCAGCAGATGAAGGCCGCGGGGATCGAGATCCAGATCGACAACGTTCCCGGTGGCGACTACTTCACCGAGCGCGTGTTCAACGAGGAATCCGTTGCCTGCTCCAACAGCGACGGCGCCGAGGGCAACTGCGACATCTGGGACATCACACAGTTCGCCTGGGTCGGCGGTCCGTGGCCGGGCTCGCAGTCGGCCTCGTACCGCTCGGGCTCCGGGAACAACGCGTACGGGTTCAACAACGACGAGTTCGACACCAAGGCCACCGAGTGCGACACGACCGTCGAGGACGACCAGCGAGCTGACTGCTACAACGAGCTGGACACGTTCGTGACCACCCTCGAGCACGGCGACGAGGGACTGTTCATGCTCCCGATCACGCAGAAGCCGAGCTTCTACGCGTACAGCAACGAGTCGCTGGCGAGGGCGGCGGTGTCGCCCGACGCCGACGCGGCCGGGCCGTTGGCCAACGTGGTGGACTACGCGCCCGCGCGCTGACCGAGGCGTACGCTCGGCACGGCAGGGGGCCCGCAAGGACCCCCTGCCGGCTGTCGGAGACCACCCTGCCGGGACGAGGCCGTCGCTAGACTCGCCGTGCACATCGGGCGACGGGAGGGCCGGTGTTCGCGTTCGTGACCCGGCGCCTGGTCACCACCATCCCGCTGCTGCTGGTCGCCACCTTCCTCATCTACGTCCTGGTATCGATCACCGGCAACCCGCTCGCGCGGCTCGCCACCTGCACCACCTGCGACCCGGCCGCCTTCCAGCGCATCATCGAGCTGTACGAGCTCGACCGCCCCATCCCGGTGCGCTACGTGGGCTGGGTGACCGGCGCGGTCACGGGCGACCTGGGCACCAGCACCTCGCTCGGCGCCGGGACGGGCGATGTGCTGCCCATCCTGATCGACCGGGCGGTGAACACCGCCAAGCTCGCGGTCCCGGCGTTCCTGATCATCGCGACGTTGGCGATCTCACTCGGGGTCTACTCGGCGGTCCGTCAGTACTCCCTCAGCGACTACACCATCACGGGCCTGTCGTTCCTGGGCATCTCGATGCCGGTCTTCTTCTTCGCGCTGCTGCTCCAGGTCGTCTTCGGGGTCTGGCTGCGCGACTGGGTGGACGTCAAACCCTTCTACGTCGCCGGCATGCGCAGCGGGTCGTTCACCGAGTACCTGCGCAGCGCCACCCTGCCGGTCATGACATTGGTGTTCGTGCTGACCGCGTCGGAGAGCCGCTTCCAGCGGGCATCGATGCTCGAGGTCATCCACTCCGACTACATCCGCACCGCCAAGGCCAAGGGGCTGAGCCGCCGCCGCGTGGTCTTCAAGCACGCGCTGCGCAACGCGCTGATCCCGCTGGTCACGATCTGGGCGCTCGACTTCGCCTCGCTGCTCGGCGGTTCCGTGGTGACCGAGACGGTGTTCTCCTGGCCCGGGTTGGGACCGGCGCTGCTCCGGGGCATCTCCGAGCACGATCTCGACCTGACCATGGCGATCGTGCTGTTCGTCGCGACGCTCACGATCGTGTTCAACCTGGTGGCGGACGTGCTCTACGGCTTCCTCGACCCGAGGATCCGTTATGACTGACCTGGCGGGCCCCGAGCTGGGGCACCAGCACGAGCGGAGCGTCACCCCCGAGGTCGCCCCGCGGGACGCCTTCGTGGACGAGGTCGAGGGCATCGTCGTCCACTCGCGCAGCTTCGGCCGGCAGGCGTGGGACCGTTTCCGGCGTCACCGGGTGGCGGTCGTTGCGGCCCTGATGCTGGTCGTGATGGCGGTCGCCTTCTGGGTGGGGCCGAAGCTCTCCCCCTACGAGTTCACCGAGATCACGATCGACATCAAGCAGGGGCCGTCGCTGTCGCACCCGTTCGGGACCGACCCGATCGGGCGCGACCTCATGGTCCGCACCTTCCACGGGGGGCGCTTCTCGTTGCGCATCGCCATCACCGTGGCGCTGCTCACCACTGCCATCGGCACGGTGATCGGCGCGGTCAGCGGCTACTTCGGTGGCCTGGTGGACACGTTACTGAGCCAGCTCACCAACCTCTTCCTGATCGTGCCGGTGATCGTGGTGCTGCTGGTGGTCGGCATCCGATGGGGCGCCAGCCCCAACACCGTGACGGTCCTGCTCGCCTTCCTGCTGTGGCCCCAGATCGCCCGCGTGGTGCGGGGGCTCTTCCTGCAGTACAAGGAGCAGGAGTTCGTGCTCGCTGCCAAGGCCTCGGGCGCCGGCGCCGCCAGGATCATGTTCCGCCACATCGTCCCGAACACGTTCGGGCCGATCATCGTGAACACCACGCTGCTCGTCGGCATCGCGATCATCCTGGAGAGCACGCTGTCGTTCCTGGGGCTCGGCGTGCAGCCTCCGACGCCCACGCTGGGCAACCTGGTGGAGGAGGCGAAGGGGGCCATCGACTCGCAGCCCTCGCGGGTGCTGCTGCCCGGTGGGTTCGTGCTGCTGATCGCCCTGTGCATCAACTTCCTCGGCGACGGTCTGCGCGACGCGCTCGACCCGACCAGCCGGCGGGTTCGCGGGTAGTGGCCGCCCAGCCGCTCCTGTCCGTCCGCGACCTGCGGACGCACTTCCCGACGGAGGATGGCCTGGTCAGGGCCGTCAACGGCGTGTCGTTCGACGTCTACCCGGGCGAGACCCTCGCGATCGTCGGGGAGTCCGGCTCCGGGAAGTCGGTGACCGCGCTCACGATCATGCGGCTCCTGCCCGACACAGCCCGCGTCACCGGTTCCGTGACCTTCGACGGCCGTCAGATCCTGCAGGCCAGGGAGCGAGACATCCGACGTCTCCGCGGCCGTGACATCGCCATGATCTTCCAAGACCCGATGACGGCCCTGAACCCGGTCTTCACGGTCGGCAACCAGATCGTCGAGGCGATCAGGGTGCACAACCCGGACGTCAGCAAGGCCGGAGCCCGCGAGCGCGCGATCGAGCTGCTGGCCCTGGTCGGCATCCCGTCGCCCCGACAGCGGGTGGACAACTTCCCGCACGAGTTCTCCGGCGGGATGCGCCAGCGTGCGTTGATCGCCATGGCCATCGCCAACAGCCCGAAGCTGCTGATCGCCGACGAACCCACCACCGCCCTCGACGTCACGATCCAGGCGCAGGTCATCAGGGTGCTGGAGACCGCGCAGGAGGCGACCGGCGCCGCGATCCTGCTCATCACCCACGATCTCGGGCTGGTGGCGGGGGTCGCCGACCGGGTCCAGGTCATGTACGGCGGCGTGATCTTCGAGTCGTCGGTCACCGACGAGATCTACTACGGGAGCAGGAACCCCTACACCCGGGGCCTGATGAAGTCCATCCCCCGGTTCGAGGCCCGGTCGAAGCTCCGTCTCGAACCGATCCCGGGCTCGCCACCGAGCATGATCGCACCACCCGCGGGCTGCATGTTCCGGCCGCGTTGCCCGTACGCCCAGCAGCGCTGCCGCGATGAGGAGCCGCAGCTGCGCGCCATCGCCGACGGCCACCTCACGCGCTGCCATTTCGCGGAGGACCTGCCGGACATCCGCCCGCAGGACGAGATCGAGGCCGCGCCGTGAGCGGGGCTTCGAAGGAGCGACGCGAGAGTCGCTGTCGTCGGTCCCCTTGGAGTGCGACGGAGGTGGCCCCGTGAGCGGGGCTCCGAAGGAGCGACGCTTGAGTCGCTGTCGTCGGTCCCCTTGGAGTGCGACGGAGGTGGCCCCGTGAGCGGGGCTCC
>DASZZX010000340.1:0-13599 GCA_036260415.1 Nitriliruptorales bacterium
GGCCGTGCCTGCCACCGCTGTTCAGGTCCGGATGTCGCTGAGGATCCGGCCGGTATCCGGCGGGCGCGACCGGCTCAGGCGGGGACGTCGCCGGCTCCGCAGCGGATGAGGCGGTCGCACAGCAGGCGGACCGGCACGCCCGGGGGGGCGGCACTGGCCTCCCCGTAGGGGCGGTACGCCGTGGACGCCACCCCCACCACGCGCCCCTCGGCATCCACCAGTGGTCCGCCGCGCACGACGTCGGGCAGCGCGGCGTCGATGACGACCGCGGTCGAGTCCACGGCCGCGACCGTCGCCGTCACCTGGGCGAGGGTCCCGCCGGGGGTCAACCCGACCGCGAACAATCGGTCACCGCTGACGAGCGGATCGTCAGGTGACCGCCACGCCGGGATCGCGACGTTCCCGAGACCGTCCACCCGCAGGAGCGCGACGTCGCGGGAGGGGTCCCAGGCGTGCACGCTCGCCGTCAGCCGGTTGCCACCGAGCATGACCTGGGCGCGCTCCACGGCGACCTGTGGACGCTCGGGGTCGGCCACCACCGCGAACGAGGTCACGAAGAAGGCGTCCCCTTCGCTCACCACCACCGCGAAGCCGGAACCTGTGCGCACCACGGTGCGAGGAGGTGGCGGTGGCGGGGGGGGCTGCCCGGTGGGTCCGGCCTGGGGGACGGGCGGCGCCGGCGGCCGCTCGACCACCTCGGCGCGGACCGTGACGACCCCGAACTGCACCGGGTCGTCGATCGGCAGCCGCACCGCCAGCTCGTCGCGCACCGCGGCGACCTCGCTCTCGATCGCGGCGCGCGCCTCCGCCGCCACCTCGCTGACGCGTTCGACCGCCCCGGTGAGCTCGCGACGCGCCTCCGCCGTCTCCTGCTCGAGCGCCGTCACCCTCTGCGCGTAGTACACGGCGGCCAGCGCCCCCGCCAGCACGGCGCCCAGCAGACCGACCGCGACGAACAGCGGCAGCGTCCACCAGCCGAGCCGTCCGGCACCACCGAACAAGCGCTCACGCCAGCCGCCGCCGTTCACGTCACCATCTCCCTCGCGCCCCCCGGCGACCGGCGGCTCCGCCTGCATCGCCTCTTCTCCGGAGCGCCGCTCGCGGCCACCTCCGTCGCTGCGTGGATGACCCAGGACAGCGACTGTCGCGTCGCTCCTCCGGAGCGTGTCTCATGCCGGCCTCCGGAGCTGTGGTGGGTGATCCGAGACAGCTCCTGTCGCGACGCTGTGCGTCGCTCACGGGCCCACCTCCGGAGCTGTCGCCGAGACAGCTCCCTCACGACGCTGCGCGTCGCTCACGGGCCGGGGTGGTCGAGGGGGTCCCCCGGTATGGGCTGACCGGCGCGCAGCAGCGCCAGTGCCTCGTCCGGTTCCATCCCGGCCGGCAGCCGCGACCGCACCACGCGAGCCGGGACACCGGCCACGACCGAGAACGGGGGGACGTCCCGGTTCACCAGGCAGTGGCTGGCGATGACCGCACCGTCGCCGACGTCCACGCCGCGCAGCACCGACGCCTTCTCTCCGATCCAGACGTCACGCCCGATCCGCACCGGGGACTTGACGATGCCCTGGTCCTTGATCGGCAGGTCGAGACGGTCGAACCGGTGGTCGAAGTCGACCACGTACACCCAGTCGGCGACGATCGTGGCCCCGCCGATCTCGACGTCCAGGTAGGCGTTGACCACGTTGTCCCGGCCCATCACGACCTTCTCGCCGAGGGTCAGCTGCCCCTCGTGCGCGCGAAGTTTGTTGTCATCGCCGATCCAGCACCACGGGCCGAGCACCAGCCGACCGTGGCCTGGCCGCGCGTGCAGCTCGACCCTCTTGCCGGTGAACACGATGCCCTGCAGCTCGACCTGCGGGTGCCGCAGCCGCTGCCAGAGGTAGCGACGGAACAGCGTGCGGTACTGGGCGGTGTACATGCGCTCGCGCACCGCGAAGCGGATCGCCTGCCGCCAGCCCCATCTGGGGTAGGACAGGCGCGGCGGCGGCCGCAGCCGCAGGTGGGCGGAGAGCCCGGCCTCGGCGGCCAGGTCGTGTTGGAGCTGGGCGGCCCGCCGGTGACCCTCTCGGGCGACGGCGGCGGCGATCGCTTGGTCCACGTGGTGGCGGAGGGCCTCGTCGACGAGATGGCGGTCGGCTTGCTCGCTCGTCGACGGGACGACGTCGCGGTCGCCCACCGTGCTCACCCCTCCCCCTTCACGCGGGTCTGCGGGCGTGGAGGATCACGTTGTAGAACAGGCCGCGGGGCACGACGCGGGCCAGCACCGCGCTGTCGAGCCTCTGCAGGCGCAGGTAGCTGCGGTAGGCGAACCGGGCCCACCGCGAGCCCAGCGCACCGGGGCGCGAAGAGCCTTCGACCGTGCGCACGGCCCAACCCAACCAGCTGGCGGTGAGGTCCTCGGTGACCGCGCGCACGTCCACGAACCCGGCGTCGCGAGCCATCGCTTCTACATCCGCGGGGGCGAACGTGTGCAGGTCCACCTCCCATTCGAGCGCGGCGAGCTCGACGTCGCCGTTCGCCTCCGGATCGGGGTCCCTCTCCCAGGGATCGGGCCCCTGGCGCAGCGACCGCAGCGGCGGTAGGGCCGTCAACCCCATGAAGCCGAGGTAGGTGCCGCGCTTGATGCGCCGCAGGATGCGGTCGCCCCACCGGCTGGGCTCCCCCGCGATGACCAGACGCCCGCCGGGAGCGAGGACACGGTACATCTCCCGCAACGCGGTGGCGGGGTCCGGCAGGTGGTGCAGCACGGCGTGCCCGATGACAAGGTCGAAACGGCCGTCCTCGTACGGCAGGGCCTCGGCGTCGGCCTGGCGGGCGTGCAGTTCGAGGCCGTGCTCCCTGGCGTTGCGCTGACAGACCTCCAGCATGCCCGCGGAGATGTCGATGACGTGCACGTCCTCGCCGAGCAGGCCCGCCTGCCAGAGGTTGACCACGAAGAAACCCGTGCCGGTGCCGACCTCCAGCACGCGTTCGAAACGCCCACCGTCAGGGATGGCTTTCAGGAAGCGCTCACGTGCGTACGTGATGCAGCGCTCGTCGTACGAGATGGAGAACTTGGCGTCGTAGCGACGTGCCTCCCAGTCGTGGTAGGCGCACTGCTTCTCCTTGATGGAGAGGTCGGCGGTGCCCATGGTGCGCCTATCGCCCGGTGAACTCGGCTTCGCCCGGCCCCTGTCGGATGAAGCTCTCGATGCCGGTGCGGGCGTCCTCGGTTGCGAAGCACTCGGCGAACAGCGAGCGTTCGAGCCGCAGTGCCTGGTCGAGCGCCATCTCGCTTCCGTCCTGCAGCGCCTGCTTCGCCAGCCGCAAGGCGTACGGACCGGCGGCGAAACGCGCCGCGGCCGTGGTCGCCTCGTCGTACAGGTCGTCGGCCGGGTACAGGCGGTCGACGAGACCCCAGGCGTGCGCCTCCTGCGCGCTGATCATCCGGCCGGTGTAGATCAGGTCCTTCGCGCGCGACAGGCCCACGAGGCGGGGAAGCCTCTGGGTGCCGCCGGCGCCGGGGATGAGCCCGAGGTTGATCTCGGGCTGCCCGAACCTGGCGCTGTCCGCCGCGTAGCGGAAGTCGCACGCCATGGCCAGCTCGCAGCCGCCGCCGAGGGCGTACCCGTGCACCGCGGCGATCGTGACCTTGGGCAGCCTCTCGAGGGTGGCGAGGCTGGCGTGGAGGAGTTGACCGGCCTCACGCGTGCTGCGGTAGTCCCAGTGGGGGAACTCCTTGACGTCCGCTCCGGCGGCGAAGACCTGGGGACCTCCCCACACGACCACCGCACCGACATCGTCACGCTCGGAGGCCTCGCCGGCCGCTGCGGCGATCTCCAGCCACACCTGCCGGCTCAGCGCGTTCATGGGTGGGCGGTTCAGCCGGATCGTGGCGACGCGTGCGTCGCCATCGACCTCGAGCGTGATGAACTGCGCCACTGACGATCCGATCTCGCGGCTGCCGACCCGCCAGAGTCTCCGCCGCTCCAGCGACCGAGGGGCCGGGCCGGTGTCGCTGACGTTCCTCGAGCGGCCTACCCTCTGCGGCGACGCCGGGAGTCTAGTCGCCGCCGGGAGAGGCCGAGGGTTGCAGGCCGATATGGACGGCCGGACCCGCGGGTGGGTGCTGCCGCTCGCCGGCGGCCTCGCGGCCGGCCTGCTCGCCGGGCTGTTCGGCATCGGCGGGGGGATCCTGCTCGTGCCGGTGCTCGTCCTGCTCCTGCATCGTTCCCAGCACGTCGCTCACGCCAGCTCGCTGGTGGCCATCGTCGTCCCGGCGGTGGGCGGTGCCGCGCGCTTCGCTGTGGACGGGGCGGTGGCCTGGTGTGCCGCGGCCGTGGTGGCGGCGGGCGCGTTGGTGGGGGTGCAGCTGGGGGCGTGGCTGCTGCCACGTGTCTCCGCGGGGCGCCTGCGCTGGATCTTCGCTGCCCTGCTCGCCGTGATGACCGTCCGGCTGCTGGTGCTCGGTGACGGCGGAACGGCCGGCGGCACCGGGATCCCCGACCTGACGACCACCTCTGCAGTCCCGCACCTCGTCCTCGGGCTGGTGACCGGCGCCGCCTCCGCGCTGCTGGGCATCGGCGGCGGTGCGATCATCGTGCCGTCGCTGGTGATCCTCTTCGGGTACGGCCAGCACCCCGCCGAGGGGACTTCGCTGGCGATCATCGTCCCCACCGCGGGGATGGGGGCTCTCACCCACGCCCGGCGTGGCTACACGGAGTGGGGGGTCGGACTGCGGCTGGGGTTGGGCGGCTTGGTCGGGGCGCTCGCTGGTGCGCAGCTCGCGCTGAACCTCCCGGCTGACCTGCTGTCGCGCGCGTTCGGGGCGCTGCTCGCGGTCGTCACCGTCCTGCTTCTGCGGCGGCAGGTGGTCGACGGCGAGCAGCAACCGCCGGCGACCGGCGCGGACCTCGAACAGCCCCCGCCGGCGACCCGCGCGGACCTCGAACAGCCCCCGCCAGCAACCGGCGCGGACCTCGCACAGCCCCCGCCAGCGACCGGCGCGGACCTCGCACAGCCCCCGCCAGCGACCCGCGCGGACGTCGAGCAGGATCCGCGGGCGAGCGCAGGGGACCTCGAGGTGCGACCGCTCATGCCCGAGCTCACCGGCGCGTTCCTGCGCTTCTTCGACGAGGAGGCCCACCCGCCGGGTCACCGCTGGGAGCACTGCTACTGCCACTTCGACCGCTTCGCCGGCCCCGCCGAAACCTTCGACCCCGCCGACCGCGACGGCAACCGGGAGGCCATGTCCCGGTTGGTGGAGCACGGCCTCGTGCGCGGGTGGCTGGCCTTCGCCGACGGCCGCCCCGTCGGGTGGTGCCACGCCACTTCCCGCATCGAGCTGCCCCACCTCAAGGTGCCCGCACCCAGCCCCGGCCCTGGCCGGCGTGTCGCGGTGATCGCCTGCCTCACCGTGGCGCCCGAGTGGCGCCGACGGGGCGTGGCCACCCGGTTGGTGGACACGGCGGTGGAGGCGTTCCGGCACCAGGGGTTCCACGCGGTGGAGGCGTACCCCACGCCCGACGCCTCCCCGGAGGACGCCTACCGCGGGCCCCCGGAGATGTACGAACGGGCCGGGTTCGAGGTCGTCACGGCGCTGGGACGTCACGTGGTGGTCCGCCGGCCGCTCTGATGGACCATCCGGTCACCGTGTGGCCTGCTCCCACGGCGGACGCGGGCTGACACCGGTGCGATCCCAGGCGTCGGGCACCTCGGGACCCGAGGTCCACGGCCCCCCGAGTGCGGCCCGCAGCGTCGAGCTCACCCTGTCGGAGCGGACCCGATCCGCCATCCTCCCCACCAGCGACGGCGGGCTGACCCCGACCCGCCCGAGGTAGTCGCCCAGCGGCAGCGTGCGCGGGCCGTCGGCCGCCAGCGTCGCGTGCCGCTCCTGGCCACGGTCGCGTTCGGCATCCAGCCACGCGACGACGCGAGCGACGTCACCAGGGAGGACCGGCGCCACCGGCCGCTCGAGCGTGGCGCGGTCGAGCGGCACGCGCTCCAGGGCGGCGCGCAGCTCGGCGGTGTCCACCAGCGACGTGCGCACCACGGTGGAGGGGCAGATGACGCTCGCCACGAGGTCCTCGGCCTCGGCCGCTGCCGCACGGACGGGGTCGGGCCGTGCTCGCGCCCAGGGCAGCGACAGGGCGATCACGCGGCGCACGCGCGCCCCGATCGCTGCGGTCACCACCGTGGCGGTCTCCTCGACCAGCTGCCGGGGATCGTCGACGTCCAGCCGGACAGCGAGGTGGACCACGGTGTGCGCCTGCTCCATCGCGGTCTCGAGGTGGCCCTCGTCGAGCAGCGAGCCGGTGGCGCAGATCGCGCCGGCCTGACGCAGGAGAGCGAGCGGGGCACCCGGGCCACAGTAGGCGCGCACCTCCCCACCGCCGGCACCGATCAGGCGCACGATCTCGCGTCCGAGCGTGGTGCCGGCGGCGGTGACGAGGACCGGCATCAGCCCGGTGGGCGCCGGGCCGGCGCCGAGAAGGCCTGTGGGATGCGGCGCAGCTGGTCGGAGGGCAGGTCAAGCAAGGCGTCCGGGTAGGGTCGGAGGTGCTCGCCGAGGTGGACCAGCTCCCGGCCGACGCGTGTGAGGCAACCGAACAGATCGGCGGAGGTCCACAGGTGGTGGTGGTCGATGCCCAGCTCGCGGCGGGCGACGCCGAGGTGGGCCACGGAGCTGTCCGAGGAACCGTGACCGGCACCGGATCCCCGGAAGTGGTCCACGCCGCTGTCGACCAGCTGGTCGGCGTCACCGTCGATGAGGTGGCCTCCTCCTCGCACCACTCCACCGGCATCGCGGCGGAGGGTACCTGGCACCCAACGGCGACCGTGCCGCCGCACGCGAGTCACGGTGCCTCAGCTTGCGCGTGGCCGATCACCGCGACCCTCGACACGGATGCGGTCGGCGACCGATGCTGCTCTGGCGGCGCGCGGCGCGCACCAGCTGGTTGGCCGCGGCGGGTCGTTCGGTGCCAGCGTGGCGGACCGATGACGGGATGATCGCCGAGCAAGGTGAGCAGCACGACCTGTACGCCGACAGGGGGACCCCATGAAGTTCCAACGCGAGAGCGATATCGCCGCGACGCCCACCGACCCGGAGAAGTTCACCGGCGGCGTGTGGCAGGCGGAGATCCTGGACCGGATCCGCGAGGACGGGCTACGCGGACATCGGTTCGCGTACGCGCCGCGGGGCAGGTCCAGATGGCACACCCACACCGGCGAGCAGGCCATCGTCGTGCTGGTGGGTCGCGGGCTGGTGCAGCGCGAGGGCGACCACAAAGCGCGGCTGGTGCGACCAGGTGACTGGGTGCACATCGAACCCGGCGAGGGTCACTGGCACGGCGCGGCGCCGGACGACGTGCTGGTGCACCTGGCCATCACGGCGACGGGCGACACCAGGTGGGGTTCCGTCGTCGGTGACGACGAGTACGACGCCAGCATCCCCGAGCAGTGACGCTGGTCGGGAGCTCACAGCTCGGTCTCGAGCCTGTCGTCGGGTGGCTGCGGCGGCTCGCCGACCTGGACACGGTTGTCGATCTCTCGGCCCGGGACCAGCTGCGCGGCCACCTCGTCGACGGCGCGGCGCCGCTCCACGTCGGGCACGGCTCCGGCGATCACGATCCGGTCGCCCAGGTCGATGACCTCCAGGTGAGGCGTCGCGACCCGCGGGTGGGTGCGCAGCCGGTGGCGGAACTCCTCCAGACGGATGCCGGATGGGCTGCCGGGTGGCTGGGCTGCGTCGCTCACCGTGACCTCCTCGCTGTCCGAACCCGAGCCGATGTCGCGGCGACAGGCGCGCCGGGCCGACGTCGCGGGCTACAGGCGCGCCGGCTCGTTGTAGGTCCCCCAGACCTCCTGCAGCGTCGCGGAGATCTCGCCCACCGTGGCGTCGGCTCGCACCGCCTCCATGATCAGCGGGACCAGGTTGTCGTCCGTGCGCGCCGCGCGCTGCAGCGTGTCGAGGGCCCGTGCCGCCTGCGCCGCGTCCCTTCGCGCGCGCGCCTCCTCCAGCCGCTGACGCTGGCCGACCTCGACCTCGTGGGAGATGCGCAGGATCTCCAAGCGGTCCTCGGAGCCGGGCGGGTCACGGTGGGCGTTGACCCCCACCACCTTGACGTCGCCCTTCTCGAGCTTGCGCTGGAACGCGAACGCGGCGTCAGCGATCTCGGACACGAACCAGCCGTCGCCGATGCCGCGCAGCACGCCCTCGAGGATGGTGCCGTCGGGGGACATCGCCTCGATGCGTCGGAAGTACTCCTCCGCGCGTCGCTCCACCTCGTCGGTCAGAGCTTCCACGAACCACGCCCCGCCCAGCGGATCGATCACGCCGGCCACGCCGGTCTCCTCGGCGATGATCTGCTGGGTGCGCAGCGCCACCTTCGCCGCGTGATCGGATGGGAGCGCCAGTACCTCGTCCAGCGCGTTGGTGTGCAGGGACTGGGTGCCGCCCAGCACCGCCGCCAGCGCCTCGATCGCGGTCCGCACCACGTTATTGGCGGGCTGCTGCGCGGTCAGAGACACGCCGGCGGTCTGGGTGTGGAACCGCATCAGCAGCGCACGCTCGCTGGTAGCGCCGTAGCGCTCCTTCATCCAGCGTGCCCAGATCCGGCGCGCCGCACGGAACTTGGCGATCTCCTCGAAGAAGTCGATGTGCGCGTCGAAGAAGAAGCTGAAGCGCGGCACGAACGCGTCCACGTCGAGCCCGCGGGCCTTGCCCAGCTCCACGTAGGCGAAGCCGTCGGCCAGAGTGAACGCCAACTCCTGCACCGCCGTCGAACCGGCCTCACGGATGTGGTACCCAGAGATCGACACCGGGTGGTAGCCGGGGACGTGCTCGGTGCAGAACTCGATGAGGTCACCGATCAGGCGCAGGTGCGCCCGCGGAGGGAACAGCCACTCCTTCTGAGCGATGTACTCCTTGAGGATGTCGGTCTGCAGCGTCCCGTCGAGGTCGGCCAGCGTCCAGCCTTGCCGCTCGGCCACCACCGCGTACATGCAGAAGAGCGTGACGGCCGGTGCGTTGATCGTCATGGAGGTCGTCAACTCGCCGAGCGGCAGCCCCTCGAACAGCACCTCCATGTCGTGCACGGTGTCGATCGCCACCCCACAGTGACCAACCTCTCCGAGCGACCTGGGATCGTCGGAGTCGAGGCCCATCAGCGTCGGCATGTCGAACGCCACGCTGAGACCGTGCTGGCCGGCCGCCACCAGGTCGTGGAACCGTCGGTTGGTCCGCCGGGCGTCCGCGAAGCCTGCGAACTGGCGGATCGTCCACATCCGTCCGCGGTACATCGACGGGTACACGCCCCGCGTGTACGGGAAGAGGCCCGGGAACCCGATCGCGTCGGGATCCAGCGCGACGTTGTGGGGGCCGTACAGCGGCTCGAGCGGGACCCCCGAGACGGTCTCGAACGGCACGTCACGCTCAGGGCTCAGTCGGTAACGCTTCCGCCAGCGCTGGTAGCGCTGCTCCCAGTCCGACATCCGCCTCCTCGCGGGCGTCGACGCGCAACGCCAGGCTACCGACGGTCCGGGGTGTCGCGGTCGGAACGC
This sequence comes from Nitriliruptorales bacterium, assembly GCA_036260415.1. GTDB lineage: Bacteria > Actinomycetota > Nitriliruptoria > Nitriliruptorales > JAHWKO01 > DASZZX01. Next base: position 9,544 of record DASZZX010000340.1, read on the forward strand.
TGCTCCCGCGCGGTCCAGGAGGAGGAACCGGCGACGGTCGGGTCGTCGATCACCGCGTCGGGGTGCGCGTCCGGGGTGGTGGACCGTCCGAGCTCGACGCCGCACTCCTCGCAGTAGCGCGCGTCGTCGGCGTTGTCGAAGCCGCAGTTGACGCAGATCGCCATGGGAACCCCCTTCGGCGAGGCGAGGCTACCGCCTGCGCGGCCACAGGCGCCGCTAGCGTCCGGGGCTCATGGACCACACCGCGGCCCAACGGCTCGGGGACCTGCCCACCGCCGAGCTGCGCCGTCACGGTCACGTCGCGGTGGACTGGGTGGCCGACTACCTCGACCGCCTGGACATGCTGCCGGTTCTGGCGCAGGTCGCGCCTGGCGCGTTGCGCGCCGCCCTGCCGGCGTCACCGCCGGCCGTCGGCGAGGACATGGAGGCGGTCCTGGCCGACATCGACCGGCTGATCGTGCCGGCGACCACACACTGGAACCACCCCCGCTTCTTCGCCTACTTCGCCATCACCGGGTCGGGGCCCGGCATCCTGGGCGAGCTCTTGACGGCCGCGTTCAACGTCAACGGCATGCTGTGGCGCACGTCACCGGCCGCCACCGAGCTGGAGCAGGTCACGCTGGACTGGCTACGCCAGATGCTCGGCCTGCCCGCGACCTTCCGTGGCGCCATCAACGACACCGCGTCCATGTCGACCCTGCACGCCCTCGCCGCGGCCCGGGAGCGTCGCTTCCCCGCCGTGCGCGAGGAGGGACCGGACGGCTACGGAGGGGCCCGTCCACGCGTGTACGCGTCCGAGCAGGCGCACTCGTCGGTCGACAAGGCCGCGATCGCGCTCGGCTTGGGACGGAGCGCGGTCCGCAGGGTGGCGACCGACCGGTCGTTCCGGATGGACGTCACCTCCTTGGTCCGGGCGCTCGACGAGGACGCCGGCAGGTGGACGCCGCTCGCAGTGGTCGCCACGGTCGGCACCACGTCGACCACCAGCGTGGACCCGGTGGCGCAGATCGCACAGGTATGCCACGAGCGTGGCGTCTGGTTGCACGTCGATGGGGCCTACGGCGGCATCGCCGCGGTCGTCCCGGAGCTGCGCTGGGTGCTGGAAGGGGCCGAGCACGCTGACTCGGTCGTCGTCAACCCGCACAAGTGGCTGTTCACACCGATCGACTGCAGCGCCTTCTTCGTCCGCGACCCCGTCACGCTCAAGCGCGCGTTCGCGCTCGTCCCCGAGTACCTGCGCAGCACGGAGCAGGACGTGGAGAACTACATGGACTGGGGCGTGCAGCTCGGGCGGCGGTTCCGCGCCTTGAAGCTGTGGATGGTGCTGCGCGCCTTCGGGGTGGACGGGGTGGTAAGGCGCCTCCGCGAGCACATCCGGCTGGCCCAGCTCGTGGCCGACTGGGCCGACCGCCACCCGGAGTTCGAGCGCCTCGCCCCGGCCCCCCTGTCGACGGTATGCCTGCGGGCCAGGTTCCACGGGGTCACGGTCGCGGAGGCCGACCGTCGCAACGCGGCGCTGCTGGAGGCGGTCAACGCCACCGGGCACGCCTACCTGTCGCACACGGAGCTGTACGGCCGCTACGTGCTGCGTCTGGCAGTGGGCAACCTACGCACGACCGAGGCGGACGTGCGTTCCACGCTGGCGCTGCTCGAACGGGAGGCCGAGCGGCTGCGGTAGGCCCGCTCGCCGCCCGTGCGGTCGCATCGACCGGTCCGACCGCGTCGGACCGGGAAGCCGCGACGTGCTCAGATCCCCAGCGGCTCCGGCGGGGCGGCGGCGGCCGCCACGGCCTCGCCGGGCGCCGGCCGGTAGCGCGCCAGGAGCACGAAGCCCAGAGCCGCCACGCCGGCGGCCGTGAGGAACGCCCCACGGTAGCCGGCGGCGGCTGCGACCGCACCCAGCAGAGTGCCACCCAGCGCGAAGGCGAGGTCCACGAAGGCGGTGAAGGTGCCGACGAGCGAGCCGCGCTCGGTGGCCGGCACGCTGCCCACCGCCATCGACATGACGGCGGGGAAGGCCAGCGCATGCCCGAGCGAGAGCACCACCGCCCCGCTGTACAACCCCGCGACGGTCGGCCAGGCGGCGAGGACCACCAGCCCGGCGACCGACAGCGCCAGCGCGGAGCCGGCGGCACGCCGGTGACCGAGTCGGTCGGGCAGGCGGGCGCCGGCGCTGCGGACGATCAGCAGCACGACGGCGTAGACGACGAAGACGATCCGGCTGCGGGCCATGCCCAGCTCCAGCGCGTACAGCGCCGCGAAGGCTTCGAACCCGGCCTGGCCGATCAGTGCGGTCAGCACGATCGCCCCGGGGTGGACGGCCCGGGGGTGCACCAGGGGTCCTGCGGGCTGCTCGGCGGTGCCGGGAGCGCGGGTGTCGCCGATGGCGCCACCCAGCGCGGCGGCCACCGCCGCACAGCCTCCGGCGGCCACCCACACGGCGCGGAAGTCCGCGCTCTCCAGCAGGCGCTCGCCCACGACCGGACCGACGGCCAGCCCTGCGAAGAGCGCCAGCGAGAACAGGCTGAGCGCCTCCGCCCGCCGGTCGTCGGGTGCCAGGTCGTTGACGACGGTGGCGATGCCGACGAACAGCAGAGCCTCCCCGACCCCGGTGACCAGCCGCAACGCCAGCAGCCCCCCGACCGTGGAGGCCAGCGCGTACCCGGCGACGGATGCGGCGACCACCAGACCGCCGGCGACGACCAGCGGCCGGCGCCCACGGCGGTCCCCCAGGCGACCCGCCCACGGGCGCAGGAGCAGCGCGCTGATGCCGAACGCCCCGACGATGACGCCTACCTCGAACCGGCTGCCGCCCAGGGCTCGCTCGACGTAGCGCGGGAGCGTGGGCAGCAGCGCCCCCACCGCCACGAAGTAGACGAACGTGATGGCGCTCACCACCAGGAAGGTCGGTGTGAGCAGTCGGCTGCCCCGGTCGACCGGTGGGTGACCGTCGTGGCGTCGCGCGACGTCACCGCCCGGCGGCGTCGGAGGACCGCACGGGTCGGTCGCCGACCGCCTCCAGCAGCTGGTCTGCGGCCGTGTAGGGGTCGAGGTCGCGGTTGCCGACCTTCTCGGCGAGCGTGTCCAGCAGCCGGTCCCCGTCCGCCTCGAGGTCGGCGAAGCGGGCGCGGACCGCCGTGGTCGCGATCTCGCGGATCGCGTGCCGTGCGCGCTCGCGGCGGCGGCGCGCGAGCGCACCGTGTTCCACGAGGTGACGGTGGTGGCGGTCCAGCGCGTCCGCCAACTCGTCCACGCCTTCGGGGCGGACCGCGACCGCGCGCACGATCGGTGGCCACCAGCCGGCGTCCTCGTCGTCGTCGCCGACCAGCTCGTGACCCATCTCGAGCATCGAGCGCAGCTCGGATTCGGTCTTGCCGGCACCGCCGTGGTCGGCCTTGTTGATCGCGAAGACGTCGGCGACCTCCAGGATCCCGGCCTTCGCGGCCTGGATGGCGTCGCCCATCCCCGGCGCGACACAGACCACGGTGGTGTCGGCGGTGGAGGCGACGTCGACCTCCGACTGGCCGACCCCTACCGTCTCGACGATCACGTCGTCGAACCCGGCGGCGTCGAGCACGAGCACCGCGTGCGGGGTGGCGAACGCGATACCGCCCAGGTGACCCCGCGCCGCCATCGAGCGGATGAACACCCCCGGGTCGGCGTGGTGGGACTGCATCCGCACCCGGTCGCCCAGCAGCGCCCCGCCTGTGAACGGCGACGACGGGTCGATGGCGATCACCCCGACGGTGCGGTCGCGGGCGCGCAGCTCGGCCGCGAGCGCGTCCGTCAGGGTCGACTTGCCGACGCCCGGCGACCCCGTGATGCCGATGATCCGGGCCTGACCGGTGCGCGGGTGGAGGCGGGCGACCACCTCGCGCAACGTGTCACGGCCGCCGTCCTCCACCAGGGTGAGCAAGCGTGCCACCGCGCGCCGCTCCCCACGTCCCAGCGCGTCGACGAGCTCGGCGACGCCCCGGTCGCGCGCCACTACCGGGACGGGTCGTGGTCGGTGACATCCACCACCAGCGCGTCGCCCTGGCCGCCGCCGCCGCACAG
>DASZZX010000341.1:0-4806 GCA_036260415.1 Nitriliruptorales bacterium
GCGCGGCCGCGGCGTCCGGGTGGAGCGCGACCAGTCTGCGGGCGGCAGCCAGGTCAGACACGAGCAGCGCGAACGGCTTGTCGTCGCGAGCCTTGCGCCGTCGCAGTTCGGCGACCGCCCCGGCCGAGGTCGCGTCGACCGCCAGGTGGAAGCCGCCGACCCCCTTGACAGCCAGGACCTCGCCGGCGAGGAGGCGCGCCACGGTGGCGTGCAGGGCTGCGTCGCCCCGCGCCTGCGGCGTCCCCGACGGGTCGCACAGGACCGTGCGGGGACCGCAACCGGGGCAGGCGTTGGGCTGGGCGTGGAATCGGCGATCGGCCGGGTCGTCGTACTCCGCCTGGCACGGCGGGCACATCACGAACCCCGCCATGGTCGTGTGCGGGCGGTCGTAGGGGATGCGACGGGTGATGGTGTAGCGCGGCCCACAGTCGGTGCAGTTGATGAAGGGGTAGCGGTAGCGACGGTCGGCCGGGTCGCGCAACTCGGCCAGGCACGCCGGGCAGGGGGCGACGTCGACGCTGACCGGCACGTCGGGGCTGCCGGCGTCACGACTCACGACGATCCGGAAGCCCCGCTCGCCACCGTTGCAGGGCAGGCCGGCGCTGTCGACCGCCGTGACCCGCGCCAGCGGCGGCGGCTGGTCGGTCAGGCGCCGGCACAGCTCGTCCAGCGCCGCCCGTGTCCCTTCCGCCTCGATCAGCACGCCGAGGCTGTCGTTGGCGACGTGCCCGTCGAGGCCGAGCTCGACGGCGGTCCGGTAGACGAACGGGCGGAACCCGACCCCCTGCACCGTGCCGGTCACCCGGATGTGACGGCGCTCGCGTTCCATCAGCAGATGCGCGGCAGCGGATCCCCCACCAGCATGTCGACGATCCGGCTGCCGCCGAACGCGGTCTGCAGCAGCACGACCCCGGGCGGCTCGGCGCGCACCTCACCGATGACCGCCGCCTCCTTGCCCAGTTCGTGGGCGCGCAGCGCGTCGAGGGCGGCGCGCGCCTCCTGTGGGGGGACGACCGCGACCAGCTTGCCCTCGTTGGCCACGTACAGCGGGTCGATGCCCAGCAGGTCGCACGCACCCAGCACCGAGCGATCCACCGGCAGGGCGCGCTCAGCCAGGAGCACGGCCACGTCGGCCTGGCGGACCAGCTCGTTCAGCACGGTGCCGAGCCCGCCCCGGGTCGGGTCGCGCAACCACCGGGTCGACGGCGCCGCCGCCAGCAGGGACTCCGCCAGGTCGTGCAGCGGGGCGGTGTCCGACACGATGTCGGCGTCGAGCGCAAGGTCGCCGCGCGCCAGCATGACCGCCATGCCGTGGTCGCCGATGGTGCCGGTGACCAGCACCTTGTCACCGGGCTGGACGCGGTCGGCGGCGAGCCGGCGACCCTCGGGGACAACTCCCACCCCGGCGGTGTTGACGTACAGGCCGTCGGCCGCCCCGCGGTTGACCACCTTGGTGTCACCGGTCACGATCGCCACGCCAGCGTTGCGGGCGGCCTCGGCCATGTCGGCGACCACCGCCCGCAGCTCGTCGATCGCGAAGCCCTCTTCGAGCACGAACCCGGCCGTGAGCCACCGCGGCTGCGCCCCGACCGACACCAGGTCGTTGACCGTGCCATGCACGGCGAGGTGGCCGATGGAGCCCCCGGCGAAGCGCCACGGCTTGACGACGAACGAGTCGGTGGTGATCGCCAGGCGCTCCCCCGACGGCAGGTCCACCACGGCCGCGTCGGACAGCTCCGCGAGCGCGTCGTTGCGGAACGCTTCGAGGAAGACCGCGTCCACGAGAGCGGCCGACGCCTTCCCGCCCGCGCCGTGGGCGAGATTGACCGCGTCCTCCTTCAGGCGCGGACGCTTGCGGCGCCAGCGTTCGATGCGTCCGAGGACCACGGCCTCGCGCGGGTCGTGGACGTCGGCCATCAGGCGACCGGCAGGGCGGTGACGTCGTCCAACGGGGCGGCGTGGTTGAGGCGGCCGAAGTTGTAGTAGGCAGCGCAGGCCCCCTCGGAGGAGACCATGCACGTGCCGATCGGGGTCTCGGGGGTGCAGGAGGTGCCGAACACCTTGCACTCCCACGGCCTGATCACACCCTTGAGCACCTCGCCGCACTGGCACGACTTCGGGTCGGCGACGCGCACACCCGGCAGCTCGTAGCGCAGCTCGGCGTCCCAGGCGGCGAAGTCGTCGTTGAGCCGCAGCGCGCTCTGCGAGATGAAGCCGAGGCCGCGCCACTCGAAGTGGGGGCGCAGGGCGAACACCTCCGCGAGGATCTGCAGCGCACGCGGGTTGCCGTCGTCGCGCACGACGCGCGTGTACTGGTTCTCGATCTCGCAGCGGCCCTCGCGCAGCTGGGCGAGCAGCATGGCGACGGCCTGCAGCACGTCCAGAGGCTCGAAGCCGGCGGTCACCAGCGGCTTGCTGTAGTCGCGCGGCACGAAGCGGTACGGGTGGTTGCCGATCACGGTGCTGACGTGACCGGGGCCGATGAACCCGTCGAGGCGCAGGTCCGGCGACTCGAGGATCGCGCGGATCGGCGGGACGATCGTCACGTGGTTGCAGAACACCGAGAAGTTGTGGATACCGGCAGCGCGGGCCTTCAGCAGCGTCACCGCGGTGGACGGGGCGGTGGTCTCGAAACCGACCGCGAAGAAGACGACGTGACGGTCGGGCTCCTTCTGGGCGATCTTCAACGCGTCCAGCGGCGAGTACACCATGCGCACGTCCGCGCCGCGGGCCTTGGCCTCCAGGAGATTCCCGTTGCTACCGGGCACCCGCATCATGTCACCGAACGAGGTGAAGACCACGCCGGGTTGCTCGGCCACGTGCAGCGCGTCGTCGACCCGACCCATCGGGATGACGCAGACCGGGCAGCCCGGGCCGTGGACCAGCTCCACGTTGGCGGGCAGCAGCTGCTCGACCCCGTGGCGGTAGATGGTGTGCGTATGCCCGCCGCACACCTCCATGAACTTGTAGTGGCGGTCGCCGTCCGCCAGCTCACCGATGCGACGCACCAGCGTGCGCGCGGCAGCGGGGTCCCGGAACTCGTCGACGAACTTCACTGGCTGCTCCCTCCGGCATGGGGTGTCAGAGGTCGTCTCAGGCCATCACCTCCGCGGGCAGCCTGGACTGCACCCGCTCCCACAGACGGTAGGCGGTCGCCGACTGCGCCTCCTGGATGCGGTGCACGCTGTCGGAGCGCACCACGATGCAGTGGACCAGCGCGTCGCAGGCCGCCATCGCCCCGCCCTCGTAGCCGGCCAGCCCGATGGTGAGGACCTCCCGGCGGGCGGCCTCCTCGAACGCCTTGATGACGTTCGGCGAGTTGCCGCTGGTCGAGAAGCCCATGACCATGTCCCCGGCCCGGGCGTGAGCGATCAGCTGGCGCGAGAAGACCACCTCGAAGCCGATGTCGTTGGACAGCGCGGTCAGGATGGACTCGTCGCTGACCAGCGAGCGGGCCGGCAGCGGGTCGCCGTGGGGCGGGTAGGTGAACAGCGCGGCGACGCCGGCTGCGTCGGTCGCGCTCCCACCGTTCCCGCAGGTGAACAGCCGGCCGCCCGCTGCGAACCGCCGCGCCATCTCGGCCGCGACCTCCTCGAGCTGCCGATCCACCTGGTCGAGAGTGGCAGCGGTCAGCGCTGCGCTGGTGGTGGCCTTGGCATCCGCCGAGCGCTCGAGGTCGGCTAGAAGGGACGCGGCGTCGGTCTCGTCGCCCTCGATCATCGGATAGAGGAAGTCGGCCGAGCTCACGTGGCCACCTCCGGAGCTGTCTCGGGTGACACGAGACAGCTCCTCTCGCGACGCTGCGCGTCGCTCACGGGCCCACCGCCTGCGAGACCTCCGGGGCCAGCCGTGAGATCGCCGACCCGGCGTGGATCAGTACGAGGTCGTTGCGGCCGACCGGCCCGACGAGCGTGGTGTCCACGGTCTCGCGCCCATCCGAGGTCCGGACGAGCGCGTCGCCGTCGTCGCGGACCGCGATCACCTCACCGACGCGTCCCTCGTCGGAGCAGGTGATGCAGACCTCCCCCTCGCACACCGGGTCGTCGACCTTCAGGAGGCCAGGGTGCTCGAAGCAGACGTGGGTCAGCTCCCACAGCAGGTGGTACAGCAGGATGAAGCGCCCGTCGTAGGGTGCGAGCGCCTCCGACTCCGGCAGCCACAGCACGTGGTGAGCGACGCCGGCGCCCGGACGCGGACCCACACCGATCCAGATCGTCTCGACCCCCCACGCGTGGGCGCGACGCATGGCCTCCGCCACCGACGGGTCCTCGGCGCCGGCGACCGCAAGGACGATGTCACCGGGGCGGACCGAGACCCGCAGCGACTCGACCACGTCCGGCCCGGCGACCATGAGGGCTGGCAGAGCCCGCTTGCCGACGATGACAGGGTGGACGAACTCCACCGCGACGTGACGGGCGTGATGCGGCCAGGTGGGCGAGCAGCACCACATGGTCGCCCCGGCCGAGAAGCGGCGTGCCATGGCCAGCGACGCTGCCGCCAGGTCCCGGGCCAGCGGACCCAACGCGCCGGCCGCGGCCCCGGACTGGGGCATGGTCATCCCGGCGGCCCTCCCACCGGACCGAGTGCCCCCAGGAGCGGGTCGATCGGTCCGTCGGCGCTGAAGTCGGCGATCTCCTGCTCGTACGCCTCACCCAGCGCCTTCAGCGCGCGCAGCGTCTCGTTGGCCTCCGCCTCGTCGATGCGCGACATCGCGAACCCGACGTGGATCAGCACCCAGTCACCGATGCCGACCGCCTCGTCGCCGGCGGAGTCACCGACCACGTTGACCTCGCCGTCCTCGCCCAC
>DASZZX010000342.1:0-12756 GCA_036260415.1 Nitriliruptorales bacterium
CGTGCGCCGCCGCCGCAGCCCCGAGGTCGTGCAGGGTCGCGCCGCAGCAGCCCTGGGGGATCACCCAGTCGGCGCGGACACCCGCGGCGGCCAGCAAACGGTCGGCCGCGACGAGCCGGCCGTCCTCGCCGCCGCCGACCGTTTGCTGGCCGCCGCGGGTGTCCGCGCCGACTGGGTGATCCCCCAGGGCTGCTGCGGCGCGACCCTGCACGACCTCGGGGCTGCGGCGGCGGCGCACGAGCGGCAGTCCGCGCTGCAGTCGCGGCTGGCGGACGGTGACGGCCCCGTGCTGGCGACCGATCCCCACTGCCTGAGCGCGCTGCGCGCCGCCCTCGTGGATCGGCCCGTGGACGCGCTCGTCGCTCACCTGGCCGATCTGGCCGAGCGCGGACGCCTGCCGCTGGGTGGCGCCCCGACCGTCGCCTACCACGACCCGTGTGTGCTGGCCCGCGACGAGCACGTGTGGGCGGCGCCGCGCCGGCTGCTGGCCGTGGCCGGGGCGGGTCCGGCCGAGCCCGAGGGCAGCGGTGGCACGACCGTGTGCAGCGGGGCCGGGATGGCCTTCGATCTGGTGGACCCGACCACGGCGTCCGCGGTCGCGGCGCGGCGGGCCGGCCAGCTGGCCGCGGTCGGTGCGCCGGTCGTCACGGCCTGCGCCCGCGCGCGGCAGCGGCTGGAGGCCGGCGGCCTGCCCGTTCAGGACCTGTTCGGCTTCCTCGCCTCCCACCTGGTGGCGGGACAGGGCGCGTCGTGACAGCGCTGCGCCGGACCGACCCGAGAGGAGCTGGCGTGGGCCCACCTGTGGCATGTGCGGGGGTTGTCGGGTGAGCAGCCCGTTCGGTCCGATGCTCGTCGTGGCCAACCCAGCGGCCGGCCGGGGACGTGGCGCGGTGCTGCCGCGCCTGCGGGCGGCGCTGGCGGAGCGGGGCCTGGAGCACAGCGTGGCGATCACACGCGGCCGCGGCCACGCCACCGCGCTGGCGCGCGCGGCCGTGGAGGAGGACGGGCTGCGCTACGTGGTCGCGGTCGGCGGCGACGGGACGGTCCACGAGGTGCTCAACGGGTTGGTCGATCCCGCGACGGGGCCGCGTGCCGAGGGGCTCGTGCTGGGCGCGGTCGCGGCCGGCTCGGGGTCCGACTTCGTCCGCACGTTCGGGCTCGACCGGTCGCCGGAGCGACTGGCCCGTCACCTGGACGGTGACGCGCTGTACCCGATCGACGTGGGACGGGTGCGGCTCACCGACCGCCGCGGCCAGCCGCGCGCGGTGTGCTTCGCGAACATCGCCGAGGCCGGCTACGGCGGCATCGTGGTCGACCGGGCCAACCGCCTGCCCCGCTTCCTCGGCCGCAGCCGCTACCTCGTCGGAATCGTGGCGGCGATCCGCCGCTTCGAGCTGCGCGACGTCCGGGTGACGCTCGACCACACCGAGGTGGCCGCGCGCTACTCCAACGTCGTGGTCGCCAACTGCCAGTTCTTCGGGGGGAACATGAAGGTCGCGCCGCGCGCGCTCCCCGACGACGGTCGCTTCAACGTGCAACTGTTCCGCGGCAGCCCCAAGGACGTGTTCCTGCTGACCCCGCGGTTGCGGCGCGGCGAGCACCTGCCGCACCCGCAGATCCAGGAGTACCAGTCGAGCCGTGTCGAGGTGACCGCTGACGTCCCGCTGCTCGTGGAGGCCGACGGTGAGGTGCTGGGCACGACCGCCGCGATCTTCGACCTGCTGCCGCGTGCGATCGCGCTGAAGATCTGACCATGGCGCTCAACTCAGGGCCTCGATCGTGCGTGCTCGCGGGCGCCGATGACCGCGACGACGCACGTTCCGCCGGGCCCGCCACCGGTCATCCGATCGTGCGTGCTCGCGGGCGCCGATGACCGCGACGACGCACGATCCGCTGGGCCCGCCACCGGTCATCCGATCGTGCGTGCTCGCGGGCGCCGATGACCGCGACGACGCACGATCCGGGGTGGCGTGCAAGTGATCCGAACCCGACCCGCAGCCGTGCGCCGGCTCAGGCGCTCACGCCCACCTCAGCGTCGGGATCCTCCCCCCCGCCCAGGTCCAGTGGCACGATGCCCCGCTCGTCGCGGACGCGCTGCAGGTACGTGGCGAGCTGGCGGTCACGCTGCTGGCGGGACCATCCCAGCTCCTCGCCGAGCACATCCGCCGTCCACCGGGCGGCCTCCCCGCCCGCTGAACGCTCCCGGAGCGACACCCGCATGCGCCGCTGCAGGACGTCGTCGAGGCTGCGGGCCAGTTCGCGGCGCACCGCCCAGCGCACCTCGCCGCGCAGGTACGGCAGGCCGCCCACGAGCGGCTCGGCCTCGCCCCGCTCGGCGCAGAACGCCGCCACGGCCGGGGCCTCCCGGCCGTGACGATGCAGCAGCGACCCGGCGTGCGCGGGGTCCACGCCGAGCATCTCGCAGGTGTCCCGCAGCCCGGTCAGGGCGTGCTCGACGGTCTGATGCGGACCCAGTGCCAGGCGGTCGGTGACGCACGGCTGGTGACCCCCGTCGGCCGCCACGATGCGGTCGACCACGTCCGCGGCCATCCGCCGGTAGGTGGTGAGCTTCCCGCCGGTCACGGTGAGCAGACCGGGCGGGTCCTCGAACACGGCGTGGCGGCGGGAGAGGTCCCGGGAGGCGGCGGTCTCGGCGCCTCCCCTCAGCAGCGGCCTCAGGCCCGCCCAGCCGCCCAACGTGTCATGCAGGTTCAGGCTCGTGCCGAACGACGTGTTGACCGCGTGCATGAGGTAGCCGGCCTCGGGCGCCGTGACGGTGGGCCGGTCCAGCTCGTCGTCGAAGGGCTCGTCGGTCGTGCCGACGATCACCTGCCGTCCCCATGGGATCGCGAAGACCAGCCGTCCGTCGTCGGCACCCGACGGGATGAGGGCGGCGTCGCGGACGCGCACGTCGCTCGACGAGAACGTCAGGTGCACCCCCTTGGACGGCGTGAGCAGCGGTGGCCGTGCAGCGCCGCTCATCGCGCGCACCCGGTCGGCCCACACCCCGGCCGCGGACACCACCCAGCGCGCGCGGACGGTCGCCTCCCCGCCACCCAACCGGTCGCGCACGATCACGCCCACCACGCGATCGCGGAACCGCTCCAGGCCCACCGCCTCGACGTGGCTGCAGATCAGCGCGCCGAACCGCCGCGCCGCCTGTGCGACCGCCAGCGTGAGCCTGGCGTCGTCCGTCTGGCAGTCGTAGTAGCGGAACCCGCCCAGACCGATGCCGTTGACGAGGCCGGGCACCGCCGCGAGCACGCCGGTGACGTCGAGCGATCGGTGGGTGCGCACGTTGCGCCCGGCTGCCATCGCGTCGTAGATGGCGAGCCCGGCTCGCACGAGTTGCCGCCGCAGCGGCTGAGCCGTCGGGACCACGAACGCGAGAGGCCGGACCAGGTGGGGGGCGATGTGACGCAGCACGTTGCGCTCGTGCACCGCCTCGTGCACCAGGCCGAACTCGTGCTTCTGCAGGTAGCGCAGACCCCCGTGCACCAGCTTCGACGATCGCGAGGAGGTGCCCGACGCGAGGTCCTCGCGCTCCAGCAGCGCGACCGTGAGCCCGCGGGACGCGGCGTCGAGCGCGATGCCCGCCCCGGTGATCCCACCGCCGACCACCGCCACGTCGAGCGCGCTGCCGGACGCCTGGTCGAGCGCGTCCTCACGGTCGATCAGGGGAGCGACCGGAGGAGGCGGTCCCTGCGCGACGCGCGCGTCGACGGGCGCGTCGGGCATGCGCCCCTCCTCGGTCGGGCGGCGGGACCCGGCTCGTCACGCAGCGTAGCAACGGCCCCCGACACCTTCCCTACGATGACCGCGAGCGACCGCGAGGTGCCCGTGCCCGACCTGCGCACCCGGCTGCAGCGCGCCGGGGAGATCCTGCGCGGGCGCGACGTGGGGGCGCTGCTGGTGGGTCCCTCCCCGGACCTGTTCTGGCTGAGCGGCTACCGTGCGCCCGCGCTGGAACGGCTGACGCTGCTGCTCGTGCCCGCGCGAGGGCATGCGGTGCTGCTCGTGCCCGAGCTGGAGGCACCGCGCGCGCAGACCAGCGGTGTCGGCGACGTGGCCGAGTTGGTGGTCTGGGGTGAGAGCGAGGACCCGATCGTCCGCGTCCGGGCGCTGCTGGCCGCCAGGGGGCTGCAGGACGGTCGCCTGGCGGTGCAGGACCGGCTGTGGGCCGTGTTCCTGCTGCGCATGCAGGAGACCCTGCCGGCCGCCAGGTGGGTGAGCGGCGCACCGATCACCCGTGCGTTGCGCATCCGCAAGTCGACCGAGGAGATCGCCGCCCTGGCGGCGGCCGCCGCCGCCATCGACCGCGTGCACGCGCGTGTCCCCGACCTCCTGCGACCCGGACGGACCGAAGCCGCGGTCGGCAGGGACATCTCCGATGCCATCCTCGCCGAGCACGACGAGGTGAACTTCGTCATCGTGGCGTCGGGGCCCAACGGCGCGAGCCCGCACCACGAGACCGGCTCCAGGACGCTGGCGGCAGGTGACGCCGTGGTGGTCGACATCGGCGGCACACGCGACGGCTACTGCTCCGACATGACGCGCAACTACGTGCTCGGTGCCGTCCCGGACGGCTATCAGGAGGTGCACGACCTGGTCGAGGCGGCGCAGCGCGCCGGAGTGCAGTCGGTGCGGCCCGGCGTCACCGCCGAGCAGGTCGACCGTGCCAGCCGGCGGGTGATCGAGGATGCCGGGTACGGGGCGCTGTTCACCCATCGCACCGGCCACGGCATCGGCGTGGAGGAGCACGAGGACCCCTACCTGGTCGACGGCAACGTCGAGCCGCTCGAGCCCGGCATGGCCTTCTCGGTCGAACCGGGCGTGTACCTGCCCGGTCGCTACGGCGCACGCATCGAGGACATCGTGGTGGTGACCGGTGACGGCGCCCGTCGGCTGAACCAGCTCGACCGCGATCTTGTGCGGGTCTCGGCGTGACCGACCGCGATCCGTCCGTGCGTGTGCGTCGAGCCCGGATCGAGGAGATCCGAGAGCTCGCCCGCCAGTACCGCGACCAGTCGGCTCAGGGCGGCGGGGACGGCCACCGGGACGCGCCCCTGCCACCCGGCGGGATCTTCTGGATCGCTCAGGACGCCGAGGACGGACGCGCCCTCGGCTACGCGGCCGGCCGGCTCGCTCCGGAAGGCATCACGATCGGTCCGGTGTACGTGCGCCCCGACGAGCGGCGACGCGGGGTGGGCCAGGAGCTGCTGCGGGAGATCCAGCGCTGGGCCGAGGGCACACGCGTCCCGGTGGTCGAGGTGTCGGTCGCCGTCGACAACGTGACGGGCCGTGCCTTCCTGGAGTCCGCCGGGTACGTCCCGCGCCGCATCCTGTTCTCGCTCACGCCCCACGTGCAGCGCGACCAGCGCGGCTGATGCGCGGGCCGGTCCGCCACGAGCAGCACCGGCTGACGTCGGGTGGGACCGTCCAGGCGACCGCGCCTGGCCGCCGTGCGCTCGCTGCGTCGGTGCCTGCCTCGCGTCCGCTGCGGACCGCAGCAACGTGACCGGATCCCCGCCACCGCCGGGGGAGCGCAGCGGCGGGACGGACCGGGCCGGGCGGCGCGCCTGGTGGATCGCCGCCATCGGCACGGCTGCGCTGGGTGGCGGCGCGGCGGCGGTCTCAGCCGCGGGAGGCGCCACGGGGCGGCACGGTCTGGTGGTGCTCCTGCTCGGCGCGCTGTTGTCGTGCGCCGCCGGCGCGCTGTACGCCGTGGTGACCGGCGCCGTCGACGCGCTCCGGGGCCGCTCGGTGGGCCGCGGCCGGGTGGTCGCCGCGGGGGTGCTCGGACTGCTGGCACTGGTGCTCCCCGCGATGATCGTGGGCGTCGCCGCGTGACCGCCCCGGTGACCGTGCCCACCACCGCTTTGCCGCACAGCAGTGCCGGGACCATGGCATCGGGTGAGAACCCACCCCGCCACGACCGGCTGGGAGGTGGGGACAGGCGAGCAGCGGCTGCCTCGGAGCACGGTCGTGGCCGTCGGGCGAGCGTCCGCACGGGCTGCGCGCCGAGCGCGCTGCCCAGCGCAGCGCAGCGCAACCCCTCTGACCTGCGCCGATGGTGCACGTCGATCGGTGGGGACCCCGCCCCGGCCGGCGACGGGCCGAGATGGGCTCCGGACTCTTGACGACCACCGACTCACCGACCATCCTCGCCCTGGCCCCGGTGGGCCCGTTTGGGGGCGGACGCGTAGGGACGGTGTGGAGCCGCCGACCGGAGGGACGGGCGGCGAAGCGCCCTCTCGGCCGGCTTGGACCGGACCGGGCGCTGTCGCCGCGCGAGCACGGCGCAGTCCGTGCAGCCGGTGAGAGCACGCGGCCTGACGGGACGGCGACCGGGGACCAACGGGAGGGAACGGCGCGCGCTCAGTAGAAAACGCCGGCCGGATCCGCACCCGGCCCGAGCGGCACCAACGGCGTGCGTCGTCCGACGTCGGAGGCCCCGGGGTACCCGGGGCCTCCCCCCGATCCTGACGTCCGGACGGGGAACAAGTCGCCAGGTCCCGGGCGTTGCGTGCGTGCACGCAGCCTGATACGAACCAGCGCCCGCGTCACGACGGCATCAACAGGAGCACGACCGTGCCCGCCCGCGAGAGAACGCGCAGGACCGCCGAGGTCATCGACGAGCCACAGCTGGATGCCGTGGACGACATCGATGATGACGAGGTCGACGAGCCCCTCGAGGCCCCTCCGGAAGAAGAGCTGGAGGAGCTGGACGAGGACGCCTTCGAGCCCGAGCAGCCAGAGGCGTTCGTGCCCGAGGAGGACGACGACGTCGAGCTGAAGGAGGCCGAGGACGTCGAGCTGAGTCTGACCGTCGTCGAGGAGCAGGAGGAGGAGGACGACGAGGACGTCCTCGTGCGTGTCGTCGAGGACGAGGAGGACCTGGACAGCGACGAGGAGGGCCTTCGGGAGGGCGAGTTCATCTGCAGCTCCTGCTTCCTCGTCAAGGGCCCGACCCAGCTGGCCGACGCCAGGCGGATGGTCTGCGTGGATTGCGTGTAGCCGCCCGACCGGCCCACGCGCCGGTCCGCGGCTGGACGCGTCCCGCCCGGGCAGCGGCGGCCCTCGTCCTGTCGGCTGCCTCCGGCTTCGCCGGCTTCGCCGCCCACCCGCCGATCGGGGTGTGGTGGCTGAGCCTGCTCGTGGTCCCCCTGCTGCTGGCTGCGCTCGTGGTGCGGCAGGTCCCGGCCGACGGACCGATCACACGTCGGTGGGCGGGCGTGCTGGGAGGACTGGCAGGAGCCGTCACCTTCCTCCCGATGCTCCGCTGGCTGATCCGGCCGGCCGGCTACCTGGGGTGGCTGGCGCTGTCGCTGACGATGGTGGCGTGGTACGCGCTGACGGCGGTCGTGCTGCGCCACCACGTCCGCTCCGCCCGCGTGGTGCTGGCCGCTCCCGTCCTGTGGACGGGCATGGAGATCTGGCGCGGCAGCTTCCCGCTCAGTGGGTTCGCGTGGGGAACGCTCGACTACGCGCACGCAGCCGGGTCCTGGCTGCTGCCGCTGGCCCGGCTCCTCGGCTCCTCCGCTATCAGCCTCGTGACCGTGCTGCTGGGGGCGTTGGTCTTCCACGCCGTGCGTGCGGCGGCCACCCGCCGCGGAGCGCGCACGCGCATGCTGGCCGCCGCGCCCGCCCTCGGCGCGGCCGCGGTCGTGTCCGTCGCACCTCTGGCCTCCCCGGCCGCTCCGCCGCACGACGGGACCACGATCGACGTGCTGGCCGTGCAGGGCAACGACCTGGTGGCGTTCGCCGGGAGCTCCCGTGACGAGGACGTGGCCATCGCCCGACGGATGGTCGCGGAGACCCGCGCATCGGTGCAGCGACACGGACGACCGGATCTGACGGTCTGGCCGGAGAGCGCGATCGACCGTGACCCGTTCGGTGGCAGCGGGACGTACCTGCGGCCCTACCTGCTGCAGGGCGCCGCGCTCACGGGCGGACAGCTGCTGGTGGGCACGAACCTCGACGGACCCGATCCGACGACGCAGTTCCTGAACACCGCCCACCTCGTCGACGGTGACGGTCGCGCGCTCGACCGCTACGTCAAGCGTCGCTACGTCCCGTTCGGTGAGTACGTACCCTTCCGCCCGCTGTTGACCGCGCTCGTCCCTCCTCTACGGCAGGTCCCACGCGACGGCGTCCCCGGACCGGGGCCCCACGCGGTCACCACGCGCAGCGCCGACGTGGCCGTCGTCATCTGCTACGAGACGCTGTACCGCAGCGTGGTCCGCGACAACCTGCGCGCCGCGGACGCCGGGCTGGTCGTGGCCGTGACCAACGACGCCACGTTCGGGCAGGGCGCCGAGAGTGACCAGCACGTCGCCCAGAGCCGCATGAGGGCGGTCGAGACGGGCCGCTGGGTGCTGCACGCGGCCCTGTCCGGCGGGTCGGCGCTGATCGATCCGGACGGACGGGTCGTGCGGCGCACGGGCTTGTTCGAGCGTGCGACCATCCGCGCCGATGTTCCATTGGTCACCGCCGACACACCGTTCGTTGTACTCGGGGACGTCGCCGCGGACGTGCTGCGGTGGGCGGCGGTGGCGCTGCTCGCTGTCGGGTTGGTTGACCGTCGGCGTGGGACGGAAGGTGAGCTGGCCACATGAGCATCCCGGTCGCCCGGCGGACGCTGGTGATCACGCCGACCTACAACGAACGCGCCAGCATCGAGGAGGTCGTGGCGCGGGTCCTGGCTGGCCCGGTGCAGGTGGACCTGCTTGTGGTGGACGACGGGTCGCCCGATGGAACGGGTCAGGTGGCCGACCGGCTGGCCGCCGCTCATCCCGAGGTCCACGTCCTCCACCGCGCTCGCAAGCAGGGGTTGGGTTCCGCCTACCGTGCCGGGTTCCGGTGGGGTCTGGCGCGCGACTACCGCGTGTTCGTGGAGATGGACGCCGACCTCTCCCACGACCCGGCGACGCTGCCCGATCTGGTCGCGGCCACCCACCACGCCGACCTGGTGGTCGGCAGTCGGTACGTCGACGGCGGGGCGACGCGCAACTGGCCGTGGCACCGCCGGCTGCTGTCGCGGTGGGGCAACCTGTACGTCCAGATGGTCACCGGGGTGCCGGTGCGCGACGCCACCAGCGGGTACCGGGCGTTCCAACGGGCGGTGCTGGAGGAGCTGGACGTCGAGTCCCTGCGATCCGAGGGCTACTCGTTCCAGTTGGAGACGGTCCTGCGTGCCTGGCGCGAGGGTTTCGTACTCAGCGAGGTCCCCATCACCTTCGTCGAGCGCTCCTCGGGGACGAGCAAGATCAGCCGTGCGATCGTGCTCGAGGCGGTGTGGCGGGTCCTGCTGTGGGGCCTGCGGGGCCCACGCCGTGGCGGGCGCGTCCACCGCCGCTCCGTCGTCACCGCGGGTGGCTGATAGCGTCGACCCGCTCGACGCCCGCGCGTCGACGACGAGGCGCGACCTGCGGCCCCCATCGTCCAGCGGTCCAGGATCCCACCCTTTCAAGGTGGTGACACGGGTTCGAATCCCGTTGGGGGCACCGATCCGATCGGCGCGGCGGCTGCGGACGGTCGAACCCGGTGCCAGGTGCCGCCAGGGGGTCACGCGCGCAGCTCGCCGAGTGCTTCAACCGCCACCAAGATCCCCACGCCGACGAAGACCCCTGCCGCGCCCAGACGCAGCCACGCGACGGGGACCACGCGCGGCAGGGCCTCGCCGACCACCACGGCCAGTGCTGTGGACGCCACCAGCGCCAGGGACGCCCCCACGAACACCGCCAGGCGTCCGCCTGCGCCGGTCGCGAACGACAGCACCGCCAGCTGGGTCTTGTCGCCCAGCTCCGCGAGGAACACGGCCGAGAACACGGTCGCGAAGGTGCGCAAGTCCACAGGCTGGACCTCCCAACGGTCGCGCCGTGCCGCACCGGCGAGCCCGCATCACGCTGCGCCGCCGAGCACCGGCAGGTTCGAGTCGTCCCCATGGTGGACGCGCCGGGACGCGACCACCATCGGCCTGTCCGGCGCCGCAGGGTGCGGCGGTGGTGTCGCGCCGCTGGGTCTACCCTTGGCGGGACACTCCGCCCCGCAGACCCACGCCCAGGAGCCGACGCCCCCGTGAGCAAGAGCAAGGCCGACGTCGAGGTCGTGATCCCCGTTGAGCGGCAGAAGGCCGCCCAGGCGGCTGGCACCTTCGACCTGTCCGACCTCCCCGGTCGACTGTCGCAGCCGTCGGCGGCCGTGCGCCTCGGCAAGACGGCCAAGCAGGACAGGCCGTTGAAGGGTGTGCGCTCCCTGACCGGCATCACCAAGCTGCGTCCCGGCCAGATCATCGTGAACTACGGGCGGTCCGAGTCGCGCTGGGCGTCCGCCTACCAGAAGCGTCGCGCCGGCAACGCCTCCTTCATGGAGCTGCTGTCGTACGCCCGCCAGATCATCGGGCTGAACGCCGACGGGGAGATCCTCGTGTGCCTCATGGGGCACGCCGGCCAGGGTCCGTGCATCCCGCTGTGGGTGCCCCAGGAGGAGGTCACCCTCACGGTGCAGCCCAACGACATCGTCATGCGCTTCGACGACGTGTCGTTCGAGTGGTGACGGCGGCGGGTCGGCGGCTGCGGGACACGGCGCTGCCGGTCGCGCACGAACTCGCCGACCTGGCCGACGCCGTCACGCTCCCCGCCTTCCACACGCGCCCCGACGTGGAGCGCAAGGCCGACGGGACGCCGGTCACGGCGGCCGACCGACGAGCCGAGCGGGTGATGCGTCGAGCGATCCGCCAACGCTTCCCCGACCACGCCGTGCTGGGCGAGGAGGACGGTCATCACGGTTCCGACCACGCCCCCACCTGGGTGCTGGACCCCATCGACGGGACCAGGAATTTCGCCCGCGGCGTGCCGGTGTTCGCCACGCTGATCGCCCTCACCGTGGATGGCGAAGGGGTGGTGGGGGTCGTGTCCGCCCCGGCGCTGGGCTCCCGGTGGGACGGTGTCGCTGGAGGCCCGGCACGCGCGGACGGAGCCGAGATCCGTGTCAGCGACGTGGACCGTCTGAGCGACGCGTGGGTGTCGTTCGGTGGTCTGAACCACTTCGGTGCGCAGCGTTCGCTCGACGTCGTGGCCCGGCTCACGGCCCGAACCGCCCGCCAGCGCGGCTTCGGTGACTTCTGGCAACACCTGCTCGTGGCCGCCGGCGCGATCGACCTGGCGCTGGACGCGGTGGTGAGCCGCTGGGACCTGGCCGCGCCCAAGGTGATCGTCGAGGCCGCGGGCGGTCGGCTCACATCGCTCGACGGTGAGGACTCCGACGCGGCCGGGAGCGCGCTGACGAGCAACGGACGCCTGCACGAGGACGCGCTCGCCGCCATCCGGGGGAGCTGACGCCGCGAGCCTGTGCACAGCCTGCGCCGTAGCGTCGCACCTGCCGGCTACAGTCGGCCGGATCATGGACGGCCCCGTCGAGACGCTCCCAGCCCCGCAGGATCTCACCAGCGGTGGCGCCTGCGACCCTGACGAGGTCGAGGGGTCACTCGCACCGATCACGGAAGGGCTGGTGGGCGACGACGGCCGGGTGCGGCTGTCGTACTCGCGGGTGGAGACCTACCGCACGTGTCCGGCGCAGTTCCGTTACACCTACATCGAGCAGCTGCCGGGCGAGCCCAGCCCCCACCTGGCCTTCGGCAGCTCCCTGCATGCCGCCCTCGAGCGGTTCTACGACCGCAAGCTGCCGCAGTGCCCCTCGGAGGAGGAGCTGCTGGCCTACCTGTACGACGTGTGGGACACCTCCGGCTTCGCGGGCATGTCACGGGACGAGCAGCTGGCGTGGTACCGCCACGGCCAGGCCGTGTTGCGCCGCTTCCACCGGCGCCAGGCGCCCAGCTTCCGGCTGCCCGCCGACGTGGAGAAGTGGTTCGAGGTCCCGTTCGGTGACAACGCGGTGGTGGTGGGTTCGATCGACCGAGTCGACGTCCACGACGACGGCAGTCTGGAGGTCGTCGACTACAAGACCAACCGGCGGGTCAGGGACCGTGACGGGGTGCGGCGGTCGCTGCAGCTGGCCATCTACGCGATCGCCTGCGAGCACCTCTACGGGCGGCTGCCCTCGCACGTGACGCTGGACTTCGTGGTGGCCGGGCTGCGTGTGCGCGTCCCGGTCGCGGAGATCGATCTGGACGCGGCCCGCCGCGCGGTCGACGACGCGGCGCGCGCGGTGCTCGACGGCCGCTACACACCGGCTCCCAGCCGCCTCTGCGACTGGTGCGACTTCCGCGCCGTCTGTCCGGCCTGGCAGGGGGAGGGTCCCGACGTGCTCGGTGCTGCGGTCACGGCGTTGGAGCGGCTACGACGGCAGGTCCACCGCGACGTCCGCACGCTCCGCCAGCTGGAGGCCGGGGTGGGGCGTCTCACCGCCGAACTCGCCGCCCGCGTGGGCGAGCACTCGACCTCTCCGCCCCAGTAGCCGGCCGCACGTGACCGCCCCCGCGGAAGCGGGTCCTCGTGGGGGCGCGGAACGGCCGATCGAGCCGGTGCCCCCCACCCTCTCGCCGTCACATCGCTGTCCGCCCGGCGGGGAGCCGCGACGGGCGGCCGTGCGCCATCGGCCAGCCGTGTCGTGGTCGCCGTCGGAGCTACGCTCAGTGAGCCGGACGTCGGCGATCCGGGTGTCAGGAGAGCGCAATGGCGGACGAGACCAGCAGTGACATCCTGGTGCACGCCCCGGCCGACACCATCATGGGGGTCATCATCGATTACGAGGCCTACCCCGAGTGGGCGAGCCAGATCGAGGAGGTCGAGATCC
>DASZZX010000343.1:0-9401 GCA_036260415.1 Nitriliruptorales bacterium
CGGACGTGTCGGGCAAGGCGATCGCGAACCTGGAGGTCGAGTCACTCAAGCACGCCAACCCGACGTTCCACGGGGACACGATCTACTCCGAGACCCGCGTGCTGGACAAAAGAGAGTCGTCGTCCAAGCCTGACCGCGGCGTCGTGACGGTGGAGACGATCGGCTACAAGCAGGACGGCACGATCGTGTGCGAGTTCACCCGCAAGGTGCTGGTCCCCCGGCGCGGTCACGGCTACGAGGGCCACCCGGGACGCCCGCTCCCCGAACGGGAGGCGGGCGGCCAGTAGGCTGGCCACCCGCGACCAGGGGTGCCGGTGGCTGGCAGCGCAGGAGGACGACCGATGCGGCTCGTCGAGGTGATGACCGTGGACGTCCTCACCACATCCGCCGACGCGTCCATCGCGGCCGCAGCCCGGGCCATGGCCGAACGCTCCGTCGGGTCGGCGTGTGTCGTGGACGCGCAGCAGAGTCTCGAGGGCATCATCACCGAGCGGGATGTGCTGAGGGCGGCCGGGTCGGGGCGTGACCTGTCGCAGGAGCGGGTGGCCGGCTGGATGACCCGCGACCCGGTGACCGTCGCGCCCGACGAGCTGCCGTCCGAGGTCGCCCGCAAGCTGCGTGAGGGTCGTTTCCGTCACCTGCCTGTCTGTGACGAGGGGAGGCTGGTTGGCGTGCTGTCCATGCGCGATCTGTGGGCCTACTCCTTCCTGCCGGCCGAGCCCGACGACATGACGCTACGCCAATGAGGCTCTGACGCTGCGTGGCTGGCCGGCCCGGCGCTGCGCTGAGATCCGTCCGCGCACGACCCGTCCATGGTCCCTCCGCATCCTCTGCTCGCCCCGCCCGGCGCGCGGGATGCGGCGTCCGGCGGTCAGGCGCCCGTCGGCCAAGGTGCCTCACCGGGGTCGGTGGCGGCGCGCGCGGCTGCCGATCGCTCCTGCCGCCCGACGATGGTGAGCCGAGGTCTCACCACAACGGCGTACACGATGGTTCCCGCGACGGGGAGCACGAGCTGGACGACGATCCAGGTCGCCTTGCGGTGGCGGGCGGCGACGAACCGTCGGGCCGGCAGCGCCGCAGCGTCGACCACGCCGAGGAGCACGAGCAGCACACCGAAGATGGCGAAGCTGGTCTCCACTCGGACTTCCTGCACGTCGGTCCCGGGCGATGGTGCCACATGCATGGGAGGAAGCGCTCGGAGCCGGAGAGCGTGACGGTGGCGACGCCGTGGCATGGACACTGTGGCTGCTCACGTGGGTCGGTCCATACCGCGAAGGGGTAGGTAGCCGCGGCGCCAGCCGGCGTGCTCGCGCGCGCGGCGCCGTCACCTTCCGCTGTCAACGGCCGCGGCCCGTCGCGGCTCGCCGATGAGCTTCCGTCCGAACGGCAGTCTACCCATCGACGACCACTCGCAGGGAGCGCTGACCATGAAGCTGACCGCAACGATGATGCTGACCGTGGACGGCGTGTACCAGGGCCCCGGAGGCCCCGATGAGGACCGACGCGGCGGGTTCGACCGCGGCGGTTGGACCGCGCCGCTCTTCGACGAGGAGACCGGGCGGTTCGTGACCTCGGTGTTCGAGCGCGCGGATGCACTGCTCCTCGGGCGCCGGACGTGGGAGATCTGGGAAGCGTACTGGCCGCACCACGACAAGGGCGATCCGGTCTCCCACGGCATCAACGTCCTGCCCAAGTACGTGCCCTCGACCACGCTCACGGACCCGACGTGGCAGAACACCCACGTCCTCGAGGGCGACGTCGAGGCGGCGGTGCGCGAGCTCAAGGCGAAGCCCGGGCGCGAGCTCCAGGTCCATGGCAGCGGCGACCTGCTCCGGTGGCTGCTCGAGCGCGACCTCGTCGACGAGCTCAACCTGCAGCTCTACCCCGTCGTGGTGGGTGACGGGCTGCGGCTGTTCCCGGAGCAGGGGCAGACGCACGCCCTGACGCTGGTCGAGTCGCGATCGACGCCGTCAGGCGTGACGATCCAGACCTATCGACCGGCCGGCCGCGCGACCTTCGGGACCGCCGGCTGAGGGCGCGGCGCCTCGGCGCGGCGCGTCATCGAACGGCTGAGGAGACCGGCGTCCGCGACTCCCCCATAGAGGTTTCGACGACCGCCGGCAGGTCGAATCCTGTCCGGCGCCCATGACACCAGGTCTACGCTCCGGTGGAAGGTAGGCCCAGGATCGAAGGCCAGGCTGCGCTTGATCCGACGTTCCGCGCCGAAGCCGAAGCTCCTCGGCGACCGAAGCGCCTCAGACCTCACCGCCGGTCGCCGCTGCCGGACGCCCGCCGCCTGCTGCCAGGCCCATCACCTGCGTCACTGGGCGCACGGCGGCCCCACCGACGTGGCCAAGCTGCTGGCCCTGTCCCGGTCGTGCCACCACGCCCTGCACGAAGGCGTCTGGACCGCCACCCTCCACCCCGACAACACCGTCACCTTCACCGTCCCCTTCGGCCAGACCCTCCAACGCGCACCACCCTGACCTGCCAGGTTTCACGTGCCCCCCACCGCAGGTCCGCTGCGTGGCGGGCGTGCTGGAGGCCCGTCGGCCGAGGCCCTCCGAACGCGACCACTAGCATGCGCGGCCCACGTTCGCCCACAACGCCCGAGGTACCTGTGAGGATCCTGGTCGCCGACAGCCTCGCCGAGCGGGGCGTGGCGGCTCTGGCGGTCGATCACGAGGTCGACGTCAAGACCGGTCTGTCGAAGGAGCAGCTGATCGAGATCATCCCGGCCTACGACGCCGTGGTGGTGCGGTCATCGACCAGCATCGACGCGGATGTGATCGCCGCTGCCCGCAGCCTCAAGGTGATCGCGCGTGCAGGCATCGGACTCGACAACGTCGATGTCGAGGCCGCCACCCGCGCCGGCATCATGGTGTGCAACGCTCCGCGCTCCAACATCGTGTCGGCCGCCGAGCACACCGTGGCCCTGATCCTGGCCCTGGTCCGCAACATCCCCCAGGCGCACGCGGCCCTGCGCGCGGGCAGCTGGCAGCGGGACCGCTGGAGCGGCACAGAGCTGCAGGGCAAGACGCTCGGTGTCGTCGGCCTGGGCCGCATCGGTGTGCTCGTCGCGCAGCGATGCAACTCGTTCGGCATGAAGCTGGCCGCCTACGACCCGTACGTGTCGACCGAGCGGGCCGGGCGCATGGGCGTGGAGCTCGTCGACGACCTCGACACGCTGGTGCGTGCCGCCGACATCCTGACCATCCACCTGCCGAAGACCGCCGAGACGGTCGGGCTGTTCGACGCCGAACGGCTGCGGCGCATGAAGCCCAGCGCCCGACTCGTCAACGTGGCGCGGGGCGGCATCGTCGACGAGCAGGCCCTGTACGAGGCGCTGCGCGACGGCGTCATCGCCGCTGCGGCTCTGGACGTCTTCGCGGACGAGCCCACCACCGCCAGCCCCTTGTTCGAGCTCGACAACGTCGTGGTCACCCCTCACCTCGGCGCCTCCACGACGGAGGCGCAGGACAAGGCCGGCGTCCAGGTCGCCGAGGCGGTCAACCTGGCGCTCGCCGGCGAGTTCGTTCCCTCGGCCCTCAACGTGCAGGGCGGCGCCGTCGACGATCTGGTCCGTCCGTTCCTGGAGCTCGCGGACAAACTCGGCCGCCTGTACACGGCGATGGCCGAGGGGACCGCGGGCGACATCACCATCGAGTACGTCGGCGAGCTGGCAGGGGCCGACTGCCGCGTGCTCGGCCTGGCGGTGCTCAAAGGGCTGCTCCGCGACGTGGTCCACGAACCGGTCACGTTCGTCAACGCCCCGCTGCTGGCCCAGGAGCGCGGCGTGCACGTCCGCGAACTCAGCGAGCCGATCTCCGAGGAGTTCGTCTCGCTGCTGCGCGTCGCCGGGACCGATCGCGAGGGCCACCTCGTGCGGGTCGCGGGCACGGCACTGCAGCCCAGCGGACGTGAGCGGCTGGTCGAGGTCTGGGGCGTCCCCGTCGACCTCGAGCCCACCCGTTACATGGCGTTCTTCCGCTATGAGGACCGCCCCGGCATCATCGGGCGGGTCGGGACGGTCCTGGGGGACGGCGACGTGAACATCGCCAACATGCAGGTCGGGCGCCGCACGGCCGGGGGCGAGGCCATCATGGTGCTGTCGCTCGACCAGCCGGTGCCGGGCGAGGTGCTCGACCGGATCGTCGCGGACATCGGCGCCTTCGACGCCAGGGCCATCACGCTCGACTGACACCCCACCCGCAAAGCACGACCCGCTGCACCGACGAGGAGGACGGAACTCCAGCCCGACCGGGCGACCAGCCCGGGCCACGGACAACCGAGTGGTGAGTGTGAGCCGGCCCAAGGAGGGACCCCGCATGGCGATCGTGTCACCCGCCGAGGCGGCCTCGGACGTCGCCGAGCGCATCCTGCTGTCGAGCGACGCGTTCGCCGAGGGCGAGCCCATCCCGGCCCAGTACACCTGCGACGGACGGGACATGTCGCCGGCCCTGTCCTGGCGCGACGTCCCGAACGGAACCGCCGAACTGGTTGTCACCGTCGAGGACCCGGACGCTGACGACGAGGTCTTCGTGCACTGGATGGTCACCGGGATCGATCCCACCAGCCCCGGCATCCTCGAAGGCGGTCGACCGCAGGGCGCGACCGAGGGCCTGAACGACTTCGGGGACGCCGGCTGGAAGGGTCCGTGTCCAACCTGGGGTCACGAGCCGCACCGCTTCGTGTTCACCGTCCTGGCACTGCAGGAGCACACCCGGCTGCCGTACCGGTTCACCGCCGAGCAGCTGCGCGAGACGCTGGACCGCACCGTCATCCTCGCGCGAGGCGTCCTCGTCGGACGGTACGGGCGCACGCCGCGTCCCCCCGTCAAGAGCGGCTGAACCGGCCAGGACACCGGCCCAGGCCTGTAGTAGGGTCGATCTGCGCGCTCGATCGGCGATCCCGAGATGCGCGCCCCGCCGGGCTCGCCCGGCACCCAGGCCGAGTCCACCGTCCGGCGATCCCGGACGACGAGGAGGAGGAGGCGACGTGGGCGACAGCGAGGAACCCGACCGCGAGGCCAACGAGCCCCACGAGGGACCCGACTACCGCTCGCTGCTCGACCCCGACACCGATCCCGCCGAGCTGCTGCCCAACCTCCAACCGATCCGGCTGCTCGACCGCAACGGGCAGCTCGGCGAGCACGAGGCCTACCCGCTCGACCTGAAGGACGAGGACCTCCGCACCCTCTACCGCCACATGGTCGTCGCTCGGCGGGTGGACCGGGAGGCGATCAACCTGCAACGGCAGGGACAGCTCGGGGTGTACGCGTCCTGCCTGGGACAGGAAGCAGCCCAGGTGGGCAGCGCCTACGCGCTCGCCGACCAGGACTGGATCTTTCCCTCCTACCGCGAGCTGGCCGCCGGCATCGTCCGCGGCATCGACACCGCCGGCATGCTGCAGCTGTACCGGGGCACCTGGCTCAGCGACTACGACCCGTACGAGTTCCACTTCGCCCTGATGGCCATCCCGATCTCGACCCAGTGCCTGCACGCGGCCGGGTTCGCGATGGGCGCCCGGCTCGCGGGCGAACCGGTGGTCACCCTGGTCTACTTCGGCGACGGAGCCACCTCGGAGGGTGATTTCCACGAGGCCTCCAACTTCGCGGCGGTGTTCCAGGCGCCGTGCGTCTTCTTCTGCCAGAACAACCAGTACGCCATCTCGGTGCCGCTGTCCAAGCAGACCCACGCTCCCTCGATCGCACACAAGGGCGTCGGCTACGGGATGCCGGGCCGGCGGGTCGACGGCAACGACGTACTGGCCAGCTACGCCGTCACCAAGTGGGCGTCCGAGCGGGCACGACGTGGGGAAGGGCCGACGCTGATCGAGGCCCTCACCTACCGCATGGAGGCCCACACCACCTCCGACGACCCCACCCGCTACCGCACACGCGAGGAGCTGGACTACTGGGCGACCTTCGACCCGATCGCCCGCATGGAGAAGTTCCTGAAGGGTCGTGACCTCTGGGAGGACCGTTTCGCCGCGGCGGTCGAGGACGAGGCACGCGAGCAGTCAGGCCACGTCCGCGACCAGATCTACGACGCGCCCCACCCCGATCCGGAGGAACTGTTCGCGCACGTGTACGTGGAGCCCCCACCCCACCTGGAACGCCAGCGGCGCCAGCTCCAGGCCGAGTTGGCGGGCGGCGGGGAGCCTGCGCCGGGGGGCGGCGACCTCGAAGGGCTCGTCGACGCGCAGCGGCGGGAGGTGCTGTGACGGCGACGGTCACCATGGCGCAGGCCCTCAACCGTGCGTTGCACGACGAGATGCGCGACGACGACCGGGTGCTGGTCTTCGGCGAGGACGTCGGCCGGCTCGGTGGCGTGTTCCGCATCACCGACCGCCTGCAGGCCACGTTCGGCGAGGAACGCTGCTTCGACACGCCGCTCGCCGAGTCCGGCATCCTCGGCACGTCCCTCGGCCTGGCCCTGTACGGCTTCAAACCGGTACCGGAGATGCAGTTCGACGGGTTCACCTACCCCGGCTTCGAGCAGCTGGTGAGCCACATCGCCAAGTACCGCAACCGTTCGCGCGGGACCGTGCAGCTACCGCTGACCGTCCGCATCCCGTACGGCGGAGGCATCGGGGCGGTGGAACACCACTCGGAGAGTCCCGAGAGCTACTGGGTGCACACGGCCGGGCTGAAGGTCGTCACGCCGGGCACGCCGGCCGACGCCTACAGCATGCTGCGCCAAGCGATCCAGAGCCCGGACCCGGTGGTGTTCCTCGAGCCCAAGCGGCGGTACTGGATGAAGGTGGACGTCGACCTGCCGGTGGCGGACCCCCAGCCGATGGAGCAGGCGTTGGTCCGCCAGCCCGGGACCGACGTCACGCTCGTGGTCTACGGGCCGATGGTCCGTACCGGCCTGGAGGCGGCCGCGGCCGCGTCGGAGGATCTCGGCGTGTCGCTGGAGGTGGTGGACCTGCGGTCCCTCAACCCGCTCGACGAGGACACTCTGATCGCCTCGGTACGCAGGACCGGCCGCTGCGTGGTGGTGCACGAGGCCTCGCTGACGCTGGGGATGGGCGCCGAGATCGCCGCCCGCGTGCAGGAGCTCGCCTTCTACCACCTCGAGGCGCCGGTGCTGCGAGTGACCGGCTTCGACACGCCGTACCCGCCGGCGAAGCTGGAGGACTTCTGGTTGCCCGACGTCGATCGCATCCTCGACTTCGTCGAGCGCTCGCTGCGCTACTAGAGCTGTTCGGGCGGCGGGAGGAGGTGCACCGTGGGACAGATCCGCGACTTCCTCATGCCCGACCTGGGCGAGGGGCTGGAGTCCGGCGAGATCGTCGCCTGGAACGTCGACGTCGGTGACCGCGTCGAGCTGAACCAGGAGATCTGCGAGGTCGAGACCGCCAAGGCCACCGTGGCCGTCCCCAGTCCGTTCGCCGGCACGGTGGTGGAACGTTTCGCGGACGTGGGCGACGAGCTGGAGGTCGGGATCCCGCTGGTGCGCATCGACGTCGAGGAGGAGCACGTGCCCGACGCCGCGGAGGCGGCAGAGGCCGGCCCCGAGGCGGACGAGAGCACCGGGCGCCGCAGCGTGCTCGTGGGCTACGGGGCGGCGGAGGGACGCACGCGACGTCGGCGGAGCGGCGCGGTGCAGGCGCCGGACGGGGACGCGCCCAGCGCGCCGCTGGCGAAGCCGCCCGTGCGCAAGCTGGCGGGAGACCTGGGGGTGGACCTGGCCGCGATCGCGCCCGGGTCGGGACCCGGCGGGGCGATCACCCGTGAGGACGTGCGCGCCGCGGCCGCAGCGCTGGACAAGCGCCCCAGGCCGGTCGCCGACCGTGAGGGTTTCAGGGGACGGTCCCCCGGGGAGGTCCTGCCGGTCACGGGGGTGCGCAAGCGCATCGTCGCCAAGGTGACCCGGTCCCGCACCACGATCCCCGAGGCCACCACCTCGGTCACGGTGGACTGTACGCGCACGTGGGAGCTCGCCAGCGAGCTGACCACACGGGCACGAGCGGAGGGCCACGACGTGCGGGTGAGCGCCTTCGCGGTCGTGACGCGCTCCGTGGTGCTGGCGCTGCGACGCTTCCCCACGCTCAACGCGGTGCTCGACGAGGACGCTGGCGAGATCCGGCTGCTGGAACCCATCCACCTCGGGGTGGCGGTCGACACCGATCGGGGGCTGCTCGTTCCCGTGGTCCGCAACGCCCACAGCCGCACGACCCTGGATCTGGCCCGTGAGCTCGACCGGCTGACCATGGCCGCGCGTGAGGGCTCCGTCGGACCGGACGACCTCACCGGCGGTACCTTCACGATCAACAACTACGGTGCGCTCGGCAGCGACTGGGGCGATCCCATCATCAACCATCCTGAGGCCGGCATCCTCGGCGTGGGCGCGATGAAGGAACGGCCGTGGGTCGCCGACGGCCGGCTCGTGGTCCGCCGCACGGTCACGCTGACGATCGCCTTCGACCACCGCATCTCCGACGGCGGGGAGGCGGGCCGGTTCGTGGCCTACGTGGGCGATCTGGTGGAACAGCCCGCACGCATCGTGCTGCACGCCTGACCCATGCGGCTGGTGGGCACGGCACGAGCGCTGCGTCGTGCGATCAACCGGCGGCTGCGCCGTTCCCGTCTGCGCCGGCTGGACCACCGGCTCTTCCGTGCCGTCGCGCGTGGCGAGCACCCGGTGGCCGACCGGGTCCTGCCGTGGTTCAGCCGCGCCACCGACTGGTCCGTCGGCTGGTGCGCGGTGGCGGGTGGACTGGCCGTGGCGGGGGGTGGCCGTGGCCGGCGAGCGGCCCTGGAGGGGCTGACGGCGATCGCGCTGACCTCGGTCACGGTCAACCACCCGGTGAAGGTCCTGGCCCGACGCCAACGACCCGACCGCGCGCTCGTGCCCACCATCCGCCGCACGGCGAGCCAACCGGGCTCGTGGTCGTTCCCGTCCGGGCACACCGCCTCCGCGTTCGCCTTCGCCATCGCCGCCTCCAGGCGGCTGCCGGTGATGACGCCTCCCCTGTACGCGATCGCCGCGACGGTCGGCGTGTCCCGCATCCACGTCGGAGCCCACTACCCGAGCGACGTCCTCGCGGGCGCGGTGCTGGGGACCGCGGCGGGACTCGCCGCCACGAAGCTGCTCGACCGCCTCCTGTCGGTCGACCGCGACGACCGACCCGGCGGTTCGGGTGGGGCAACCCCGCGGGGTGGCCGTAGAGTGTCCTCGCCGAAACTCGCGAGGTCCAGGGGGCGGGGACCGTGACCAGCACGTCCGTCGAGGACACCGTCGTGGCGGGTAACGGACGCCGGCCGCCGTCGCGCGAGGGACGCAGCCGGGTGGTCATCTGTGGGGTCGCACCCGAGATCGACGCCGGTCGCCACCCAGCCAAGCGCACGGTCGGAGAGCAGGTCGTCGTCGAGGCCGACGTGTTCACCGACG
>DASZZX010000344.1:0-16742 GCA_036260415.1 Nitriliruptorales bacterium
CAGGCGAGTCATGCCGCCAGTAGTTCTCGCCTAGGGGCGACGACACCTTCCGGAGGCGGTAGTGGTCAGGGGCAGAATCGAACTGCCGACACCGCGATTTTCAGTCGCGTGCTCTACCAACTGAGCTACCTGACCGGGCGCCGCGGATGGTCCCCCGCGCTGCGTGGGACCACCGAGAGCGGAGCTGACGGGATTTGAACCCGCGACCTTCACCTTGACAGGGTGACGAGCACTCCTGACTGCTCCACAGCTCCGTGCGTGCCGCCCCCGCAGGACGGTGTGCGTCGCGGTGGGCCGCGCAGGACTCGAACCTGCAACCTGCGGATTAAAAGTCCGTTGCTCTGCCAGTTGAGCTAGCGGCCCGAGTCGTGTGAGCACCCACCGCGCGGGCAGGATGGTACCGACGGGTCATCGGCGCCGCCAACCTCCCCCTGACCGCAACGGGCACCGTGTGCGGACCTGGCTAGCCTCGATCGTGGAGGAGGGCCGTTGCACAACGAGCGACGCCACGACCAGGTGGTGGAGCGCGACGCTGCCGTCGTGCACCTGCTCGTCTCCGGTCCGGATGCCCAGGACGCGCTGAACTTCCTCGGCGTCATCGAGTCGCAGGTCGCTGCTCCCCTCGTCGACGAGTCGGAGCGCCAGCGCCTGCGCGCACTGGTGTCGGGTGCCACGCCGGTCACCGACCGGTGGCGGCCCCTGCTGGTCCGCTGCGGCGGCCGCCCCCACGGCTACGCGGGCATGCTGCTCCCGGCGGGTCCCGGTGGCGAGGCCCGTGGCGACCTCGCCGTGGACCGCCGCCTCGAGTCCTGCTCGCCCGCGACGGTCGCTCTGTTCGAGGGGCTGCGTCGCGTCGCCGCGCGCCACCGGTCCGATCACCTCAGCGTGTGGATCCGCCACGCCACCGACGACGACCACCGCTGCGCCCGCGCCGCGGGGTTCGGAGTCGAGCGGGAGCTCCTGGTGCTGGGACGGCAGGTCAGCAGCGACGTCGCCCCGCCCTCCTGGCCGTCGGGGATGCAGGTGCGTGCGTTCCAGCCCGGCCACGACGAGGACCAGGTGGTACGCCTGCTGCGTGACGCCTACTCCGGCACCGCCGACGCCGGTTGGGACCGGCAGCGCTTCGCCCAGCGGCGCGGCTACGACTGGTTCGACCCCGACGACTTGCTGGTGGCCGAGGGCGAGAACGGCGAGCTGTCCGGCGTGCACTGGACCAAGCGGCGCCGTGACGGCGCCGGCGAGGTCTACAACCTGGCCGTGCACCCGTCGGCGCAGGGCACCGGGCTGGGCCGCGCGCTGCTGCGGGCCGGCCTGGCACACCTCCACGCGCGCGGGTGCGCCGACGTGATCCTCTGGGTGGACGTCGGCAACGAGCCTGCGCGACGCCTGTACCGCTCCGAGGGCTTCGCGCCGCGCTGGACCGACGTGGCGTTCGGCACCGACCTGTCCGGGGCGCCGCCTCAGCAGCCTCAGGTGCCGCGTTCGCCGGGGGGGACCAGCTTGTAGCCCACGCCCCGCACCGTGCCGATCATGGACTCGTACTCGGGGCCGAGCTTGGCGCGCAGCCGCCGGATGTGGACGTCCACGGTGCGCGTGCCGCCGAAGTAGTCGTAGCCCCAGACCTCCTGCAGCAGCATCTCACGCGTGAAGACCCGCCCGGGGCTGCTGGCGAGCGCCTTGAGCAGCTCGAACTCCTTGTAGGTGAGGTCGAGCGGTTGCCCGCGCAGGCGCACCTGGTAGCTGTCCTCGTCGACCACCAGGTCGCCGACCTCCGCGGTGCGGGTGTTGCGGCTCGACGCGGCACGATCCGCCACGAGCCGCAGGCGGGTCTCGACCTCGGCCGGTGAGGCGTGCGGCAGCAGCCAGTCGTCGAAACCCCACGTGTGCTTGAGGGCGGCGAGCCCCCCCTCGGACATGACGACCACGATGGCCCGGGGCAGATCGTTGACGGCGGCTGAGCGGCACGCCCCGGCCGCCTCCCGCAGGTCGGTGGTGGCGTCGATCAGCACCAGGTCACACTCGCCGAGGCCGGCCAGCGAGGCGGTGTCCAGTGGGGCGTCCTGCAGGGTGTGGTCGAGGTATTCCAGCGCGGGCAGCAATGACTTGCCGCCGCCGGCGCGGTCGGTGAGCACCAGCAGGTGCACCCGTCCACCTCCTCCCGCAGTCTCTGGCACGCTGCCTGCATGCCACCATCGCCTGCGGCTGTCCGAGCGGCTCGAGCCGGGCGGCGCCACCGTACCGTCCGCGCCACCTGGCGGACGCGCGCGTGACCGTGGTCCGCGTTCGGCTGTTCGCTGCTCTGAGGGACGCGGCGGGCACCACCGACCTGACCGTCGAGGCGCAACGGCTCTCCCAGCTGTTGGAGATGCTGTCCGCACGCTTCGGCGAGCCCTTCACGTCGCGGCTCGCGCGGGCGTCGATCGTGGTGGACGGCGCCCCGGTCCGCAGCGGTGACGACCGCGATCTGCGCGACGCGCGGGAGGTCGTGCTGCTGCCACCGTTCTCGGGCGGCTGACGGCGGCGGCCCTCCTTCCGCGGCCCCCGGGGTCACAGTTCGCACTATTCTCACCGTCCCGAACGTCTCTGCGGGGCGGACGGGGTGAACATCGGTGACAACCGGTGGAGCGGACGACCGGGGCCCGACCGTGGACCCAGACCCGTGGAACGGGAGGACGGTGCCCGTGACGGCACAGCTTCCGACCGACGAGGCAGCCGGCCCCCCGTCGGTGTCGGTCGCCCGCGCCCTGTCGGTCCCCACCCGCGCCGGCATCTACCGGCGACTGCGGACGGAGGGCCAGCCGGTGAGCGCGCGGGAGGCCGCCGAGATGTTCGGCCTCCACCCGAACGTCGCTCGCAGCCACCTCGACGTGCTGGCCGAGGCCGGCCTGGTCGTGACCGGTCGCCGCAAGCAGCCCGGCGGCGGACGCCCCGCCAAGGTGTACGTCGCACGCGAGCAGGCGGAGGATGGGCGCACCGGCACCGTCCCTCAGGGAGGCAAGCTGGCGATCGGGCTGCTGACCCGCCTGGTGCGCGAACTGCCCGACGGCGAGGAGCGGGTGGAACGTCTGGCCGAGGAGCACGGGCGTCGGCTGGTGTCTGCGGCAGCCGGCAAGGCCGGGCGGCGCGACGTCGACGCGGCCGCCGTCGTCGCGGTCGAGTCGCTCCGCGCGGCCTTCCCCGAGGTGCGCATCGGACACAGCCACACCGACGAGGTGCAGGTCGACGGCCTGGAGGTCGGTCTGCGCCCGGTCGGCGAGGCCGACGCGGCCGTCGGGGACGCCATCGCGCGCGGCCTGTTGCGCGGCGCCCTCAGGGCGGCCGGTACCGCTACGAGCGTGACGTCCAGCGAGGGTCGGGTGAGGGCGGTCGCTGAGACCGCCGGTGGAACCGCCGTGGCGACCCCGGTCGCGACGGTGGACGCACGTGGCAAGACCTACCAGGCGGGGGTCGTGGCCACCATGCGCAGGATCATCGAGATCGCACCCGGCGAGCACCTCGAGGTCCTCACCGATATGCAGGGTGCGCCGGCCGCCTTCGCGCGCTGGGCCGACCGCGCCGGTCACCAGGTGGTCGACGTCGCCCGGGTGCGCGACCTCAGGGGGAAGAAGGCGGTGCGGCTGCTGTTGCGGCGCGCCTCGCACTCGGAGGTCACCCCGTGAAGGTACTGCTGCTCACCGCCCGTGATCCGCTGCACGCCGCCGACGTGGCGCATCCCGCGCGGCTCGCCCGCCAGCTGGCGGCAGCCGGCGAGGAGGTGGTGCTGGTGCTGGTCGAGGACGCCGTGACCCTCACCCGGCTCGGGCACGCCTGGAGCGATGCGCTGACCGCCGCGGTCGAGTCCGGTGTGCGCGTGTTCGCCGAGGAGGAGGCGCTGTCGCGTCGGGCCGTGCACCGGCTGGTGGACGGGGTGAAGCCGACCGGGCTCGGCGAGGTGGTGGACCTGCTGTTCGACTGGTCGGACCGACAGGCATGGCTGTGAACGCGCCGGAGGCAGGACCGTGACCCGCAGGACCGGCCGCACGCTCACGCTGGCGCTCGGCACCGGACCGGCGGACGGTGCCACCGTGGCGGCCCTGCGGCTGGTGGAGCAGGCGGTCGCGCGCGGCCACCGGGTGGCCGTGTACGCCTACGGCGACGGCGTCCGAACCGGCGCCCACGGCTCGACCGCCGCAGCCCACGTCGAAGCGCTGCTCCGCCAGGGCGTCCACGGAGGGCTGCTGTCGTGGGTGGTGGACCGTGACGACCTGCGGGCCGGGGCCGCGGCGCGTCAGGTCCCGGGCGTCATCGACGGTGACGGCGGCGACCTGTGGCGTTTCGTCCGGGAGGGCGACGTCGTTCTCGGGGTGAGCCGCTGATGCCGCGGCCTGGCCCAAGCCGGAGGGCGCGCACATGGTGACCCGTGTCCTGTCGATCCTGCGCAGCGCCGATCCCGGCGCCCCGCGCGCCGCCGACCCGGTCCTGGACCTCAACGCCTACGCGCTGGCCGAGGATGTGGAGCTCACGCTGGTGCTGAAGGCCGCGGGGGTCGAGCTGGGGGTGAGCGGGGCGCACGTCCACGCGGCCACCGTCGGCGGACTCGACGTGCCGGCCGCCGCGGCGGAGGCCGACCTGCGCGCGATCCTCGCCAGCGGCGTGCGGGTCGTGGCCATCGAGGAGGACCTGATCGCCCGCGGGCTGGCCACCTCCGACCTGCTGGCGGGCATCGAGACCGTCCCCGAACTCGGCCTCGCCGGTCTCCTCACCGACCATGACGTGACCCTGACGTGGAGCGTGACATGAGATGGTCAACCCGTGAGATCGACGTCCGTGGGCCGCGCTTCTCCGCGGCGATCACCATGATCCTGCTGGCCGTCGCCATCGTCGTGCAGGACACGGTGGGGCTGGTGCTGGTCGCCTGGCAGGTGCTGGCCTTCGCGGTCGCGACCGTCGCCGGGCTGCGCTGGTCGCTGTACGGCAACCTGTTCCGGTTCCTCAAGCGCCGACTCGGCTGGGGACCGCCGCCGGCCACAGAACCGGAGGGCCCGCCCCGGTTCGCCCAGGCGTGCGGTCTGGTGTTCGCGGGGGCGGGGCTCGTGGCGATCGTGCTCGGGGCGGACCTCGTCGGTTGGGTGCTGGTCGGGATCGTGCTCGCCCTGTCGTCGCTGCTGGCGCTCACCGGCATCTGCGTCGGCTGCGAGCTGTACCTGCTCGGCGAGCGCCTCCGCAGCCGCGGGGTCTCCAGCGGATGAGCCCGGTCACCGTCCGGCTGCTGATCGTCCTGGCGGTCGTGGCCGTCGTCACGCTGGTGGGCACCTGGTGGCGTGTCCGCCACGCGCGGCTGCGACGCCCCGCCGGCAGCTTCTCCGACGGCGAGTTGGAGGAGGTCGGCCTGGCAGGTGCCGACGCTTCGGTCCGGGGCCTGCTGTTGAGCTCGCCGACGTGCCCGCCGTGCCGTGCGGTCAAGGCGGTCCTCGCCGAAGCGGCGGACGCCCGTCCGGCCTTCCGGTGGGCGGAGGTTGACGCCGCCGAGCACCTCGGCGTCGCGCGCAGCCACCACGTCCTGCGCGTCCCCACGCTGTTCGTGATCGGTCCCGACCGACGCATCGTGGCTCGTACGAGCGGTGTGCCGTCGGTCCGGGAGATGGTTGACCTGATCGACGAGCCTGCCCGGGTCCAACGTGCGGAGCCGCACGGCGGGCGGCCACGGACCCGTACCCTGGTCAGGGACGGCAGGAGGTCCGCACGCCGGTGACCGAGACGACCGTGCCGCCCGCGATGGTGGCTCTGTCGGCACGCGGCGCGGTCGAGGTGACCGGCGCCGACCGGGTCTCGTACCTGCACGCGGTGCTCTCGCAGGACATCGAGGGGCTCGAGGCGGGCCGCTGCACCGGCGCGTTGCAGTTGGACGCGCAGGGGCGTCCGCTGGCGATGGTGGACGTCCTCGCGCTGGGGGACCGTCACGTGCTGCTCACCGTGGACCGCGAGGGGGCCGAGTCGCTCGCCGCTTCCCTCGCCAGCCGCACGTTCCTGGCCGACGCCAGGTTCGCGCCGCTCGACGTGAGCGTCCTGACCCTACGGGGGCGGGACGCGCACGGGGTGGTCGTCCGGGCCGATCTGGGGGACGTCGCGGCTGGACGGGCGGTCGAGGTGGACGCCGTGATCGTGGCCGGCGGCGAGGACGCTGCGGACGTGGTGGTACCGCTCGAGGAGTCCGCGACCTGGCTGGGACGGTTGGTGCGGGCGGGGGCGGAGGCGGTGGACGCCGCCGCCATCGAGGCGTGGCGCATTGCGCACGGCGTCCCAGGGTGGGCCCGTGAGGTGCGCGCTCCCCACCTCCCGGAGGAGGCCGGCGTCCTGCCGACCCACGTCCACCTCGCCAAGGGCTGCTACCCCGGTCAGGAAGCCGTCGCACGCATGTGGATGCTGGGCCGTCCCCGCCGCCGGCTCGCGACCGTGCTGCTGGCCGGTTCGGCGGGCGCCGGCTGGACGGCCGGGTCGGGCAAGGAGCGCGTCGAGGTGACCAGCGCTGCCGAGCACGCCGACGAGCGGGTGGGTCTGGCCTACGTCCCCCCGTCGGCCCGTCCCGGGGACCGCTTCGGTGACGACCAGGCTGGCGTGGTCGTCCGGGCGCTGGTCGGCGACGACCGCCCGGTTCCCGGTCACGATCCCACCGTGACACGCCGTCGCGACCGCCGTGCCAGCGCCGGGCAGTAGCATCGCGGCCCGATGGAGACCACAGAGCGGCTCAGCGTCCGGGTGCGGGCCTACCTCGGCAGCTTTCTAACGGCCGCGGAGGTCGACGCGGCGGTGGTCGAGGTCGCCACCGACCTTGATCCCGGCGACGGTACGCAGCTGGCCACGTTCGCCGCGGCGCACAAGGCGCTGACCCGGCGCGTGCGGGTCGCGTCGGACGCCGCGGCGGAGGCGTTGGTGCACGAGGCGGGTCTGGACGTCGAGCAGGCCGCCGGGATCCTCGACCTGGATCCCGCCGTGGTCCGCGACGCCGTGGCGCGGGGCGAGAACCTCGCCCAGGAGCTGGCGGCTCCGACGGTCGAGCTGGACCACCAGGTGCTGGTGTTCGACGACGTGTCCGCGTCCGAGCCGCTGCCGGCCGAGCCGGGTACGGCCACCAGCGGGCGGGGGGGCGTGCTCACGCTCGCGGTGACCGCGGTGGTCGTGCTCGCGGTGCTGGCGGCGTTGGTCCTGGCGCGCTGAGGCGACCGTCCCGGACGCTGCCGACAGCAGTCGGCGACCGCCGACCGGGCGCACTCGACGGCCTGCCCGCGGGACGGCGCGGACCGGCCGCGTCTCACTGAACGCCGTCGGCTGCCAGGAGATCGCGGATCGCCGTCAGGACCTGGTCGGCGTGGTCGCGTGGGCGAACCGTCGGCCAGTGGGCCGCCACCCGGCCGTCCGCCCCGATCAGCACGGTGGAGCGCAGGACGCCTTCGGACTCGCGCCCGTACCGGCGGCGTGGCCCCCAGGCGCCGTACACACGCAGCACGTCGGTGGCCTCGTCCGACAGCAGGACGTGCGGCAGTCTGTAGCGCTCACGGAACCGCCGATGGGAGGCGGGCGGGTCGGGCGAGATGCCGATCACCGCCGCGCCGGCCTCCTGGAAGTCGGACCAGCGGTCGCGGATGTCACAGGCCTGGGTGGTGCAGCCCGGCGTCTCGTCCTTCGGGTAGAAGTACACGACGACCGGTCGGCCGCGGAAGCTGTCCAGCGCCACCATCCTCCCGTCCGCATCGGGCAGCGTGAACGGTGGTGCAGCCGCGCCCACCTCGATGGCCACGGGATCTCCTCCGGTCGGTCGCCACAGCGTACGGACGTCCGGCGCGGGGCACGTCGCGGTCTAGTCTGGTGCTCTCGACCGAGGTGCACCATCCATGCGCGTTCCCGACGACGGCGCCCCGCCCGAGGCGCAGACCCAGGGGGCCGAGGGCGACCGGCCTTCCGCCTTCGACGGGCGGGTCGACGTGTTCGTCGAGGTGCCCATGGGATCGCGCAACAAGTACGAGTTCGATAAGGAGGCCGGGCGGTTCCGGCTCGACCGGATGCTGTTCTCGGCGGTGCGCTACCCCGGTGACTACGGCTACATCCCGGAGACCTTGGCGGAGGACGGTGACCCGCTCGACGCGATCGTGATCCTGGGGGAGCCCACCTTCCCGGGGTGCCTGATCACCGGACGGGTGGTCGGTGTGATGCACATGACCGACGAGGCCGGGCCCGACGCCAAGATCCTCGCCGTGCCGGACAGCGACCCGCGCTGGCGGCACGTCGAGGAGCTCACGGACGTGCCCGATCACCTGCTGGACGAGATCCGTCACTTCTTCAGCATCTACAAGGACCTCGAGCAGAAGCTGGTGACGGTCCGCGGTTGGTCCGACCGCTCCGACGCTCTGCAGGAGGTCAAGGAGAGCCGCGAACGGTTCCACGCG
This sequence comes from Nitriliruptorales bacterium, assembly GCA_036260415.1. Lineage (GTDB taxonomy): Bacteria > Actinomycetota > Nitriliruptoria > Nitriliruptorales > JAHWKO01 > DASZZX01. The sequence continues at coordinate 8,421 of DASZZX010000344.1, forward strand.
GGCTGACCTGCCGGCGCGGCGCCGACCGATGGGGTCATGTGGGTCCGGCGACCGTGCACACCGCGCACGGGCTACATTCTCCCCTGTGAGGGGCCGATGATGAGGGGTGACGGTCGCCAGTCTCCAGCCGGTCCGACACCGAGGAGGAGCGAGTGGACGCAGGACCGGGGGGGATGGCCCGCGGCGGTCGCCGCCGGATGGACCGCGTGCTGGATCCGTCGTACCTGGAGGGTCTGACGACCCGCCCGACCGAGCAGATCCGTCGGATGCGTGACGAGTGCGAGGAGGAGGAGAGCGGGGTCTCGTACGCACGGCGCGTGCTCCAGGGCAAGCTGGACATCCTGCGCGCCGAGGCGCTGCGCCGTCGCGAGGAGGGGGAGGACGGCGGCGAGGCGGACCTCCGGTCGCTGCTGGACGCGCTGCCCTCGATTCTGGCCGACGACGTGGCCGCGCGCCCGCTGCGGACCCGGGTGACCCGCTTCCTCGTGCCGCCGACGGTGCAGCACCACCGCCGTGAGGTCGAGCGGCTCGCCAGCTCGGCGACCCTGTCGGGGGTGCGGAAACGGTCCCCGGAGGAGCTCGCCGAGCTCGTCCGCCAGTTGACGGAGAGGGAACGCGAGCTGTCGGCGCTACGCCGCCAGCTGCTCGACCGGGTCGACGCGTTGCAGGACGAGCTGGCGCGTCGCTACCGGCAGGGCACCGCCGACGTCTCCGAGGTCCTGTCGCCACGCGCGTAGCGACCCCGGTTCGTCCGACGTTCGGCCCTCCTGGAAGGCGACCCCTCCGTACACTCGCCGCGCGAGCGTTCGGCGGTGGGGGAACGGTCTCGAAGTGGCGCACAAGCGGCGGGTGCTCGTCGTCGACGACGACGAACTCACCCTGCAGATCCTGCGCACCATCCTGGACCTGGAGGAGTTCGACGTCACGACGGTCCCCGACGGTGAGCGCGCGCTGCAGCTGCTGGCCGGGGACGCACGCTTCGACGCGGTGGTGCTGGACGTCATGATGCCGGGTATCGACGGCTTCGAGGTCTGCCAGCGCATCCGGCACGACCCCCGCACGGCCGGGCTCCCCGTGGTCCTGCTCACCGCTCGCGATCTCGACGAGGATCGGGCCCGCGGCGAGCAGGTCGGCTGCGACGCCTACCTCACCAAGCCCTTCTCGCCACTGCAGCTGATCGACGAGCTGGGCGACTTGGTAGCCCGCGGCCGCCGCCCCCCGGAGGAGTGAGCGTGGACCCCCGTGCCGCCGACGACGTGCAGAGGATGCAGCAGCAGATGCTCGTCTTCGCGCGCGAGCTGAACGAGGTCATCGCGCGCGAACGGGCCCGGCGCCAGGAGGCGGAGGACGCGCTGCTGATGCTGCGGGGCTCGTACATGGAGATGGTCAAGACGCTCGCCTTCGTGGTGGAGGCGAAGGACTCGACCACCCGTTCCCATCTGGATCGCACCTACCACTACGCGCGCCTGCTGACGGCGAGGGTCGGCCCCGAGCTTCTGCAGAGCGCGTCGCTGCACTACGGCTTCCTGCTGCACGACGTCGGCAAGGTCGGCATCCCCGAGGCCATCCTCAACAAGCCCGGACCGCTCACCGACGACGAGTGGGAGATCATGCGCACCCACCCGCTGATCGGCGTGCAGGTGGTGTCGGCCGTCAAGTTCCTCGGGGACGCCGTCAACGTCATCCGCTCCCACCACGAGCGGTGGGACGGCAAGGGCTACCCGGAAGGGCTCGCCGGCGAGCAGATCCACATCGGCGCACGCATCTTCTCGGTGGTCGACACCTTCGACGCGATGACCTCGGAACGGCCGTACAAGAAGGCCCTACCGGTCGCGGTGGCGATGGAGGAGATCGGGCGCTGCGCCGGGACGCAGTTCGACCCCGACGTCGCACGTGAGTTCGTGCAACTGCTGGAGGAGCGGGACCTGCACAGCACCGGTCCCACCGACCTGGCCGCCGCACTGTAGGCGTGTCCCGCCCGGCGGCGGGGGCCGCCCCCGCGCTGCTCGCCGAGACGACGCGCTGGCTGCACGGGCACGGTGGGCGCATGCGCGGCCCCGGGGCGGCCGCGGACCGTGGGACGGGTCCGGCCGAGCTGGTGGAGTGCCGGCACGTCGGTCACGCGGTCGTGGTCGCACCAAACGGCCGGGTCCTCGTGCTGGGCGATCCCCAACGGGTGACGTTCGCGCGGTCGGCTGTCAAGCCGTTCCAGGCCGCCGCCTCGCTGGAGCTGGCCGGACGGGACCTGCCCGACCGCCTCGTCGCGGTGGGGTGGGCGTCGCACCTGGCGGAACCCCCCCACCTGAGTGCCGTGCGCGAGCTGTTGGAGGTGGCGGCGCTCAGCCCTGACGACCTGACCACGCCGGCGGTGGGGGTGAGCGCCGGATCCGAGGTGGCCACCGCTCGGCTGCGTCACAACTGCTCCGGCAAGCACGCCCTGTTCGCGCTGGCGGGAAAGGCGGTGGGCTGCCGGGGCGCCGCGCTGCTCGACCCCGACGGCCCACTGCAGCGGCACGTCCTGGCGACCGTCGCCACCGCGACCGGCCCGATCGCCGGCGTCGGCGTGGACGGGTGCGGCGCCCCCGCGGTCGCGATCCCCCTGGCCGGCCTCGCGCGGGCGTTCCGGGACCTCGCCCGGTCCGACGGCCGCTGGTCACGCGGGGCCGCGGCCGGACGGGCCGAACCGCTCATGGTGGGCGGCACCGGTCGGTTGGAGACGGCGCTGCTGACGCGCGGTGTGGTGGCCAAGCCCGGCGCCGAGGGCGTGTTCGGCGCAGGATGGAGGGACGCCCACGGCGGCACCTGGGGGGCCGCGATCAAGGTGGAGGACGGGGCGCAACGGGCCTCGTCAGCCGCGCTGCACGCCCTGCTGGCCGACGCCGGGGTGGTCCAGGCAGAGGTGTGGCAGCCACCTCCGGTCCTGGGCGGTGGACGCCCGGCGGGGTCGGTGCGCGCCGCTGGGCCGGTCCTGGGTCTGGCTGAGCAGCTGCGAGGGGTCGGTCTGCGTTGCTGATAGCCTCGCCGCCGTCGCGGACGGTGACCGGCGCCGACGCGTCGTGCCCGTCCGCCGAGCGGGAAGGTCGCTCCTTGATCGAGCGTGACCACGACCGGTCCGGCGGCGTCGCCGAGGCGGCACGCGTCGGGGCGGCCGCGCGCCTGTCGGATCTCGGCGACTACATCCGCGAGCAGCGCAGCCGCGCCCAGTACTCGCTGCGACACCTCGCGCGGCTCGCGGGCGTCTCCAACCCGTACCTGTCGCAGATCGAGCGTGGCCTGCGCAAGCCGTCGGCGGAGATCCTGCAGGCCATCGCCAAAGCGCTGCAGATCTCGTCCGAGACGCTGTACGTCAAGGCGGGCATCCTCGAGGAGCGGACCGACGTGCCCGACCTGGAGGTCGCGATCCTGCGCGACGAGGACCTCAACGAACGCCAGCGCGCCGCGCTGATCGAGATCTACCGCTCCTTCCGCCACGAGAACGAGTCCGAAGCCGTCGGCCAGGCCACTCCGAGCGCGGGAGCCGACCCGACCGACGGCTCCACCGGTCATCCCCCGGCGGCGCACCCACTCGAGCAGGGAGCCGTGGCCGCCAGCGAGTGACCCGCCGTCCGGCCCCGGCCCGCTCAGGGCCCGCCGGTAGTCTCCCCCGCGTCCCGTGCAGCCGCGGAGGTGCCGTGCCGGATGTCCAGACCGAGCAGCGCTTCCCCGACGGGGCGTTGACGGACGACTGGCTGGACCTTGTAGCGCTCGACCCCGCGGCGTCCGTGTTCCACAGCGCGCGGTTCCTCCGACTCTGGTCCCACCACCTGCGCGGCGACCGCGAGCTGCGGCTGAGGTTCGTGCGTGACGGCGAGGTCCTGCTCGGCGTGGTGCCCGAGGTGCGTGACCGCACCCCCGACGGGCGTCGCATGATCCAGTTCGCCGGCGGGGAGCACGTCACCGACTACCTCGGGCCGATCAGCCGCCCCCAGCACCGCGACCTGGTGGCCGGTGCCTGGATCGACACGCTGGCCAGCGAGGACGACTGGGACGAGCTGATCGCTGGCGGGCTGGCCGAGGACGCCGGCTGGCACCAGCCGCTCATCGCGCACGCGTCGCGTGCGCGACTGGAGGTCTGCGGCGACGACGTCGAGGACGTCTGCCCGCGGATCGACCTTTCCGGCGGCTGGGACGCCTACCTGCAGCGCCTGTCCGGCAAGCACCGCCACGAGATCCGCCGCAAGGCGCGCAAGTTGGCGCGGGAGGGCGGCGTCGTCAAGCTCATCGCCGTCGACCCCGAGGACCTCGACGACGCCCTCACGATCTTCCTGGAGCTCAACCGGAGGCTCGAGGACGACAAGGGCCGGTTCTTCGTCGCCGACCGCATGGAGGACTTCTTCCGTGCCCTGACGTACGAGTTCGGCCCCGACCGGACCCTGCGGATGCACCGACTCGACATCGACGGCGCCCCGGCCGCTGTCACCGTCTCGCTCGTCGGCGACGGGGTGGGTGACAAGGAGTGGGGTCTGTACAACTCCGCGTTCGAGCGCGGTTACGGAGCGCTGGCGCCCGGGGTGGTGCTGGTCGGCGAGGTGATCCGCATCGCCGCCGACGAGGGCTACGCCGGGTTCGACCTGCTCCGAGGCGACGAGCCGTACAAATACCGGTTCGGGGCCCGCGATCGGCCGTTGCGTCGGGTCACGGTCGTCCCGGCTGCGGGGACCCTGCGGTGAGCAGCCGGCTGCGGCGCCTGGCGGTCCTGTCGGTCCACACCTCGCCCCTCGACCAGCCGGGGACCGGTGACGGCGGTGGCCTGAACGTCTACGTCCGGGAGGTCGGTCGACGTCTGGCCGCCAGCGGCATCCACGTGGACGCGTTCACCCGTACCACCAGCCCCGGGGCACCGCCGGTCGTGGAGGTCGACGACCTCTTCGCCGTCCACCACATCGATGCCGGTCCCCGCGCCCCCCTCCCCAAGGAGGTGCTCACCAACCACCTGTGCGCCTTCCTGCTCGGGCTCGAGGCCCACGTGGAACGGCTCGGGATCGATCGTCGCTACGACGCGCTCCACGCCCACTACTGGATGTCCGGCTGGGTGGGGCTCGCGCTGCGCCAGCGCTGGGACGTGCCGCTGATCCAGACCTTCCACACCCTGGCGGCCGTCAAGAACCGCGCGCTGGTACCCGGCGAACCGCCCGAGCCCGTGCTGCGGGTCCTCGCCGAGCAACGACTGGTGGCACGTGCCGACCGCATCGTCGTGCCGGCATGCGGGGAGGCCCGGCTGCTGCACCGGGGCTTCGGCGCGTCCGGTGGGCGCCTGGCGGTCGTCGCACCGGGGGTCGATCCCGACGTCTTCCACCCCGGAGAGTCGCCCGACCCACCCGAGGCACCGCCGGGCAGTGGCCCACTTCTGCTGTTCGCCGGTCGCCTGCAGCCCCTCAAGGCCCCCGACGTCGCGGTGCGGACGCTGGCGCTGGTCCGTCGACAGGTGCGCGACGCACGCCTGCTCGTGGTCGGTGGCACGTCGGGCAACGGCGCCGGCCGCTGCGGTCCCGACGAGCTGCGGGCGCTGGCTGTCGGACTCGGCGTGGCCGACGCCGTGCGCATCGCCCCGGCACGACCGCAGCCCGAACTGGCGCTGCTGTACCGGGCGGCGGACGTGGTGCTGGTGCCCAGCCGTAGCGAGAGCTTCGGTCTGGTCGCTCTGGAGGCGCAGGCGTGCGGCACGCCGGTGGTCGCGGCGAAGGTCGGCGGGCTCGAGGCGGTGGTGGGCGGCGGGGGCACCCTCGTGGAGGGCCACCACCCATCGGACCACTCGGCCGCGGTCGTGGCGTACCTCACCGACCCCGCACGTCGGGCTCACGCCGCCGCCCAGGGCATCCGGGCGGCTGGACACGCGACCTGGGATCACACGGTCGAGCGCCTCCTGTCGGTGTACGCCGACGTCGCCGGGGTCACCGCCGCGGCACGCGGCGCGGGCGCGTGAGCGCAGCCGCCCGGCAGGAGCGCGACCGCGTCCGGACCGTCTTGACGGACGGCCTGGCTTCCGCCGGGCTCGTGGCCGAGCAGGTCGACGCCGACACGTGGGCGACCGTCCTGCCCGGGCAGCGCAAGCGCACCCTGCCGGTCGTGCTCCGGCTGGATGACCGCTCCGTACACGTCGTTGCGCTCCTGTGTGGACGGCCGGATGGGAACCACGCCGAGGTGTTCCGCTACCTCCTGGAGCGCAACCGCAGGCGGCAGCCGGTGCACTTCGCGCTCGGCGACGACGGCGACGTGGTGCTGGTCTGGGGCGTGCCGCTCGTCGCGGTCGACCCCGACTCCTTCGACCGGCTGCTGGGCACACTGCTGTCGAGCGCCGACGAGGTGTTCGACGCCGTGCTCCGGCGCGGGTTCGCCGGCTACATCGACGCCGAGCAGCGGTGGCGGGCGAAACGTGGGTTGCCTTCCAACCCGGTCACCACGCCCCCGGACGCCTGACCGCCCGCACGGTCGCGTCCCACGCCCGTCGCGCGTCAGGACGGACCGGCGTTTCCCGCCGTCCGGACGGCTGACCGCCCACGCGGTCGCCTGCCACAGCCAGCAGCACTAGTCACACCGGGTCGGCGGTTCCCGCTGCGTCCGGACGCCTGACGACCGAGCACGGTCGTACCCACGCCGACGCACTAGTCACGTCGGGATGGTGCTTTCCATCCGTCCGGGCCATGGCTGCGACCGCTGCCCGGTGTTTCCGTCACCACCACGCGGGGGCCGCGTCATCGGCGTACCCGCACCGACACCCCGAGGGGAACCAACCATGCGTGCAGCCACTGGGGCGGCGGCCGTCGCCGCACTCGCCCTGATCGCCGCCGGCTCGCCCACCGCGCCGGTCGGCACCGCCCAGACGCGGCTCACCGCCGCCGAACTGACGCTCTCCGGGGTCGCGACGCCCGTCGACCAGCTGACGCTGCTCGACGTGACCACGTTCGCGTCCACCGACCATGACACCAGCCGCAACGGCAAGGGCGTGCCGTTCTCCAGTGCCAACGTCGCCCCGGCCACGCTGGGGGACAGCCACCTCGTGCCCCCGGGGTCGGCCAGCTCCGACGGCACCACGTCGCAGTCCATCGCGGCGTTCGAGCGCAGCTTCGGGTTGGCGTCCGCGCGGCTGAGCGCCGGGCAGCTGGATGCCACCGCCGCCGCCGACAGCGCCCGCTCCGCCGTGTCGGCGGTCACCGCCGAGCTCGGCGTGCTCGACGACGCGCTCGGTCTCGTCATCACCCAGGTGCCGGCCGAGACCAAGGTCGACGGGGCCGGGGCAGTAGCCTCCAACGGCATCGACCTGAAGGGGCTGCAGCTGCAGCTGGGCGAGCTCCTGCCCGTCGACGTGGGCGACCTCCCGCTGGGGACCGTGCTGGAGCTCGCCACCGTGCTGGCCGGTCAGCTGTCGGTGCCCGGCGCAGACCTCGACGCGCTCGGCGACGCGGTCACGAACGTGGAGGGCGCCCTCGGCGAGCTCGAGGGCCTCAGCGCGAGCTACACCGACGCCGCGCAGAACGCGACTGCCGCGGCCGCCGCGGTGACGGCCGCCGAGTCCACGCTGGCCGACGCCGAGACCACCCTGGCCGCTGCTCAGAGCGAGCTGCAGGATCTGCAGGACGACCTGTCGGCCCTGGACGCCACCACCCTGCTCGGCCTGCTGACCGAGTACGCCACCGCGTGCCCGGGCGCGACCGACATCGCGTCGCTCACCTCGTGCCTGCAGACGCTGATCGCCGACGCCCAGGCGGACGTGAACACGGCGCAAGCAGCCGTCGACGCCGCCACCGCGGCCCTGACGGCCGCGCAGGCCAGCCTCGACGCGGCCGTCGCGCCGCTCACCTCGGTGCTCGACGACCTCGCCACGCTGGCCGATGGCCTGGACGACCTCGTGCAGGACCTGCTGGACCACCTGCAGGACGTGATCGCCCAGCTGCTCGCCCTCCTCGACCAGCTGCCGCAGGCCGGCCTGCTCGACATCGAGCCGATCGCAGCGTCGATCAGCGCCAGTGCCAGCGGGGACCGCGGCACCGGCCTCGTCCGGTGTGACGGCGGCAAGGTGGCCGTCGCGGGGATCACCGTGGTGCCCGACATCGACGACTGCGGGACCGTCCGTGGTGCGGCCGGCCAGCTGACCAGCGCGGTCACGACGCTGGAGCAGGTCCTGCAGACGCTGACCGGGCTGGACGTGCCCACGCCCGAGGTGGCGCTCTTCGGCGAGCACACCGCCTCGAACGGCACGGACGGCGTGTACCGCACAGCCGAGGCCACGCTGAAGGTCTTGGAGCTGCGCCTGCCGTCCGTCGCGCTGGACGACCTGGCCAGCGG
>DASZZX010000345.1:0-4551 GCA_036260415.1 Nitriliruptorales bacterium
AACGACAGCACCAGCACTGCGACCGGCAGCAGCAGTAGCCCCACGCCGAGCGCGAGCTCGAGCGGGGCGGAGCCGCTGTCGGCACGCGGGGGCGCGACCCAGGCTGTCACGGCCCGCGCTCCTTGACCGCGGTGGCGCGCAACCGGAACGCCCAGTCGGCCACGCCCGGCGCGAACGCGTCCCAGCGGACGTCCGCCTCCGCGACCACCTGCCGGCCGTCGTCGTGGCACACGACCGCGACGCCGCGGCCGAGGTCACCCCCCAGCACGTCGCCGAGGGCATCGCGGACGCGCTGCTCGCAGCGTCCCACGGTCGCCGCCGTCCGGGAGCCAGCGCGCGCGCCCTCGTGCAGGGCAGCGACCACGACACCGCGGGCGTACTGGAAGACGATCAGGTTGGCGACCACGGTCAGAACCACTAGCGACAGCGCGGCCGCGGCCACGTGCTGGACGGTGACGAAGCCGTCCTGCAGGTCGCGGTCCGTGCGCACGGCGGTCGCCGGGCTGACTCACGGCCTCAGCCGCCGGAGCCCAGCAGCTTCTGCTCGATCCACTGCACGATGTTCACGCCGGTTGTCTGCAGCGCCGCCCAGATCACCACCAGTGCGATCACACCCAGAGCCGCGTTGCCCAGCAGCTCGGCGGTGCTGAAGCCGTCCTCGCGGTCGCGCAAGGCTGCCAGCCGCAGGGTCAGCGCGACGATCAGTGACTGCATCTGTCGTCCTCCTCCACGTCGAACTACCTGACACCGAAGATCAGCGACGGCAGCGGAGCGGCAATAAACAGCAGCATCACCGGGGCCAGCACCGCGATGATCGGGACCAGCATCGCAGCCCGCCGGCGGGTCGCCGCGCGCCTGAGCGCCTCGCGGCGGGCGTCGCGGACGTCCTCCGACAGGCGTAGCAGCGCCTGCGCCAGGTCGGCGCCCCACTCGGCGCCGGCGGCGAGCAGCCGGTAGGTCCGCGCGGCGTTGGGTTCGGGCGTGGAGCGGGCGATGCGGTGGAACGCCTCCGCCGCGCGCAGGCCGGTCTCGTGGGCGACCAACGCCTCGTTCAGCTCGGCGACCACCGCGCCGCTGCCGCGCTGGGTGATCCGCTGGACCGCCTGCACCACCCCGCCACCGACGCGCACGTGCATCGCCAGCAGCTGGTTGACGGTGTACAGCTCGACCTGCATTCGGCCTCGCCGTTCCTGCAGCGTGCGGTCGAGGCGCGAGCGCCAGCGCGCCGCGCCGGCCACGAACCCCAACGCCCCGACCAGCACCACCACGGCGGCCGACGTGTCCAGTGCCAGGACCGTGCCGGCGCCCGCGAACGCTCCCAGCAGCGCGCCCCCCAGCTGACGCACCCGGTACTCCTGCACCCGCAGCTCCACCGGCACGTCCACCAGCAGACCGGCCTGACGCAGCTGCAGCAGCAGCCGTTCGTCGCTGGACGTGTCCACCACCCGGCCCAGCCGTCCTGCCAGGGCACGCACGGGCGGGCCGAACAGTCGCCTGAGCGTGCCACCCGTCAGCGCGCCGCCGGGTCGAGCGACCGCCAGCACGTCCGCGCTACGGCCGAGGCTGGTGCGGCTGGCGACCGTGTAGGGCCGTACCCGCGGAGCCAGGCGTCGTGTGGGCCGGACCACCAGCGACGACACGCCCGCCGCAGCGACGCCCGAGAGCAGCGCCGCCACCACGGTCAGCCCACCCCCGGCGCTCATCGCCGGCCCCCCGGCGGTGGAGGCGCCGCGGCCCCGAAGACCCGTTCCTCGGTCGGCTCCCGACCGAGGCGCCCGACCACCCACATCCCCAGGAGGCTCAGCACAGCGCCGGCCAGCACGACCACCAGTCCGCCGGGCGAGCGGTAGAAGTCGCGGAAGTGACCCGGTCGCAGCGTGAGGACCAGCAGCACGATCCAGGGCAGCACGAACACGGCGCGGGCGTTGATGCGCTGCTCGAGGCTGTCGGTGGCGATCTCCTCGAGGGTGCGCACGTCGCGGCTGGTCGCGTCGGCCAGATCGCGCAGGATGTCGGTCAGGATGTGCCCGCCGCGCTCGTGGGCGAGGATCAGTACCTCGATCACCCGGTCGGAGGTCGGGTCGGCCAGCTCCTCCTTGACGACCTCCAGCGCCGGCACCACCCCGAGCATGCGAGCCAGCACCGGGTAGCGCTCGAACGCCCGCTGCAGCGCCGCCGGCCCGGCCACGGCCAGGGCGGTGAGGGCCTGGTGCAGCGACGATCCCGCCGAGATGCTCGCGAGCAGCTCGCGGATCCCCTCCGGCCACGCCTCCTGGACCTCCCGCATGCGTGCGGCACGCCGCCGCGCGAAGTAGGCGCGGGGCGCCAGGCCGACCGCCACCGCCGGCACGATCGCGACCGCGGGCGTACCGGTGCCGGCGGCGATCAGGGCGAGGACAGCGACACCGACCGCGGCCGAGCCGGCGACGAACTGGCGCGGGGTCAGGTCGGCACCGGCCTGGATCAGCCAGAGTTGGCGGTCGCTGACCGCTCCGCGGGGGCGCGGCCGCCAGCGGTCGAACGCCGGGAGCCGGCCGGTGAGCACCGCCGCAGCCAGGTAGACGAACCCGCCGGTGAGCAGAGCCGCCAGCAGCGTCATCGCTGCCTTCCCCGGCTCGTCACAGCCGTGTTCGGCACGTCACGACGTGTCCGGGTCGTGGCGGCGCGTCGGCTGGTCGTGGCCGTCCGGCTCGTCATGGCGCGTCCGGCTCGTCGCACCCCTGTGCGGCTCATCGCGGCAGCCTCCGCCCCTCGAGGATCGACCGCAGCGTCAGACCCTCCGCCAACGCCCGCTCGATGCGCTCGGCGCTGGGCGGCACCGCGCCGGTCCAGGTCAGCGCCCCGCCCAGTTCGTGGCGAAGGAACACCGGCTCGGTCGTGAAGTCGTCGTGCAGCGACGGGGCGATCGCGAGGACCTCCATCACCTCGCGGCGGATCCCCTGGCCGGGATCGGCCCGGTTGATATCGTCGCGGTCGAGGTGGACGACCAGGTCGATGGCCGACGCGAACACCTTGCGGACGATGCCCTCGGTCACGTTCTCGCCGGCCATGATGGCGGCGTTAACCAGGGCGTTCAGCGCGTCGCGGGCGCTGTTGGCGTGCACGGTCACGGCGAATCCGCAGCCCGCGTTGACCGCACGGGTCAGCTCGAACGCCTCCGCCCCGCGGACTTCTCCCACCACGATGTGGTCGGGGCGCATTGCCAGCACGAACCGCACCAAATCCCGCAGGGACACCGCCCCGGACCCGTCCATGGCGGGCGGTCGTGCCTCGTAGTAGGCCCCGTGGGTGATCGGGACCGACAGCTCGCGGATCTCCTCGCAGCAGCGTATGCAGTGGTTGGTGGGGACGGCGGCGATCAGCGCGGACAACATGGACGTCTTGCCGGAGCCGGGCGGTCCGGAGACGACCACGCTGGTGGCGGTCTGCATCGCGGCCCAGAGGAACCCGGCCGCCGCCGGCGTGAGCGAGGCGCGCTCGACCATCGACGTGAGCGACTCGCGGCGCAGGATGTGGCGGCGGATCGTGGCAGACAGCCGGTCGGCGATCGGCGGGATGGCTGCGGTCAGCCGTGCCTTGCCATCGAGCACGCGCGCCTGGACGATGGGGCTGGTGGTGTCCAGGTGGCGCTGGGTGGTGGCCAGCAGCCGGTCGATGACCTGGCGGTTCTCCGCCTCGGTGGTGGGCACCGCCAGGCCCTGCAGCCGCCCGGCCGCGTCCAGGTAGGTGACGCGGGAGCCCTCGATGAAGACCTCCTCGACGTCGCGGCGGGCGAGCAGGTCGGTGAGCGGTCCGAAGTCGGTGATGGACCGCAGGATGCGGGCGGCCATGTCGTGGGGATCCGACAGCGCCCGACCGTCGCCCAGGTGCGCCCGCGTCTGGTAGGTCTCCACCGCCTCGGTGACGGCGCGCCGGATGCCCGGAGCGTCGCGCTCGGGGTCGAGGCGGTCGCGCTCCATGCGCGCGAGCACCTCGCGTCGGATGTCGTCGTACGCGTTGACGGCGGCAGTCACCATTTCGGCCGCCCGCGGCTGGCCGCTGGCTGCGTGACCGGCGGGAGCACCTGCGCCGCCAGCGCCTCGACCGCACGAGCCCACCCACCTGCGGTGACCGGGCGACCGTCCCAGGCGGCGTCGAGCACCCGGCGGTCGAAGGGGAGGAAGCTGAGCGATGCCGGCGCGAACGTCCGCAGCAGCTCCTCTTCGAGCTCGGCGCGGTGGAACCGCGACGGCGGCGCGTGATTCACGACCAGGTGGAGGGTGACGGCCGGGACAAGGGCCCGGACGTCGGCGACCCAGTCGAGCAGACGAGCGACGCCCACCGGCGTGGGCGCCCCGACCCCCACCACGACCTGCGCAGCGGACAACAGCGTGCGCGTGATGGTCGATCCCTCGCCGCCGGTCATGGCTCCGACGTCCTCGGTGCCATGGCTGACGTTCACGACCACGTGGCGGTAGCGCGCCGCCAGCTCCGACGCGACCGCGGCCACCTCACCGGGCCGCACCTCGTGCCTGTCGCGCGGGTTGGGCAGGCCGCACAACAGCGCCGGTC
>DASZZX010000346.1:0-3652 GCA_036260415.1 Nitriliruptorales bacterium
ATCGGCGAGGCGAGCGGCCCGGCGTCGAGCGACGTCTGAGGGCGGTGCGTCGCCCGGTAGCGTGAGCCGCTCACCCGACAGCCAGCCGGACCTGGAGAGCGCATGGCCAGCAAGACCGACCGCATGGACACCATCGTCAGCTTGGCCAAGCGGCGGGGGCTGGTGTTCCCGTCGTCGGAGATCTACGGCGGGCTGCGCTCCACGTGGGACTACGGGCCCATCGGCGTCGAGCTGAAGAACAACGTCAAGCGGCAGTGGTGGCGCGCCATGGTCCAGCTGCGCGACGACATCGTCGGTCAGGACGCCGCCATCCTGATGGCTCCGCAGGTGTGGGAGGCGTCCGGGCACGTCGCGGGGTTCACCGACCCGCTGGTGGAGTGCACGCGGTGCCACCGCCGCTTCCGCGAGGACCACATCGAGGCGGACCCCCGGACGGGGGTGCGCCACTGTCCCGACTGCGGCGGGGAGCTGGGCGTCGCGCGCCAGTTCAACCTGATGTTCAAGACCTTCGCCGGACCGGTGCAGGACGATTCGGCGGTCGTGTGGTTGCGCCCCGAGACCGCCCAGGGCATCTTCGTCGACTTCCCCACCGTGCAGCTGACCAACCGCATGAAGGTTCCGTTCGGCGTGGCCCAGATCGGCAAGTCGTTCCGCAACGAGATCACCCCGGGGAACTTCACCTACCGCACCCGCGAGTTCGAGCAGATGGAGATGGAGTTCTTCTGCCATCCAGACAGCGCGGACGAGTGGTTCGAGCACTGGAAGCGCGAACGTTGGAACTGGTACGTCGACCTGGGCCTGCGTGAACCCAACCTGCGCATGCGCCCGCACGACCCCGACGAACTGTCGCACTACTCCAGCGCCACGGTCGACATCGAGTATCACTTCTCCGACCCGGCGATGGGGTGGTCGGAGCTGGAGGGCATCGCCAACCGCACCGACTTCGATCTGAAGGCGCACCAGCAGCACAGCGGCAAGGACATGTCCTACTACGACCAGGAGCACGACGAGCGGTACCACCCGTACGTCATCGAGCCGGCCGCCGGCGCCGACCGCGCCGCCCTGGCGTTCCTGTTCGACGCCTACCGTGAGGAAGAGGCGCCCGATGCCAAGGGCCAGCTGCAGCGCCGTGTGGTCCTGCGGCTCGACCGCCGGCTGGCCCCGTACAAGGTGGCGGTCCTGCCATTGTCGAAGAAGGACGAGCTGATCACGGTGTCGCGACGGGTCTTCGATCTGGTGAAGACGCGGTGGATGGCGGAGCACGACGTCACCCAGTCGATCGGGCGGCGCTACCGCCGGCAGGACGAGATCGGCACCCCGCTGTGCGTCACCGTGGACTTCACCACGCTCGAGGACGACGCCGTGACCGTGCGGGATCGCGACACGATGGCGCAGGACAGGGTGTCGATCGACCGCCTGTTCACCTACCTGACCGAGCGCCTGCCGCTCTGACGTCGGGTCGGTGCCGCCGTCAGTACGGCGGCTGGTGGCCCCATGGGTCGCGGCGGGGGACCGGGGCGTCGTCGTCACGGCGGCCGACCAACACGGTGACGTCCTGCTCGAGCCTGGCGATGCGGGCCAGGAGTGCCGCCATGCCCCGGGCGAGGAAGGCGGCGATCATGAGGATGGCGCCGGCCGCGAAGGTCAACACCCACGCCACCACCGCGAAGGCGGTGTCGCCGGCCCGGAACAAGAGGCCACCTGCCACCACACCGGCCAGGCCGGCCACATACGCCAGACTCTGGGCCACGGCCGCGGCACCTCGCAGGTCCTTAGGGCTCGGGACGCGCTCCATGGGCGCATCGTCGCACGTCAGCGGCCCGCCGGTGCGCCGCAGGGTACGGATGCCGGTCCGACGAAGCTACGACCAGGGTCGCAGGAACGCCGCGGCCGGACCGTTACCATGGTTGATGGCGAACCCACGTGGCGAGCCCGCGGAGGTGCGACGTGGCCACGGATGGACACGCTGACCGGCGCGGACCATCGGATTGGGACGAGGCGCTGGAGCGCCTGGAGGACTTCATCTTCGCCTATCCACGCGACCGCGCCCTGCCGGACCTGGCCACCATCGTCGACCGGGCCGAGCTGCCGGACGGTTTCCTGCGCGAGGACGAGCGTGCTCACAAGGTCCTGCTCGAGGCGATCGCGGACCGTCCGCTCGCGAGCATGGAGCTGGTGGGGCAGGTGCGGACCGAGGTCGAGCTGCTCACGCTGGAGGTCGAGATCCTCGGCGAGCGGCTACGGGCCACGACCGAACAGGAGGAGCAGCGGGCCACCGCCGAGCGCCTGGCGGCCGTGCGCCGCCGGCTCGAGGACATCCGCCGCCACCTGTGAGCTGACCTTGGCCGGTCCCTCGGCCGTCTCATGACGCTCGCGACCCGGCGTGCGAGATGACAAGCTCGTCTCCCCTCGGAACCGCCACGCGAGAGGAACGCTATGGCCCACGACTCCTTCGGTGCTCGTTCCCGGCTGCGCGTCGACGGCCGTGACCTCGAGCTGTGGCGGCTGGACGCCCTGGCGGACGGCTTCGACATCGACCGCCTGCCCTACTCGTTGAAGATCCTGCTGGAGAACCTCCTGCGCCACGAGGACGGCCGCGCGGTCGGCGCCGACGACATCGCCGCGCTCGCCGGCTGGACGCCGCACGCCCAGCGGCGCGAGATCGCCTTCATGCCGGCCCGCGTCCTGATGCAAGACTTCACCGGGGTGCCCGCCATCGTCGACCTCGCCGCGATGCGTGACGCGGTCGCGGCGATGGGTGGCGACCCGTCACGAGTCGAGCCTGGCGTGCCGGTCGACCTCGTGATCGACCACTCTGTCATCGCCGACGTGGCGGGCAGCCGTCAGGCCTTCGCGCGCAACGTCGACCTGGAGTACGCGCGCAACCACGAGCGCTACGCCTTCCTGCGCTGGGGACAGCAGGCCTTCGACCGCTTGCGGGTGGTGCCGCCCGGCACCGGCATCGTGCACCAGGTCAACCTCGAGCACCTCGCGCAGGTGGTCGTCGCCGACGCGGCCAGCGGCCAGGTCCATCCCGACACGCTCGTCGGAACCGACTCACACACCCCCATGGTCAACGGTCTGGGAGTGCTGGGTTGGGGGGTGGGGGGGATCGAGGCGGAGGCCGCCCTGTTGGGGCAGCCGGTGTCGATGCTGATCCCGGAGGTGGTCGGCATCCGCCTGACCGGTCGGCTGCAGGAGGGTGCGACCGCGACCGACCTGGTGCTCACGGTGACCGAGCGGCTGCGCCACCACGGCGTCGTGGGACGGTTCGTCGAGTTCTTCGGGCCCGGGATCGCCAGCGTGGCCCTCGCCGACCGCGCGACGATCGGCAACATGTCACCCGAGTACGGCTCCACCTGCGCGATCTTCCCGATCGACGCGGAGACGTTGCGCTACCTGGCCTTCACCGGACGTCCACCCCAGCACGTGCGTCTGGTCGAGGCGTACGCGAAGGAGCAGGGTCTGTTCCACGACCCGGACGCCGACCCGCTCTACACCGACGTCCTCGACCTCGATCTGGCGGACGTGCAGTCGAGCCTGGCCGGTCCGACACGGCCGCAGGACCGCGTCGCGTTGGCGGACGCCAGGGACCGCTTCCGGGAGGCACTCGCCGACGCGTTCCCGGAGCCACAGGCCGGCACCCCCGACG
>DASZZX010000347.1:0-7856 GCA_036260415.1 Nitriliruptorales bacterium
GGGTCCCCTCTCGCTGCACCGCGCCGCCCGGCCCACGAGCGTCCGCCCGAGGTGCCCGTGCCCACCAGCGACGTCGCGATCGACGTCCGGGGACTGGTCAAGCGCTACGGCGCGACCGTCGCCGTGGCCGGCCTCGACCTCCCGGTCGAGCGTGGCGAGACCTTCGCGCTGCTGGGTTCCAACGGCGCGGGAAAGACCACGACCATCGAGTGTTGCGAGGGCTACCGCCGCCCCGACGCGGGCACCGTGCGGGTGCTGGGCCTGGACCCCGTCCGCGATGGTGACCGGCTACGTCCCCGGCTCGGACTCATGCTGCAGCAGGGCGGGGTCTACCCGCTCGCCCGCCCGCCGGAGGTGCTAGCGCTGTTCGCCGCCTTCCACGCTCATCCGCTGGACCCCGAGCAGCTGCTGGAGGGGGTAGGGCTCGCCGACGTCCGCCGCACACGCTTCCGCGACCTGTCGGGCGGCCAGCAGCAGCGGTTGAAGCTCGCCGTCGCGCTGGTCGGCCGTCCGGAGCTGGTCTTCCTCGACGAGCCCACCGCCGGCCTGGATCCGGCCGCGCGGCGTCGGACCTGGGAGGTGATCGGCGACCTGCGCGCCTCCGGCGTGACGGTGGTCCTCACCACCCACCTGCTGGACGAGGCCGAGGAGCTCGCCGACCGCGTCGCGATCATCGACCGCGGGGAGCTCGTGGCGCTGGGCAGCCCTGACGAGCTCACCCGGGACGCGGGGCTTCCGGAGGTGCGCTTCACCGCACCGCCGGCGCTGGACACCGGGGCGCTGTCGGTCGCGATCGACGCCAAGGTCGAGGAGCCTCGTCCCGGGCGCTACGTGGTCCACGCCGCCGGCACCCCCGGCCTGCTCGCCCGACTGACCGCCTGGTTGCACGCGCACGACGTCGCGCTCGGCGACCTCCAGGCGTCCCGCCGCAGCCTGGAGGACGTCTTCCTACGATTGACGCGGGAGCGGACGCGGTGACGCTGGTCGGTGTCCCACCGCCGCCCGGGGCGCGACGGACCCCGCTGCCGCGCGCGGTGCTGGCTCACACGCGCATGGAGCTGGTGCTGTTGCTGCGCTCCGGCGAGAGCCTGCTGGTCACGCTCGGGATCCCGCTCGGCGTGCTGGTCTTCTTCTCCTTGGTCGACATCCTGCCCACGCGCGACAGCCCGGCGGTCGAGTTCCTGGTCCCGGGCGTGCTGGCCATCTCGGTGATGTCCACCGGGCTTGTGTCGTTGGGCATCGCCACGGCCTTCGAGCGCAAGTACGGCGTGCTGAAGCTGCTCGGTGGCTCGCCGCTGCCACGCTGGGCGCTGCTCGCCGGCAAGTCGCTCGCGGTGGTCGTGGTGGTGATGGCCCAGACCGTGCTGATCCTCGTGGTGGCCGTCTGGGGCCTCGGGTGGGAGGCGGGTGGCGGCGCCGTCCCCGCGCTGGTGGGGCTGGCCGTCGGGGCGTTCTCGTTCTCCGCCATCGGGCTGCTGCTGGCGGGCACGCTGCGCGCCGAGGCCACCCTGGCGGTGGCCAATACGCTGTTCCTCGCGCTGCTGCTGGTCAGCGGTCTGGCGTTCGACCTCGACGTGCTGCCCGCACCCGTGGCGGCGCTCTCACGGGGCCTGCCGTCGGGCGCGCTCGGCCAGGCGCTGCGCGCGGCGCTGGACGCCGACGGCGGCTCGGTGGGTGGACCTCTTCTCGTGGTCGCCGCCTGGGGGCTGGCCGCGACCGCCGTGGCGGCCCGTCGCTTCCGCTGGGAGCCCTGAGCCGCCCCAGGCTAGGCCAAACCGCTTCCGCTGGGAACACTGAGCCACCGCCCCACGCGAGGCCCGCCGCCTGCGCCGTGCCCGGCGGCAGGTCCGGAAGCCACCCGACGCCCTGGTAGGCTCCGCCCTCCCCACCCGCGGAGCTGCCCCGCCACGGGGGTCGGTTCGGACGGGCGCCCCCTGGGTACGGAGGTGTCGGACGGTGCGAGCCCGGGCACGTGCGGGGTGGCGGTGGCGCGCGCTCACGGCGCTGCTCCCCGTCACCACCCTGGTCGTGACCGCCTGCGCCACCAACACCGCACAGACCACGGTCGAGCAGGGCGCGCTGCCGCAGGACGCTCTCTCACCCGTCGGGCGCTTCGCGATCCAGACCGACGAGCTGTGGAACCTCGTCCTGTGGGTGGCCATCGTCATCTTCGTGTTCGTCGAGGCGCTGATCGTCGTCGCGATCCTGCGTTTCCGTGAACGCCCCGACGACGGGGACCGCCTGCCCAAGCAGATCCACGGCAACCCGCGGCTCGAAGCCATCTGGACCGTCATCCCCGCGCTCATCCTCGCGGGCGTCGCGGTGCCGACGGTGCGCGTCCTGTTCGACCTGGCCGACGAACCCGAAGGCAACAACGTCCTGTCAGTGGACGTGATCGGCCACCAGTGGTGGTGGGAGTACCAGTACCCGCAGTTCGAGGGGCTGGAGACGGCCAACATCCTGCACATCCCCACCGACCAGACGGTCGTGCTCAAGGCCACCTCCGACGACGTCATCCACTCCTTCTGGGTGCCCAAGCTCGCCGGCAAGCAGGACACGGTGCCCGGCCGCGAGAGCCTGATCAAGCTGTACGCCGACGAGCCCGGCGAGTACCTCGGCCAGTGCGCCGAGTTCTGCGGCCTGTCCCACGCCAACATGCGCCTGCGCGTGATCGCCCACGAGCCCGCCGACTTCCAGCGCTGGGCGCAGCAGCAGGCCAGATCGATCCGCCTCGACCGGCTCAGCGGGCAAGCCGCCAGAGGGCGCGACGCGTTCGTCGAGGGCGCCTGCGTCGGCTGCCACTCCATCCGCGGTCTGGAGGGTGCGTCCGGCACGGTCGGTCCCGACCTCACCTACTTCTCCGACCGCGGCTGGTTCGCCGGCGCGATCTTCGAGAACACCGACGAGAGCCTGCGCGACTGGCTGGCCGACCCCCCGAAGATGAAGCCCATGGAGCCCGGCGACGGGCGGGGCATGCCCGATCTCAACCTCAGCGACCAGGAGATCGACGCGCTGGTGGCCTTCCTGCGTGAGCTGAAGACCCCCGACCAGTAGCCGCGGAGAGGGAGAGACGATGGCGACCGCCGCGATGGAGCAGCGTGCCACCACGTTCCGCCGCCCCACCGCCAAGACGGGCCTAGTGGGGTGGCTGACCACGGTCGACCACAAGAAGATCGGGATCCTCTACGGCGTGACCGCGTTCGCGTTCTTCATCGTCGGCGGGATCGAGGCCCTGCTGATCCGTCTGCAGCTCGCCACTCCCAACGGCCAGGTGCTGTCCGCGGACGTCTACAACCAGATCTTCACCATGCACGGCGTCACCATGATCTTCCTGGTGATCATGCCGCTGACCGCCGCCTTCATGAACTACGTGATGCCGATCCAGATCGGGGCGCGGGATATGGCGTTCCCGCGGATGAACGCGTTCAGCTACTGGGTGTTCCTGTTCGGCGGCATCTTCCTGTACTCGAGCTTCCTGTTCGGCCAGGCCCCGCTGGGCGGATGGTTCGGCTACGCCCCCAACTCGACCTTCACCTACAACCCCGGCGTGGGGATGGACTTCTACGCCATCGGCCTGTAGATCCTCGGCATCGCGTCACTGGCCTCGGCGGTCAACTTCATCGTCACGATCCTCAACCTGCGTGCGCCCGGCATGACCCTGCTGCGGATGCCGGTGTTCACCTGGATGACGTTCGTCACCGCGTTCCTGCTGCTGTTCGCCCTGCCGGTGCTCGCCGTGGGCCTGTTCGAGCTGACCTTCGACCGCCTCTTCGGCGCAAACTTCTTCGACGTCACCGCTGGCGCCGACCCGATCCTGTGGCAGCACCTGTTCTGGGTGTTCGGCCACCCCGAGGTCTACATCATGATCTTGCCGAGCTTCGGGATCGTGTCGGAGGTGCTGCCGGTCTTCAGCCGCAAGCCGCTGTTCGGGTACGCCGCGGTGGTGTTCGCCGGCGCCGCGATCGCGTTCATCGGGTTCGGGGTGTGGGCCCACCACATGTTCGCCGCCGGTCTCGGCCCGATCGCCAACACCGGCTTCGCCCTGTCCTCGATGGTCATCGCGGTCCCGACCGGGATCAAGATCTTCAACTGGGTGGCGACCATGTGGGGGGGCAGGCTGCGGCTCACCACCCCGATGCTGTTCGCGATCGGCCTGGTCGCGCAGTTCACGATCGGTGGGCTGTCCGGCGTGACGCACGCCATCGCCCCCCACGACTACCAGCAGACCGACACCTACTACATCGTGGCGCATTTCCACTACGTGCTGTTCGGCGGCGGGATGTTCGGCATCTTCGCTGGCCTCTACTACTGGTGGCCGAAGGTGTTCGGACGTCTGCTGGACGAGCGCCTCGGCAAGTGGAACTTCTGGAGCCTGTTCGTGGGGTTCAACCTGGCGTTCTTCCCCATGCACCTCGCCGGCCTGTGGGGCCAGCCGCGACGCACCTACGTGTACCCCGCGGGCATGGGGTGGGACCTCATGAACCTGCTGTCCACCCTCGGTGCCTTCGTGATCGCGCTGTCGGTCGTCATCTTCCTCGCCAACGTGGTCATCGCCCAGCGCCGCCCGATGGACGCACCGGCCGACCCGTGGGACGGACGCACCCTGGAGTGGGCGACCGACTCGCCCACCCCGGAGCACAACTTCCACGAGGTCCCGATCGTGCACGCCCGTGACGACTGGTGGCACAAGAAGTACGAGGAGGACAAGGAAGGCCGCCCCGTCCGGGTCCCGGCCGGCGCGGCGGACGACCGCGACCAGCTGGAGGTGGGTGCGCGCGAGCGGGGCATCCACCTGCCCGACCCGTCGTACTGGCCGATCGTCGCGGCCTCGGGGGTGCTGCTGCTCGGCTACGGGGCGGTGTTCCTCAAGCCCGACCCGACCGGGACCGCGTGGGGGGTGGGGGGCATCGTTCTGGCCGCGTTGGGCGTGATCGTCTTCCTCTCCGGCTTCTTCGGCTGGGTCCTCGAGCCGCTCGAGGAGCCGCACGGGAGCCACCGGTGACCAGGATGACCGGGCGAGAGCGCACGCGAGGAGGCAGGCACAGTGGCTGAGGCGCACGCGGCAGCGGCCCCCGCGGCCGGCCACCCCGACACCTCGCTCGGGCTGGACAACCGCAAGCTGGGGATGTGGGTGTTCCTGGCGTCGGAGTGCATGTTCTTCGGGTCGCTGATCACCACGTACCTGCTGTACAAGGACAGCACCGGGGGAGCCGCCGGATTCGGTCCAGGTCCGCGCGAGATCTTCGACATCCCCTTCACGTCGGTCAGCTCCTTCGTGCTGCTGATGAGCTCGCTCACCATGGTGCTGGCCCACCACGCGGCGCTGAACCGCGACGAACGGCGCATGCGCAGCTGGCTCCTGGCGACCGCCATGCTCGGCACGGTATTCATCGGCGGGCAGGTGTTCGAGTTCACGACCTTCGTGCACGAGGGCATGACGCTGACCACCAGCCCGTTCTCCTCCAGCTTCTTCGTGCTGACCGGCTTCCACGGCACGCACGTGACCATCGGGATACTGCTGCTGCTCGGCCTGTACTCGATGAGCCGCCTCGGACGGCTGCCGGTGGAGGACGACGTCCGCATCGACATGATCGCTCTGTACTGGCACTTCGTGGACATCGTCTGGATCGTGATCTTCACGTTCGTCTACCTGATCCCCGTCGGGTGACGGCGGGATGCCATCCGTGGGGGAGGACGCATGAGCACCACCGACACGCGGGCCGCGCCGTCGGAGGCACACGCCCACGCCCATCCCACGCCGCGCGACTACGTGAACATCGCGGTCGTGCTGGCCGCGATCACCGCGGCCGAGGTCATGACGTACTTCTTCCGCCTCCCCCGGTGGGCGCTGTGGACCGGGCTCACTAGCATGGCGATCGCGAAGTTCGCCCTGGTCGTGGGCTACTACATGCACCTCAAGTACGACAGCCGCATGTTCCGCCGTGTGTTCGTGTTCGGGATCGGTCTCGCGGTGACCGTGTTCCTGCTGGTGATCGGCATCTTCGCGGTCGGCCCCGACGTGACCCCCGCCGCCGCGGGCGCCACCCAGTGAGCCCCTCGCCCTGGCACTTGCACCTGCACCCGGACGTGATCGCGGTCGTGGGGCTCCTCGCCGCCGGGTACGTCTACGCGGTGCGACGCTGGGGGCGGTTGTTCCACCCGGCGGCGGGTGATCCGCCGGCGACGGTGCGGCAGCGGGTCCTGTTCGGCCTCGGCCTGCTGTCGTTCTGGCTGGCGCTGGGGTGGCCCGTCCACGACCTGGGCGAGGACTACCTCTATGCCGCGCACATGGTGCAGCACCTGATCCTCGGGTTCGTGACCCCGCCGTTGCTGCTGCTGGGCACGCCCGAGTGGCTCGGCCGTCTGCTGGTCGGACGTGGCACGGTCGGTGCGACGTACCGCACCCTGGCCCGCCCGCTGATCGCCGCCGCCATCTTCAACGCCACGCTCGCGCTGATCCACTGGCCCGCGGTCGTCGATCTCATGGTCACCTCGGCACCGGCCCACGCGGCGCTGCACTGGGTGTTCCTGGTCGGGGCGCTGCTGATGTGGTCGGTCCTGTACAGCCCGCTGCCCGAGGTCCGCGGGCGGCTCGCCGCCCCCGCCCGGATGCTGTTCCTGTTCGTGCAGACCATCCTGCCGACCGTCCCGGCGTCGTTCCTGACGTTCGGCGAGCGCACCCTGTACCGCTTCTACGAGACCACGCCGCGGCTGTGGGGGCTCTCCCCGCGCGACGACATGCAACTGGCCGGTCTGATCATGAAGCTGGGTGGGGGCCTCCTCCTGTGGAGCGTCATCGCGGTGATGTTCTTCCGTTGGGCCAGCTCCGAGGAACCCGGCCCGGCAGCGTCGGAGCTGCGGGCCAGCGGTTCCGACGCCCCGGCGGGACCGTCCCCCGGCTGGAGTTGACCATGAAGCCTGACGTGCGCGACCGTCTCGTGCTCCCGCTGCTGGTGCCGGTCGGGCTGCTCGCCGCGGTCGCGGTGACGGCGGTCACGTTCGGGATGATCCTGTTCTTCAACCCGATCATCGTGTCGCTCACCATCGCGATCGTCGTGGCGGGCAGCATCCTCGCCGCGTTCGGTCTGGCCAGCGCGGCCCGCGCCAGCGAGCTCACCCGGGCCAAGCGGGCCGTGATCGTCGTCGCGGGGGTCGCGCCGCTGCTCATCGGCGCGCTCAGCGCCACGAACGTCCTGCCGGTCGACGCGGTGAAGGTGGCCGACGAGGAGTGCGAGTTCTGCATCCCCGAGGACGCCGTGGAGGTCGTGGCGGAGGGCACCGTCTTCGAGCAGGACACCATCGAGCTGCCGGCGGCCGAGGAGGTGTCCATCCTGTTCATCAACCGCGACCAGGGCATCCCGCACAACATCTACATCTACGCGTTGAGCCAGGGTGAACCGGTCAAGACCGATGCCGTGTTCGCGGGGGAGACCTTCAACGGGCTCGCGCAGCGCGTGTACACGTTCGAAGCGCCCGAGGAGCCCGGCGAGTTCTACTTCGAGTGCACCGTGCACCCCAACGACATGTTCGGCACGGTCGTCTTCGAGTAGCCGATCCTCAGGCGGTGCTCACAGCAGCGCGTCGAGCGCCGCCACCGCGAACGCGAGCGCCAGGTAGCCGGTCGAGTAGTGGAAGAGCCGCATCGCGTCGCGCACCTGCCGGCTGCGCCGCAGGCGGTGGGCCAGGACCAGCCACCCGCCGTCGAGCACACCGACCCCGATCAGGTAGACGAGGCCGGCGCGGGCGATCGCCCCGTACGCGAGCGTGACCGCCAACAGCAGGTACGAGTACAGCAGGACGTGGCGAGTCGTCTCGTCGTTGCCGTGGGTGACCGGCAGCATCGGGACTCCCGCGGT
>DASZZX010000348.1:0-11304 GCA_036260415.1 Nitriliruptorales bacterium
CCCGACCCCCCCGCCGATCGTGCGTCCTCCCGGTCGGATACGACCGCCGGGGCGCACGATCCCGATCCGGCCGTCATCGCCCCGGCACCTCCACGCCGGACGATCCCACCCGGAGGGCGGCGACGAAGGCCTCCTGGGGGATCTCGACCGACCCGAGCATCTTCATGCGCTTCTTGCCCTCCTTCTGCCTCTCCAGCAGCTTGCGCTTGCGGGTCACGTCGCCCCCGTAACACTTGGCAAGCACGTCCTTGCGCTTGGCCTTGATGGTCTCGCGTGCGATGACCTTGTTGCCGATCGCGGCCTGGACGGGAACGTCGAACAGCTGGCGGGGGATCAGTTCCTTCAGTTTGGCCACCATGGCCCGCCCGTACTCGTAGGCCCGGTCGCGGTGGACGATGTTGCTGAACGCGTCCACCGGCTCGCCGTTGAGCAGGACGTCGACCTTGACCAGGTCGGCGGGCTGGTAGGCGTCACGCTCGTAGTCGAGCGAGGCGTACCCGCGGGTGCGCGACTTCAGCAGGTCGAAGAAGTCGGTGATGATCTCGGCCAGCGGCAGCCGGTAGCGCAGCTCGACCCGCTCCTCGGACAGGTAGTCCATCGCCAGCAGCTCTCCCCGCCTGCCCTCGCACAGCTGCATGACCGGCCCGACGTAGTCGCTGGGGGTCAGGATCATGGCGCGGACGGTGGGCTCCTCGATGCGTGCGATCCGGTTGGGGGCAGGCAGCTCCTGCGGGTTGGACACCTCCACGGTCGCCCCCGACTGCTCGAGGACCACCTGGTAGCGCACGCTGGCGGCGGTGGCGACCAGCGGGATGTCGTACTCGCGCTCGAGGCGCTCCATGACGATCTCGAGGTGCAGCAGTCCCAGGAACCCGCAGCGGAACCCGAACCCCAGGGCGGCCGACGTCTCCGGTTCGTACACGAACGAGGAGTCGTTGAGCCGCAAGCGGTCCAGCGCGTCGCGTAGCTGCTCGAAGTCGTCCGGGTCGACCGGGTACAGGCCGCTGAACACCATCGGCAGCGGATCCCGGTAGCCGGGCAGGGGCTCGCCCGCAGCGTGTCGCGCCCCGGCGAGCGTGATGGTGTCGCCGATCTTGGCCTGGCGGACCTCCTTGATCGACGCGGCCAGGTAGCCGACCTCGCCGGGGCCCAGCTCGTCCACCGGCACCGGCTCTGGGGAGACGACGCCGAGCTCGTCGATCTGGGACTCGAAGCCGGTCGCCATCAGCCGGATGCGCTCGCCCTTGCGCAGGCGTCCGTCGACCACGCGGAAGTACACGATCACGCCGAGGTACGGGTCGTACACCGAGTCGAACACCAGCGCCCTGGTCGGGGCGTCGGGGTCGCCGCGGGGGGCGGGCACCGTGTCGACCATCCGGTCGATCACCGTCTGGATGCCCGCGCCGGTCTTGGCGGAGATGTGCAGGATGTCGTCGGGGGACCCGCCCAGGATCGACACGATCTCGAGCGCCACCTGGTCGGGGCGTGCGGCGGGCAGGTCGATCTTGTTGACCACCGGGATGATCTCGAGGCCGGCTTCCACCGCCAGGTACAGGTTGGCGATCGTCTGGGCCTCCATGCCCTGCGCGGCGTCGACGAGGAGCAGGGCACCTTCGCAGGCGTTCAACGCCCGGCTGACCTCGTAGCTGAAGTCCACGTGGCCCGGCGTGTCGATCAGGTTGAGCACGTAGCGCTGGCCGGCGTGGGGACCCTCGGTCGGGGCGTACGGGATGCGCACCGCCTGCGCCTTGATCGTGATGCCACGCTCCCGCTCGATGTCCATCCGGTCGAGGTACTGGGCGCGCATCTTGCGGGGGTCGACCAGCCCGGTCAGCTGCAGGATGCGGTCGGCCAACGTCGACTTCCCATGGTCGACGTGGGCGACGATGCAGAAGTTGCGGATGCGTTCGATCGGGTGGCTCACGCCGAGTCCTGGAGAGCAGCGAGGCGTCCGCAGGGTACCGTCGGGGTGGAACCCCCCCTCCTCGGCCGGCTAGCCTCCGCCTGGCGAGCCTGCGCCTCACGGGCCTCGCAGACCACGCTCCCCACCTGGAGGATCCCCTTGAGCGTCTCGGAACCGGCGCGGACGCGCGGTCTGGTCCTCGCCGATCTCGTGCCCGGCGCCCTGGTGCGCGATGCGCTGCTGGTCGGCGCCTACGTCGGCCTGATCGCGCTCTCCGCACGGCTGGTCATCCCGCTGCCTGGCACGCCCGTGCCGATCACCGGCCAGACGTTCGCGGTCCTGTTCGGGGCGATGGCTCTCGGCACCTGGCGTGCCGCGGCCGGTGGCACGCTGTACCTCACGCTGGGCGTCGCGGGACTGCCGATCTTCTCCCCCGCGAGCCCCGTGACGTTCGGCTACATCATCGGCTTCGCCTTCGCGGCGGCGCTGGTCGGCTGGCTCGCCGAGCGCGGCTTCGACCGCACACCCCAACGCACCGCGCTGGCGATGGTTCTCGGCAACCTGGTGATCTACGCCTTCGGTGTGCCCTACCTCGCGTTCGCCGAGGACGTGTCCCTCCAGGCCGCGCTGGCCGCCGGGGTGGTGCCCTTCCTGCTCGGTGACGCGGTGAAGATCGCGCTCGCCACCGCCCTGCTACCGGGCGCCTGGGCGGTTGTCCGCCGTCGTTGAGAGCTGTAGCCTCCCGGGGCGGCCCGCTCGGGCCGCGTCCCGTCGCACCACCGGCCGGTCGCGCATGGCGTCGCTGGCAGGGGGAGGGAGCAGCGCGTGGCGAACATCCGGTCACAGATCAAGCGCAACCGCCAGAACATCGTGCGTCGGCACCGCAACAAGGCGGTGCGCTCGATGCTGAAGACCTACGCCAGGCGCTTCGATCAGGCGGTGGAGACCGGTGACCGCGACCTCGCGGAGGAGGCGTACCGCACCGCCGCCAAGCACTTCGACAAGGCCGCCAGCAAGGGCGTGATCCACCGCAACACCGCGGCCAACCACAAGTCCAAGCTGGCACGGCGGTTGCGCGTCATGGCGTGACGTGCCGACGCATCCGGCCCTCGAAGCGCCCCGTGGGGCGCTTCTCGCCGTCCCGGGGGACGCATGGCCGTGTGGCCGACGCATGGACGGCGTGCAGGCCCGGTGCACGAACGGGTCGCGTGCGGGCCGTTAGGCTCGATCCGGAGCGGACCACCCGGACGAGGACGTGGACGACAGCGGTGAGCGACCGGGACACATCGACGAGCCCGGGACCCTGCTGGAACGGCTCGAGGAGCGAGCCGATCCAGGCTCCCTGCCGCTCATCAAGGACTTCGCCAAGGCCATGCTGCGGCGCTCGCGCGACCTCGAGCTGGATCGGATGGATCCCGACGCGCTCGCCGGGAAGATCGTGGCCGCCTTCGACTTCGTGGCTGATCGCCACCCCGGCGACCTCGCGCTGCGCACCTTCAACCCCGACGTGTCATTGGACGGGTGGAGCGATCCCGGCACGGTCATCGAGGTGTGCACCGAGGACCGCCCCTTCCTGCTGACGACCGTCGTCGAGGAGTTGCGGCGGCTCGGCCACGAGGTCGTCCGCACGATCCACCCCGTCCTCGGCGTCGAACGCGACGACGACGGCACGCTCGAGCACATCGGTCCGGCCCGGGGCGCCGCTTCCCGCGAGGCGCTGGTGCACGTCGAGCTCGACGCACGCGTGCCACACGAGGAGCAGGGCACGCTGGAGAAGTGCCTGCGCGACGTCCTCCAGGACGTGATCGCCGCCACGCGTGACTTCCAGAAGATGCGCGAGCGGGTGGAGGACGTGACCGCCGTAATGCGTCGACGCATCGCCGACGGCGTGCTCGACGACGACGCCTCCGAGGCCGCCGAGCTGCTGGACTGGCTGCTGGACGACAACTTCGTTCTGCTCGGGTGCCGCGACTACGAGCTGACCGACCGGGCCGACGACGAGCCAGCGGTCGAGGTCGTGGCAGGATCAGGGCTCGGCATCCTCGGCGACGTCAGCCGCTCGCGCTACAGCGAACCGGTGCCGCTCTCGGAGGCGGACGACCACTTCCGCGCCCGGCTGGACAGCGAACGGGTCGTCAGCGTCGCGAGGAGCCACCGCTACAGCACCGTTCGCAAGCGTGTCCGGATGGTGAACGTCTGGGCCAAGCGGGTCGACGAGCAGGGCCATCCCGTCGGCCAGTTCCGCCTCCTCGGCCTGTTCGCCGACAAGACGCAGCCTCTGGCGGCCGCCAGCATCCCGGTCCTGCGCCGCAAGCTCGACCGCGTCCTCGAGCTGGAGGACGTCGCGGAGAACTCCCACGACGAGCGCACCTTCCTGGCCCTCTTCCAAGCCATGCCGAAGGACGAGCTGTTCGAGCTCGACCTCCCGGAGCTGCGCGCCACGCTCCTGGAGCTGTTCGCGGCCGAGGGCGAGCGGGACATCGCCGTGCACCGCCGCGTGGACCCGATCACCCGCAACGTGTCGGTGATCGTCTCGCTGCCCCGCGACCACTACGACGCCGACTTCCGTCGACGTGTGCAAGAGCTGCTGCGTGACCGCTACGGCATCGACGCCGTGGAGGTGGACCTCTCCCTCGGCGACCGTCCCGAGGCCATCGCCCGGTTCTCGCTACGTCTGCCCGAAGGCGACATCCCGGAGGTGTCCCCCGAGGAGCTCGAGGCCGACGTCCGGCGTCTCGCACGGACGTGGGAGGACGAGGTGACCGAGGCCCTCGTGAGCCGCCACGGGGAAGCGGAGGGGCGCCGCCTCGCGCGCGAGGTGGGTTCTCGGATGCCCGCCACCTACCGGGAACACGCCACGATCGACCTGGGCGCGCCCGACGACGTCGAGGCGGTCGACGCCCTGCTGCGCTCGGACCAGGAGCTCCACATCCGTCTGCACGACGATCCCCACCCCGGCGCGGAACTCACCCGGCTGAAGATGGTCAAGCTGGGCCCTGGCATCGAGCTGTCGCGCATGCTGCCGATCCTCGAGAGCCTCGGTCTCACGGTCGCGGAGGAACTGCCCTTCCGACTTACCGGCGACGGTCCGGAGATCCACGTGCACGACTACGGCGTGCACGTGGACGGAAGCCTGGTCGACGTGGAACGCGACGGTCAGCGCATCGCCGACACGGTCCTCGCGGCGTGGGACGGCCGGCTGGAGGTGGACTCGCTGAACCGCCTGATCCTGCAGGCACAGCTCGACTGGGCTGCGGTCACGCTGTTGCGTGCCTACCGCCGCTACCGGCGGCAGGTGGGGACCGCCTACACGGCCGACTACACCAACGACGCACTCGTGGAGCACCGCGACGTGACCCGCGCCCTCGTGCGCTACTTCGAGGTGCGCTTCGACCCCGAACTCGACGCCCCACCGGAGGACGTCGACGCAGCCCGACAGGACGTGCTGGCAGCTCTCGAGGCGGTGGAGCGGCTCGACCACGACCGGATCCTGCGGCACTTCCTCGCCATGGTCGACGCCACCCTGCGCACCAACCGCTACCGCCCGGACGCCGGATCGCACCTCACCCTGAAGTTCGACAGCGCCGGCGTGCCGGCGGCTCCCAAGCCCGTGCCGCACCGTGAGCTGTTTGTGTACACCCCGGAGGTGGAGGGCATCCACCTGCGCGGCGGTCCGGTCGCACGGGGGGGCATCCGCTGGAGCGACCGGCGCGACGACTTCCGCGCCGAGGTGCTCGGCCTGATGCAGGCGCAGCTGTTGAAGAACGCCATGATCGTGCCGACCGGCGGCAAGGGCGGGTTCGTGTTGAAGCGGCCTCCGCTGGACCCTGACGCCCTGGACGCCGAGGTCGCGCGCCAGTACCGCACGTTCATCCGGGCCCTGCTCGAGATCACCGACAACGTCGTGGGCGGCGAGGTCACCCCACCCTCGGGCGTGCGCCGCGCGGACGGGGACGACCCCTACCTGGTGGTGGCAGCCGACCGCGGCACCGCCGCGTTCTCCGACGTGGCCAACTCGATCGCCGATGAGCTGGGATTCTGGCTGGGCGATGCGTTCGCGGCCGGCGGATCGTGCGGCTACGACCACAAGCAGCTGGGCATCACCGCCCGCGGGGTATGGGTCGCGGTACAACGTCACTTCCGTGAACTCGGCGTCGACGTGCAGACCGAACCCATCACCGTGGTCGGGATCGGTGACATGTCGGGCGACGTCTTCGGCAACGGCATGCTGCAGTCGCGCAGCATCGAGCTGGTGGCCGCGTTCGACCACCGCGACATCTTCCTGGACCCGCAGCCCGACGCCGAGCGGGCGTTCGCCGAACGCAAGCGCCTCTTCGAGCAACCACACCTGTCGTGGAAGGACTACGACCGTGAGGCCATCAGCGACGGCGGCGGCGTGTGGTCGCGGCACGAGAAGAGCGTCCCGCTGTCCCCGCAGGTCCGCGAGGTGTTGCGGATCGAGCAGGACCAGCTCGCACCGCCGGAGCTGATCCGCGCCATCCTGCGCGCCCCCGTGGATCTGCTGTTCGCCGGCGGCATCGGCACGTTCGTCAAGGCCTCGTACGAGACCAACGAGGGGATCGGCGACCGTACCAACGACGAGGTGCGCATCGACGCGACCCAGCTGGGCGCCCGGGTGGTCGGCGAGGGGGCCAACCTGGCCGTGACGCAGGAGGGCCGCATCCAGTACGCACGCCGTGGCGGCCGGATCAACGCGGACTTCATCGACAACGCCGCCGCAGTGGACATCTCCGACCGCGAGGTCAACCTCAAGGTGCTCCTGGGCCTCGCCGTCGAACGTGACGAGATCAGCGCCGACGAGCGCGACTCGCTGCTCGAGGATGTCACCGACGACGTGGTCGCCAGCTGCCTGAACGACGTGGACCTCCAGGCGTGGATGCTGAGCCAGGAGGCCGCGGCCAGCCCGGCCAACATCGAGGTGTTCGAGGCGCTGCTGGCTCACCTCGAGTCGACCGGTGCGGTGGAGCGCGCGGTGGAGGCGCTGCCATCCAGCGAGCAGATGCAGGAGCGGCGCGAAGCCGGGGCCGGCCTCACCCGCCCCGAGCTGGCGGTGCTGCTGGCCGCCTCCAAGCGGGATGTGTCGCAGATCCTGGTCGACTCCGACCTCCCGGATCAGCCGGCGCTGAGCGCGGTGCTGCGCGCGTACTTCCCGCCGCGTCTGGTGGAACGGTTCAGCCACCTCCTCGCCGAGCACCGCCTCCGCCGCGAGCTCATCGCGACCGTCGTCGCCAACGACGTCGTGAACCGGGCGGGGATCGCGTTCGTGCACCGGCTGACGCGCGACCTCGGACTTCCCCACGCCACGGTGGTCGCCGCCTACTGGGTTGCCCGGGCCGTCATCGGGGCGGAGCGCTACTGGGAGACCATCGAGGATCTCGACCAGCACTCCGACCCGGACCTCGCGGAGGAGCTCAAGCGCGAGGTGGACGCCGTGCTGGAGACCCTGACACGCGAGTACGCCCGGTCGCGCCAGCTGGACGACATCGCCGCCACGATCGAACAGGACCGTGGCGCCGTCGAGGAGCTGGAACGGGCCATGGTCGAGGCGCGTCTGCCGGGCAGCGACCGCCGGCAGGTGGGACGCGCCCAGCAGCTGGTCTCCCGGGGAGTGGACGCGTTGATGGCGGCGCGTCTGGAGTCGCTGGCGGATCTGGAGATCGCCCCGGACGTGGCAGCGGTCGCCCGGACCGTGGAGCGGGACGTCGCCGGAGTGGCCGAAGCCTTCCTGGTGATCGGCGAGGCGCTGGGGCTACCCCGGCTGCAGCGGCTGCTGGAACGTGTCCGGCCCGCCGACCGCTGGGCGCGCATGGAGCGGCGCGGGCTGGCCGACGACCTGCGTGCGGTGCAGCGGGAGGCCGCGCACCGGGCGCTGCTCGCCTACCCGGAGGTCGAGGAGGGTGAAGCCGCCGACCGGTTCGTGGCCTCACGCCGCACCGCCATCCAGCACGCGGCTCGACTCGCCCGGGTGGTGGACGAGGACCAGGACCAGGTGCGCCTCGACGCCGTGTCGGTGGCCCTGCGCGCGATCCGCGATGCTCTACGCAGCGGGGCGCCGCGCGTGCCCGACCGGTAGGCGGATCGACGGAGTCGGCGAAGGCGGCCGGCGAGACGGGGTGGTTGCTCAGTTCGGGCGCGCAGCGGCGCACGGCCCCGCCGGTCGCACGGTTCGCCGAGCGTGCCGTCCCCGCTCAGGCCGTCGCGAGCGGGTTCCAGGGCCGACCCACCTGGCTGCTGGTGGCCAGGTCGATCACGGCCAGTTCGAGCAGGAGCTCGGGCGGCAGGTCGGAGCCCTTCAGGTCGAGGTCGGCGCGAGCCAGCCGGTCGTGGCACCAGGCCAGCTCCCCGGGATGGAAGCGTCGTGCCAGACCGGTCAGGAACCCGTGCTGGCCGCCCGACATGCCCAGGTCCTGCGCGCTGGCGCCGCCGCGCACCTGCAGCAGCTGGCGGAGCCGGAACGTGATGGCACCCAGGAGGGCGAGTGGCGCCTCGCCGGCATCCAGCGCGCCCCGCAGCGCCACGACGGCGGCGGCCGGGTCGCGTTGCGCCACCGCATCGGCCACCACGAACCCACCACGGTTGCCGTGCCCCTGCACGGCGCGCTCCACGTCGGCGACACCCACCCGCGCGCCCGCCGGCGTGGCGGCGGCCACCTGGGCGCACTTGGACGCGATCTCGGCCGGGTCGGTGCCGGCGTGGCCGAGCAGGGCACGCAGCGCGGCCACATCGGCGTCACGGTCGAGACGGCGTAGCTCGTCGCGGGCGAGCGCCTCCCAAGCCCGTCCGTCCCATGGGCGCGGCGCGGTCACCTCGATGCGCTGCCCGACCTCCTCCGTCCGTCTGGCGAGCCGCGTCCGGCGATCGGTGCTGCGGGCGACCAGCACGAGCGTCGCGGCCGGGTCGGGCGCCTCCAGGTAGGTGAGCACCTCCTCGGCGGTGCGGCCACGCAGCTTCTCGACGCTGCGCAGCACCACCACGCGGGTGCCACCGAACAGCGACGCGGTGCGCATCTCCGGCAGCCCGGACGCGTCCTCCACGTCGACCTGTTCCACGTCGAGGTCGGGGTCGGACGCCCGGAGGTCCGCGAGCAACCGCTCGAGCGCGCGCTGCAGGAGCAGCTCGTCGTCGCCGGCGAGCAGGTACACGGGAGCGCGGTCGGACACCCCGGGAGGGTAGCGACCCGGCCAGGGACGGCCCGGGCGGTCGCGCCCACGGCCGTGCCGACGGTGTTGCTGCCGCCACCTCCGGTGCGGTCGCGGTCACGGCGACGCGCACGGTGCCGTCGCGGTCGGTGCGCCGCACCACGGCCCCGTCACGACGCAGCCGTCCCAGCACCTCCTCACGCGGGTGCCCGTAGCGGTTGTCCGCGCCGACCGACACGATCGCCAGCGGGGCGGCGGCGGCGTGGAGGAAGGCGGGGTCGCTGGTCGCGCTGCCGTGGTGGGGGACCTTGAGCAGACCGGTGCGCAGCAGGGGCGCGACGGCCAGCAGGTCGCGCTGCGCCGCCTCCTCGACGTCGCCGGTGAGCAGCGCCGAGCGGCCGGCCCAGCCGATCCACAGCACCAGCGACATCTCGTTGGGCTCGCTGTCGGCCGACCGGTAGGGACGGCCGGCGGGCGGCGCGAGCACCCGGACGTGCAGCCCGCCGACGGTGGCGAGCTGGCCGGCCGCCGGGGTGGCCACGGTGACGCCGCGCGCCCGAGCGGTGTGCAAGGTGACGGCCACGCTGGGGAGGCCGGTGGGGAGCTGCGGGAGCCACACCGCACCCACACGGCCCTGGGCGAGGACGGCCGGTAGCCCGTCGACGTGGTCGGCGTGGGGATGACTCGCCACCACGACGTCCAGGTGACGCTTGCCCGCACCCCGCAACCAGCGCGCCGCGCGCCGGTCCGGGCCGCCGTCCACCAGCACCCGCGCGCCGCCACCCTCGACCAGGACGGCGTCGCCCTGCCCCACGTCGATCGCCGTGACCGTGAGGCTGCGGACGGGGACCCGTGCCGCCGCCAGCGGCAGCGCCGCGACGGTCGCTGCGGCCAGCGCGGTCCAGGCGACCGGACGCCGGTGACGGTCGCCCGCCAGCAGCCAGCCCGACGCGACCGCCGCCGCCAGGACGGTGACGGGGCGCTGCAGCGTCACCACCGCACCGGTGCCCTGCAGCGCGCCGGCTACCCACAGCACGACGTCCAGCGGGGGTCGGGCCCACCACAGCAGTGGCACGCCGAGCGCCGGGGCGACGGCGGCCGCCACGCTCCCCGCGACGACCACCGCCGACGCCGCCGCGGCCGCGGGGACGGCGACCAGGTTGGCCGGCACCGCCGCCAACGGCACCTCCCCGAACGTCGTTAGGAGCAGCGGTGCGACCGCAAGTTGGGCCGCCAGGGTCGCCGCTGCGAGGTCGGCCAGCACCGCCGGCAGACGTCGCCACCGGGCGCGCAGGTGCGGCGCCAGGACGAGCACACCTGCGGCGGCGGCCGCGGACAGCAGCAGTCCCGGCGAGCCGGCGACACCCGGGTCGGCGAGGACGAGTAGGAGCACGGCGGCCGCGAGGGTGTGGCGCGGGTCGGTGAGACGACCAGCCGCACCGGCGGCCAGCACCAGGCCGGCCATGCAGCTGGCCCGCAGCACGCTGGGTTCCCACCGCGTCAGGAAGACGAACCACACCAGCACCGCGAAGAGCCCCGCCCGGCGCGTGTGCGCGTGCAGGCGCAGTGCCCGCAGCGCGCTCGCGGCGCCCAGCAGCACCACCGCGACGTTGGAGCCGCTGACCGCCACCAGGTGCGTCAGACCGGTGCTGCGCATCGCGTCGAGGAGCGTGTCGGGCAGCAGACGTGTGTCGCCGGTGGCCAGCCCGACCGCGAGCCCTGCGTGCCCCGGCGGCAACGCGCGTACCGCCGCCGCACGGATGCGGGCGCGCACCGCCTCGCTCGCGCGACCCACCCCGCCGGGCATGCCACGCCCCTCCCAGCGCAGCGGGTGCAGCGCGACCGCGGCGTACTGGCTCCGTAGGGCGCGACCGAACCCGTTACGCGGCAGCGGCCGGGCCGACGTGACCGCGGACCACCGGCTGCCCACGACCGGCGGCGGACCCAAGGCGGCGGTGCCCCGGAGGAACGCCCGCTCGCGGGTGGGCCGCCCGCCGACCTCGACCACGCGGACGAGCGCCCACCAGCCGTCGGGCTCGACCCGCGGCTCGCTGGCGACGACCAGCGCCACGGGCCGGCGACCGCCGTCGAGGGCGAGCTCGGTCAGCAGGCCCCGGTCGAGCGCGGCGAACCGGGTCCCCGCGACCCCGGCAGCGACCAGCCCGACCGCCACGACCGCCGCCGTGAGGGCGGCGGCGCTGCAGCGCTCGCGGCGGGCGCGCGCGGCGGCCACCGATGTCA
>DASZZX010000349.1:0-6706 GCA_036260415.1 Nitriliruptorales bacterium
GCGCCGCTCCATCAGCCCGCGGGCGGACCCGTGGGACCGCCGCGGCACATGTGGCCCGGGGCGGCAGTGCACCTCACGACGGAGCACCCGGAGGGCCCATGGGAGCGGACCCCACACTCCCCGGCGTCATCGATCTCGCCTCCCTTCGCGAGGAGCTCTTGCAGAGCGCTTTCCTCTTCGAGGAGCCCCAGGCGTACTCGGCAGGGGTCGAGGATGCGCTTCAGGCGGTGGAGCGCGCGTTCAACGGTCGTGACGTCCACGCGAGCGGCCGGCGGCGGCGGCCACGGGTAGGAACACGCCGCCCACGGCCAGGGTCGACAGGTTCCCCGACTCGCTGACGGGTGGTGCGCACGTCGCGGGCGCAGGTCCGTTCGCGCTCGAGGATCGCGCACACGCGCACTCGACCGTCCACTCGCCACCTGCCACCCGCTCTCGACGTGGTGGGCCTCCCGCCGCATCCCCAGCCTCTCCAGGACCGACACCGAGGCGGTGTGGCGAGGATCGCAGTCGGCGATCACCCGGTGCGTCCCGCGCTGGAAGAAGAGGTAGTCGAGCAAGGCCGCGAGCGCTTCCGTCGCGTACCCGCGTCGCTGAGCTGGCGGTGCGAGGCTGACACCGACGGAGGCCATGTCCGGGTGATGTGCATCGACGGAGGCGGCCAGGTCACCGACATGGGCACTTGAGCGCGCCTGCGCGAGGGCGAACTGGACCACTGGCCGGGCGTGTCAGGATCGGCATCGGCGAGGTCGCCAGCGTCAGGGACCATCGGCGACGCCTACCAGTCGTCGCCGCTGCGCGCCTGGCACACGATCGGATCGGTCAGTCGCAGCTCCAGGCCCGGACCGAAGCGCAACACCATGATGCCGTCGTCCTCGTCCGGAGTGCGGATGCGCTGGTCGCCGTGGCGGACGAATGAGGGTCCTCGCCAGCGCTCCCATCCCAGCCGTTCGTAGAAGCCGTGCCGGCCGGTGGACAACACGCCGACCTCGAACCGGCGGCGCACCACCTCGCCGGCCTCAGTCATGGCGAGCGACCCCAGCCCCTCGCCGCGTCTGCTCGGTGCGGTCGCGACAGCCTCGACGTAGCCGCTCCGCCAAGGCCTCTCCCCGAACTCGATCGTCCGTGGCACCACCGCAGCGTGGGCGACGGCGCCCTCGTCGGTGACGAGGACGTGCCAACCGCCCAGCGCATGCTTCCAGTCGTCCTCCGAGAAGTCGCCGTCGAAGGCCTCGACCAGGAGTCGGCGGATCCGCTGCAGGACAGGCGGGGCAGCCGCCGCCGTGGTCAAGACGCGCACATCGGCCATGACCCGATGGTGCCGCATGGCAAGCCCGCTGCCGTCGAACGACGGTGCTTCGCCGGGAAGCGGATCGACTCCCCGCGCGAGATCAAGCTCAGTGCGGTACTTCGCACCCAGGTGTACGCGCGCGCCAGGCCGACTGTTGTCACAGCCGACCAGCACGACCAGCCCGCAGCAACCTGCAGACCCCTTCTGGTCATCTCATCCTCACGGAGGTCACCACGACCGGCCGTGGGCACCCTGACCGTTGGCATCGCTCGGGGCCACGGCCACAGCACGAGTACCGCGTCTGCCGCCGCACAGCCCCCAGCGGGTGCGCGATCAGACCGCAGCGGGAAACAGTGCCCCGACGGTCGGGGATGGCGTTGTAGGCCGTAGGAGTATCGCCTTGTCTGCTGTGTACCAACCGTGCGACAGGCTGCTCGTGATGCCATCTGACGAAACCACGCAGAAGGCGAGCGACGGCGTCGCCAGCGCGACAGCGGATGTCGAACGGGAGGTGATCGAGCAGGCCAGAGCCTGGGCTGAGCACGAGACGGGTCTTGCAGGCAAGGCCATCGACCGGGTCAGTTCGTTCTCACGACGTCTCGTCGAAAGGGTACTCGACACCGAACGTGGGCAGGCCGCGGTGAGGAGCACCTCCCAGTGGCTGACCCAGCGCCTCGACACGGCGGTGAAGGACATCACCAGCCAGCCGGTCGTGGAGGGGGCTGCAGCGCAACAGGCAGACCTGAAGCGGGCTGTAGGGCGCGGTGACGACGCGGCACAGCAGGTGCTGGTCCGCTACCGGCGGACCCTCACCGTCCAGGGTGCGATCACCGGCGCGACCTCCACTAACCTCCTCATGGCGGTCGGAGCAGTCGCCGCCGACCTCGCGGTCTCGCTGTCAGGACTGCTGCGGGCGGCTGCCGAGACGTTGGCAGCCTACGGAGAGCCCGGTGACAACCTCCGTGAACTGGCCATCGCCACGGTGCACCTCTCGGGTGTCCAGGGAGCCTCCGACCGCTCTCGTGGACTGTTGAGAACCGTCAGGCAGGAACCGCCGGCCTCCGTCGACGACCGTGTGTTCGGAGTGCTCGCGGAGCAGACCGGCCTTCGGCTGGTCAACGAATCCATCGAGGCCCTGGTCCGCCGACGGGCTCAGCATCGAGCGGTCAGCGCCGTGCCCCTGCTGGGAGCTGCCACCGGTGGCGTGACCTCAGCCTGGATGGTCGACCGCACCTGCAGGACCGCACAGCAGGTCGGCCGCCTTCGCCTGCTCCGGCGGGCCGGCTCGCTCCAACCCTCCAGACTCACTCTGTGAACTCACCACAAACAACTCGCAAGCACGCCGCATGCCCAGCCAAACCGGACTCGCCGCCTCATAAGTGCCATCCACGAACTGCGGGGACTCAGTGCGGGGGCGGCCGCGACGCGGCCGCAGCCTGCGGCGTCGAACGACCCGGCGGCTCACGCGCGACCGGATCCTCCTCGCATCCGATCCCCGGGCGCCACCACGGGCTCCGTCTCGGCCCCATTGGCGACGACCAGGCCGACCGCCAGGCAGGCCGGGCAGGTTCCTTCGCTCCACCCCCGCAGCCCCGCGTGGCGGCCACGGCGGGCGATCCACAGCCCGATCCCCACGATCACGAGCGCGGCCATCGCCAACAGCGCCGGTACGAGCGCACGCTCCACCAGCGCGTGCACGACGGGTCCCAGCGCGTAGCCGAGCAGGAGGTGAGCCTGCAGGAAGACACTGCTGCCCGCCAGCAGCCACGGTACGGCTCGTCGTGTCGCCATCCCGGTGGTCCCGGCTGCAACCACCGTGACGGTACGGAGCCCGGGCGTGGCGCGACCGGTGACCAGTGCGGCGCTGCCGTGACGCTCCAACAACGAGGTCGCCCTAGAGATCCGGGCCTGCGAGAGACCCACTCGCGGACCCAGCCGGGTGACGATCCCCCGGCCAGGACCACGCGCCAGGAGGAACAGCGACACCGTCCCGGCGAGCGCCACCAGCTCGACGGCCACCACGGCGACGACCGGTGCCAGCGAGCCGGCAGCGACGCGCTCGCCGATGGCGATCACGACCAGGTCGATGGGGATCGGCACGGGGACTCCGGCCTCCATCGCCGCGAGCAGGCCGAACGCCAACGGCAGCCCAGGCCCAAAGGCGGCCGCCGCGCCGCGGGGATCGGCCATGTCAGTGCCGCACGCCCGGTCGAACCGGTGCGACTCGCGACACGCAGGACACGGACACCGCCGCGTCCCCCGTCAGCGCCAATCGACCGCGACGACCTCCACAGGATCCGAGATGCCCTTGAGGCTCACCGGTCGCGGCTCTGACACCGTGTAGCTGGCGCTGGTTGCGACCGTGCCTTTGCTGGCCAGGATCTCCCCCGCTTCGGCGAGCGCCCCGATGCGAGCCGCTTCGTGCACGCCCTTCCCGCGGAAGTTGCCGCCGACCTGTGCAGCCTCGGAAGCGTGCAGACCGATGCGGACCTGCGGAGCGAACCCGTGCTGGCGACGGTGCTCGGCGAGGCGGCGCTGGATGGCCACGGCGCAGGCGACCGCGGCCTCCGGGCTGTCGAAGCTGACGAAGAAGCCGTCGCCGGTGCTGCCGACCTCCTCACCGTGGTGTCCGGCGAACAGCGACCGCAGCGTCTCGTCGTGCCAGCGCAGCACGTTGGTGTACGCCTCGTCGCCGATGGCCTCCAGGAGGTTGGTGGACTTCACGATGTCGGTGAACATGAAGGTCTTCATCACCCGCCGGGCAGGGCCCTGCTTGCCCCGCAGCTGCCACGGCAGCAGCTCGTCGACCTCCTCGATCTCGATCGCCTGGGTGGGGCAGGCCAGGGCGGCCTCGCGCAGCAGCTCCTCCTCGACGCTGCCGGCGTCGATGACGTCGACCTTGAACAGGTCGCCCTCGACCCAGTCGAACGCCGTTGGAGCGAGCGTGATGCAGTTGCCCGCGCCGATGCACCGGTGGCGGTCCACCCTGGCTCTGAGCATGATCAGACGATCCTCTCACGGAAGGCGAAGGCGGTCGCCTCGGCCCGGGACGAACCACCGATCTTCGCGTAGAACTCGGTCAGCTGCAGGGCCACGGCATCCTCGCTGACACCGAGCGCCGCGGCGATCTCGCGGTTGGTGCGGCCCTCGACCAGCAGGTGGAGCAGGCGGGTCTCGGTCTCGGTCAGCGCCGTGGACGGCGCGCCGTGCGCGGGACCGTCGAGCGTAGGCGGCTCGAGGGGTCCGGCCAGCTCGCTCAGCTCGCGGCCCCAGGGCCCCCGGAACCAGCGCACCCGCACGTCCTCGTCCATGATGCGCTGCGCGATCAGCGCCAGCAGCATCCTCAGCTGCTCGCGCACCATCTGCTGCTCCTCCTCCAGCCCCCCGCGCAGGACCGCGCGCGCTGCCGGCAGCACGGTGTCGAGGTTGAGGTCCTCCACGTGCGACTCCTGGATCGTGACCAGCGCCGATCGCGCCGCGTCGGCGGCTGCCGTGTGGTCGCCGCGCGCCAGCGCGACCAGGGCCAGGGCGGCGTCGGCCCTGGCACCCCACAGCGGGTGGCCCGGCAGCAGCGGCACGATCTGCTTGACCTCACGCGCGGTGCGCTCCGCCAGCGACAGCAGGTCATCCTCGCCGGAGGCGGCGCCCAGCCGCGCGGCGAGCAGCGCCAGGTGGGCCGATGCCTCGCAGCGGGGCGCCGGGCGGCCCTGCTCGGTGGCCAGTTGCACCGAGCGCTCCAGGTGCTGCCGCATCCCGGCTGTGTTGCCCGCCGTGCCCTGGCAGATCCCGCGCCACATCTCCAGCTGGCGGGCCCGCAGCGGCGTGGGGGCCGCGGCCGCCGCTGCCGCGGCGCGGCCGACCCACTGCTCCGCGTCCCCTACCTCTCCCAGGTCGAGGTGCGCCAGCGCCACGCCGCCCGCGCTGGCGAACTCCAGCGCACGGTCGCCGAGCATGCGCGCCTTGTCGTAGGCCTCACGCCCGCGCGACAGTGCCAGGTCCGCCACGCACTTGGCCCGGGCGAAGACGTGGACGCCGTACAGCATCTGCGCGTCGGCTCGCGCGCGTTCGCTCTCGCGCGACATGGCGTGCATCTGTGTGGAGAGGCGGCGGATCTCCTCGATCCGCTGCGCCGATCCCTGCAGGTGGATCTGGGTGCCGAACGGGATGTACGCCATGGCGATGATCGACGACATCAGACCTCGACGGTCGCCGAGCTGCTCGTACAGCTCGATCGCGCCCGAGAAGTACTCCATGGCCTGC
Organism: Nitriliruptorales bacterium; assembly: GCA_036260415.1. Lineage (GTDB taxonomy): Bacteria > Actinomycetota > Nitriliruptoria > Nitriliruptorales > JAHWKO01 > DASZZX01. Next base: position 5,549 of record DASZZX010000349.1, read on the forward strand.
TCGACCATCGGGGCGATCGGCAGATCCGGGAGGATGTCCCCGGGCGACTCGCCGGCGGCGATGCGTTTGGCGATCGGCAGGTGGCGGCCCCCCTTCACCAGGTCGACGAACCACGCCCTCACGCGGGCCGACGCGATGACACCCAGCTCGCGTGTGGCGGCCGCAAGGCTCGCCCGGTCCCCGAGCTCGGACGCCAGCCGGCAGGCGCACTCGTACGCCTCGGCGGCGGCGGCCAGATCGACGTCGTTGGCCGAGGGAGCGAACGCCTCCCCCAGTGCGGCGCGCATCTCGGCCTGGCCCAGCTGCAGACAGGCGGCCAGCTCGGCCCGCCGGTCCCCTCGATCCTGCGCTCGACGGCGGACGTCGCGGGCGAGCGTCCCCGCGCTGTCCTCGTCCCCGGTGAAGCGCAGCGCGGCGGCGCGGCGCAGCAAGGTGTCGAGCTCCAGGTGCGAGTCGCTCAGCGCCTCCGCGAGTGCGGCCAGCTCGGCGAGGCCCTCCAGCCGGTCGGCCGGGCGTCGCAGCATGTCGAGCGCCTCGTCCCGCGCGGTCAGCAGGGCCACGCGGTCCTGAGCCGCGGCGATGGCCGGCAGGGCCTCATCGACGACCCGCAGGACCTCCTCGGGAGCGCGCGACGCCAGCGCCGCTCGCGCTGCGTCGATCGAGAACCGGCCAGCGCGGTCGGCGTCGCCGGCAGCCAGGGCGTGGCGGGCCAGCAGCGACAGGCTCTCGCGGGGCGGATCACCGTCGCCCGCGATGAGCTCGACGATCGCCCCGTGGATGGAGCGCCGACGGGCCGGGGTCAGGCTGGCGGCCGCGAACTCGCGCACCTGCTCGTGCGTGAAGGTGTAGTCGGCCGCGGCAGCGTGTCCCGGCTCCAGCAGCAGACCTGCCGACACGGCGGGTGCCAGGGCATCCGCCAGCGTGGTCGTGTCGGACTCCTCGTCGTCGGCGAGGCGGAGCTTGACCGCGCGCAGATCGTCCAGGCTGAAGCTGCGCCCCAGGACGGCGGCCTCGGCCAGCATGGCGCGCGTCTGCTCGGGCACGCGCGCGGCACGACGCTGGATCAGCGTGCGCACCGCGGATGGGAGCAGCCGCTCGGCGTTCTTGGCGAGCGACCACACGCCATCGATCTGCTGGAGGAGGCCGGCGTCACGGTGG
>DASZZX010000350.1:0-6246 GCA_036260415.1 Nitriliruptorales bacterium
CGCCGGCGCCCCGAGGACGGCGGCGACCTCCGTGATCTCGTTGGCCTCACCGCAGGCGGTGGTCACCGCGTCGTTGGCGTCGTCGCCACTGTAGGCGGCGACCCAGCGGTAGGTGCCGGGAGCGGTGGGGGTAAACGCTTCCGAGGTGTATTGGCCGTCGCCGTCGACCGGCCTGGTGGAGGTGAACACGGGCGGTCCGACGCATTCGGCGTCGTCGGGGCCGAAGAGGGTGAAGGTGATCTCGCCTCCGGGGCCGACGCCGCCGGAGAGGGTGGCCACGTCGGAGACGGGCTGTCCGACGGTCGATGTCGGCGGCGCCTCCGTGGTGAGGGTCGGGACCGCCTTGGCCACGGTGGTGACGTCGGTCCCGCTCCCGCTACCGGTGAGCGACGAGGGCGAGAACGTGGCGGCGGAGAAGCCGACCTGGGTGGTCTGCAGGCCGCTCTGGTCGGGGAATGCGTCCTTGGCCGGCATCCGAGCGACGTCGAACGTGAAGTCGATCAGGCACGTGTCGGTGGCCGAGTCGGGAGGACCAAGGACCACAGGGGCGTCGGGCGTCAACCTGTACCTGCCGCTGGTCTGGTCGATCTCGGTGATCGTGAACGTCCGTCCCTCACAGGCGCTGTCCGCGACACCGGTGCCGCTGGCGGACAGTCGCAACGCACCACGATCCTCGCCGCCCGTGCAGTTGGTGTCGGGAGGTGCGGCCGGGGACAGCGCACACGACGGCACGACGGTGATGTCGGTCAGGGTCGCGCTGTTGTCCGCCTCGCCTCCGAACGCGGCGTTCGCGATCCTGATCCCGGCTGGCACGTCGGTGTCGCCGACGGTGACCTTCGCCGGGAACTCGGGTGTGACTCCGAGGCCGACCCCTGCTAGCGCGGGTCCTGCTGACACGGCCGGGACGAGGAGGGACGCCACCAGGACGACGGCAACGCGGCAGGCGTAGCGCACAGCTCGCCGGCGCCCACCAGAGTCGACCACACGAGCAGGCGCCTCACGAGGGGAGTGAGGAAGCATCTGTCATCTCCAAACAGCGTCGGCGCCCTCGCATCGGCGCCATGGTCCCACCAGCGGGCTTGTCCCCGTCCGTCCCAGCTCCGAGCGGCACGCCCCTCCGAGCCCCATCACTCTTGCGCCATATGTCTGAAGCGTGAAAATCATGGCAGTGAGGGGTTGCTGCTGTCAACAGTCTGTCGCTCACATCGCTTCATGATGGAGATGTCAAGGGTTGTGGCGGTTGAGGCAGGAGGGGGCGAGCGGCCGGCTCGACCAACCGCATGAGCAAGCCGAACGAGGCCATCGGGAACGGGCCGCAGACCCAGCGGGTCGGCAGTGAACTCTCCGATCGCCGGCTCGTGCCGGCACTGCACCTGCCCTGGTAGCCGATGTGACCCTGCCCTCTACACGTTGGCGTCGGCCAGACTCGGGAACCTGCCCAGCGCGAAGCTACGCCGCAGGTAGAACCACCACGTCAGCGCCACACAGGACAGGTAGAAGACGACGAAGGCGGCGAGCGCGGTGAGGACGGTGCCCGTGTTGGCGATGGAGATCCCGTACGTCTGGGGGACCACGAACCCGCCGTAGGCACCCACCGCGGAGGTGAAGCCCAGCACCGCGGCGGCTTCCCGCGCACCGGCGGCTTCCGCGCCCTGCCGCGACACGAGTCCCCGGCCCGCGGCGAGACGCAGGTGCTGGCTGCGGAAGATCAACGGAATCATGCGGAAGGTCGACCCGTTGCCGATGCCGGTCGTGACGAAGAGCACGAGGAACATCGTCAGGAAGCCGGCGAAGGCGAACGGCTGCGCCTTGTGGGAGAGGCAGTAGACCACGCCGAGGACCGCCCCGATCATCGCGAGGAAGCTCCAGAACGAGACGCGGGCTCCTCCCAGCCTGTCCGCCAGCCATCCTCCCACCGGGCGCACGAGAGAGCCGACGAGTGGACCGATGAACGCGAAGTGCGCCGGGTTCACCGTCGCGAACTCGGTCCTGATGAGCAGCGGCAGGGCCGCCGAGTACCCGATGAACGAGCCGAACGTGCCGATGTAGAGCCAGGACATCACCCACGTGTGCGTACGCCGCAGGATCGGCGCCAGATCCCGCAGCTTCGACCGCGAGACCCTCAGGTTGTCCATGAACAGCCAGGCGCACAAGGACGCCGCCACGATCAGGGGGATGAACAGCAGGCCGGCGTTCTCCAAGTGGACCGCGGACGCGTCAGAGCGGTTCACGACCTCGAGCCCAACCGCGAGCGGGATGACCAGCTGGACGAAGCCCACGCCGATGTTGCCGCCGGCGGCGTTGAGACCGAGTGCCAGCCCCTTCTTCTCCTTGGGGAAGAAGAACGAGATGTGCGACATGCTGGAGGCGAAGTTGCCACCCCCCAGACCGGCCGTCGCGGCCACCAGGAGCAGCATCCCGTAGGGCGTCGTCGGGTCGGTCACCGTGACGACGATGAGACCCGTGGGGATCAGCAGCAACGCTCCGCTGATCACCGTCCAGTTGCGTCCCCCGAAGAGCGGCACCGCGACCGTGTAGGGGAACCGCATGGTGGCGCCCACGAGGGAGGGCACCGCCACCAGGGTGAACAGCTGACCCTTGGAGAGATCGAAGCCGGCCTCAGGCAGCTTGATCGCCAGGACGCTCCAGATGAGCCAGACCGCGAACCCCATGAACTCGACGAAGATCGAGCACACGAGGTTCCGCCGCGCGATCGTGCGCCCCTGGCTCTCCCAGAACTCGCGGTCGTCCGGATCCCACTGTTCGATCCACCTGGACATCCCACCCTCCCGTCGGTGACCTGCTCCCGGCTCAGTGCCGTGGGTTCTGCCTGCCCGGGAGGCGGAGTTGGCACACGACTGATGCTGGTCCTGAGCGATGCGATCAGGCCGCGCTGCGCGGCCCGCACGACCGGCGACCTGTCCCAACCTCACCTCCGACCAGTGGCGGGTCGTCCGCGCGTGGCAATGATCGCGGACGTCCACCGCGACGGCCCAGGGGAGCACGACGTCGTTTCGCGGCCGTTTCCCCTGCAGTTACGCTCAGGTGACGGTCCGGTCGCGCGCGTGGACGGACGCGCGCGCGGCCGCGGCGAGCGGCGAGGGGTCGAGGACGGACCGGCGCGAGGCTGCGGGTGCGGCCGGTGACAGCGAGGTGGCCTTTGACGACCATCAAGATGGCCGCGATCGTCGTCAACGTCGTCGATCTCGAACGCGTCGCCGACTTCTGGAAGGGCTTCCTACAGGTCGGGGAGCGCCACAGGTTGCCCGGGTTCCTGTGGCTCCGGCGCCAGCCCGGTGCGAGCATCTCGCTGGCGTTCCAGCAAGTGGATGCTCCCACGGAAGGTCGCAACCGACTCCACATCGACTTCGGAGTGAGCGACGCGCGCGAAGTGCGGTCCCGGATCCTCGACCTGGGAGGTCGCGAGCTCGAGGTGCACGAGCAAGACGGCTTCGGGTGGACGGTCTTCGCTGATCCCGAAGGCAACGAGTTCTGCGTCGCCGCAGCCGATCCGGACGACTACGCCTGAGAACGTCGCCCACCGATGCTGACGCCTGAGAACCTGTCGCTACCGACCTTCCAGCCACCTCATCCGGAAGGGATGGCGGTCGCCACCGAGGGGTCGCCTGGAGACTGACCGGGGTGGATCTACTGGGCCACGCCGTCGACGTAGACGACCCGGCGCGTACGGATCGCGGGCACCGCGGCGCCGGGCGTGATGGTGCCGACCAGGTTGAGCGGGTCGGTCGCGTTCACGATGACTCGCTCCCCGCTGGCGGGGAGCTTGCGGACGTGCGCCAGCTGCTCGGCTGCTTCGGGGAGGGCGAACTGCTCGCCGCCGAAGCCGGAGACGAAGCGGCCACCTCTGACGAGACCGCGGTCTTCGAGCCGGCGCAGGGCCCGTTGCACGTCCCGCCAGGGCAGGCGGACCGTCTCGCAGCGCCCGAGGTCACGGAACACCACCCCCCAGCGGTTGAGCAGCAGCTCGGCCACCGCTTCGGCGAGCTCGTCACGGTCGACGTCGGCTCCGGTTGCGGGCACCAGCGACCAGCGCCCCGCCGCACTCGGCATGTGCGCGGCCCGGGTCAGCCGTGAGAACCGGACCGTGTCGACCCTGCGGCGGGCCGGCTTCGCCACACGGGCGCGGATCGCGCCGAACCCGTCGCAGGTGAGGAGGCCTCGGGCGACGCCGTCCCACAGGCCCCGCTCGACGTCGTCGGGCAGCCGTCGGGTCGCCGTGGCCAGTTCGGAGGCGAAGCACGCCCCGCGCTCGCGCAGAACCTCGATGATCTCGGCGGTCGCGCCGACGGTCGGCCCGATCGGCTCGGTGCCACCTCGCGTCGCCTCGAGCAGCCACCCGAGGTCCGTACGCAGCACCACCGACACCGGGGTGGCCTTGTTGGGCGCGCCGGTCGGGGTGTCGCCGGAGCGGGCCGCCGGGCGGAGGCGCAGCCAGGCGACCTCACCGTCGTGGCAGAGCCGGTCGAGGGCGGTCGCGTCGTAGTGGCGCACGCGGCGGGCCAGCAGCTCGTGTTCCCACGCGGCCGCCGCCGCCTCCCACCCCTGCAACCGGCCGATCACGGTGACGAGACCGTCGTCGCCCGACAGCTGGGTGCCGGCGGCGAGGTGCTGCCAGCGCAGCAGGAAGCGCACGAAGTCCTGGACCGTGGCGGGCTGCACCGCTCGACGGCGCGACGTACGGGAGTAGGCGTGCATGCGGGCGAGCAGCCGGCGTGCCACCCACTGCACGACGTCGGCATCCGGCGAGTAGCGGCCCTGCAGCGCCTGACCCTCGCGCTCCAGCGCCGCCAGCGCGGACGTCACCCGACCAGCGGGCAGGCCGGTCGTGGACGCCAACTCGTCGACCGTGGTGATCCCGCTGAGCTCGAGGTGGCCGCGGACCGCGGCGACCGCCGGGGTGTCGTCACCCTCGAACAGGCGCCGTGCGTCGTCGAGGGTCTCGGCCGCGCACCACAGCTGGCAACCCTCGTGGTGGATGGCCTGCGCCCGACCGCGTGCCACCAGCTGGTGCCACAGCTCCTTCCACGGTGCCTGCGCCGGCATCACCACCAGGGAGCACAGCAGGTCGTGCAGGTCGTCGCTGCTCTCCGGCTGGGGCGTGATCTCGTCGTGGACGCGTGCGATCGCGTCGGGGTCGAGCCGCCCGATCGAGGCGAGGTCGACCGTCAGCCCACGGCGCAGGCTGACCGCGTTGGTGCGTCGGTTCTGCAACTCCTCGTCGTCGAGGAAGGCATAAGGCCGGGCGGTGAGGATCTCGTGGGCGAACACCGACGGTTCGGTGGTGTCGACCGTGCGCACCGCCACCTGTCCCGTCTCGATGCCCAGCAGCAGCCGGCGCAGGCCGTCGACGTCGAGCGCTTCGTGCAGCGTGTCGTCCAGCGTCTGACGGACGATCAGGTGGTCGGGGATCTCGACCGGACCGACCCGGTTGTCCTGGCAGGCCGCCGCCTCGGGGAACAGCGCCGCCATGAGATCGTCGGCCTCCATCCGCTGGATCGGCGGCGGGTTGCGACGCCCACCGCGGTAGCGCAGCACCAGCAACGACCGGTTGAGGTTCCACCGCCAGCGCGAGATGAACATCGGCGCGTCGAGGACCGCCTGCTGCAACGTCTCCTCGACGGCCTGGCTGCGCACGTAGCGCGGCACCTCGTCCAGGGGGAAGCTGTGATGCGGTCCGAGCGATAGCACGATGGCGTTGTCGGTTGCGGCCGCCTGCAGCTCGAAGTTGAAGGTCCGGCAGAACTTCTTGCGCAGCGCGAGGCCGAACGCACGGTTGATGCGGGCCCCGTAAGGTGAGTGGACCACGAGTTGCATCCCGCCGGTCTGGTCGAAGAACCGTTCCAGCACGATCGTGCGCAGCGTCGGTGTGACCCCGAGACCCGCACGTCCGACCGCCACGTAGTCGACCAGCATCGCCGCCGCCTCGGGTGGGATGCCGGTGTGCTCGACCAGCCAGCTGCGGGCCCTGTCGGGGTCGCCAATCTCGAGGAAGCGGTCCACGCGCGCTCGCAGCTCCGAGACTTCTTCGGAGAGCTCTGCGGTCCTGGCCGGCGCCTCGCCCTGCCAGAAGGGCACGGTGGGGGGCGCGTCGCCGGCGTCACGCACCCGTACCGTGCCCGCCTCGATCCGGCGGATCTGCCACGAGTGGGTGCCGAGGAGGAAGATGTCGCCGGGTAGCGACTCCACCGCCCAGTCCTCGTTGACGGTGCCGATGAAGGTGTCGTC
>DASZZX010000351.1:0-5495 GCA_036260415.1 Nitriliruptorales bacterium
CGCCGATCGCGACGATCAGCGCCACGATCGGCGTGTTCCCCCAACCGGTGTTCGAACGCGTGGCACCGTCGGTCGCGCAGCTGGTCCAGCAGGTGAACGGCGGCGTGGAGGCCGCCGGAGCCACCCAGCCGGTCCCCGCGACGGCCGATCCCTCCCGCCAGGAGTAACCCGTGGCGCCCTTCGTCGCTCAGGCCTCCGACCGGCTGCCCGCGCCATCGGTCGAGTTCTCCGCCTTCGCGCCGGAGCTGCTGCTCGTCGGGGCGGCGCTGCTGCTGCTGGTCGTGGCGGTCGCCGGTCCGGCGCGCGGGCTGGTGACGGGGGGCGGCGCGGCCGTGGCGGTCGGCGTGGGCGTGTGGCTGCTGTTCCGAGGGTTCACGGTGCCCGGCGCCGTGTCGGTCGCAGTCGGGGCCGGCACGGGCGCTGTCGCGGTCGCCTTCGCGACGCGGCCGCAGCTGGTGCAGGTGTGGGCGGCGGGCCTGGCGCTCGCCGGAGCACTGGCTCTCACCGTCTGGCAGTGGGGTGACCTGTACCAGCAGGGCGGCGGCGGGACGTTCCTCTCCGGCGCGCTGGCCCTGGACGGCGTCGCTCTGTACACGCGCGTGACCGTGTTCACGACGGGCCTGCTGGTGCTGCCGATCGGCTACGGCTACCTGCTCGAGCGCGGCATCTACCGGCTGGAGTTCGAACCGCTCCTCCTGCTGTCGGTCACGGGGATGACCATCATCGGCGCTGCGGGCGACCTGCTCGTGGCCTTCATCGCCTTCGAGCTGCTGTCGGTGCCGCTGTACGTCATGGCCGGGATGGCGTTGCGTGACCGCCGCAGCCAGGAGGCGGCGATCAAGTACTTCGTGATGGGTGCGGTGGCCTCGGCCATCCTGGTGTACGGCATCGCGCTGCTGTACACGGCGACGGGCACGATCGACCTGGGCCTCGTCGGGGACGGCGTGACCCTCATCGGCGTGCCGCAGGGCGTGGTCATGCTCGGCCTCGCCTTGGTGACGGTGGGACTCGGCTTCAAGGCGGCCGCGGTGCCGTTCCACTTCTGGGTGCCCGACGTCTACCAAGGCGCACCGACGAACGTGACCGCGTTCATGGCGGCGGCGACGAAGGCGGCGGCGTTCGCGATCGTGCTGCGGATCTTCCTGGTGGCGTTCGGCCCGCTCGACAGCTCGTGGGTCCCGGTCCTGGCCACGATCGCGGCCGTCACCATGATGCTGGGCGCCCTCGCCGCGATCGTGCAGCGGGACGTCAAACGGGTGCTCGCCTACTCGTCGGTCGCCCACGTCGGCTACGCGCTGATCGGTGTGACGAGCTCGTCACCGGAGGGCGTGTCGGCCACGCTCTACTACCTCCTGACCTACGCGGTGTCCGCGGTCGCCGCGTTCGGCTGCGTGGTCGCGATCGAGCGGCGCCGGCGCGGGGAGGTCGCCCTGGTGGACCTCAAGGGGATGGGACGCACCTCCCCCGTCCTCGCCGGCGTGTTCGGTCTGTCGCTGCTGTCGCTGGCGGGGATCCCGGCGACCGCCGGCTTCGCCGGCAAGTTCGCGGTCTTCCGGGCCGGCGTGTTGGCCGACCTGGAGTGGTTGGTGGTGGTCGGTGTCGTCTCCAGCGTGGTCGCGGCGTTCTTCTACCTGCGGCTGATCGGTGCGATGTTCCTCGAGGAGCCCGACGACGACCGGGCATGGCAGCCGGTGCTGTCAACCGGCATCTCGGCGGGGATCGCGGCGGCGGCGGCCGCGGTGGTGGTTCTCGGCGTGCTGCCCGACGCGTTCGTCACCCTCGCGGACCAGGCGGCGACCATCGCGAGGTGACGCCCTGAGGACCCCCCGACCCCTCGGCTCGACCGTCCCGCCCCTGGGCGTGGCGGAGGGCATCGACGTCACTCCCGTCTTGCGGGAGGTCGAGCGGCGGCTACGACGGCACGTGACCACCTCGAACCGGCTGCTGGACGAGGCGGCCCGCTACCTCATCGACGCGGGAGGCAAGCGCTTCCGACCGATGCTGGTGGCGCTGTGCGCCCACCTCGGCGACCCGCACGATGCCAGGATCCCCGACGCGGGCGTGGTGGTGGAGCTGGTCCACCTGGCGACCCTCTACCACGACGACGTGATCGACGAGGCAGCCGCACGCCGCGGTACCCGCTCGGCGAACGCCCGCTGGGACAACACCGTGGCGATCCTCACCGGCGACTACCTGTTCGCCCGCGCGTCCGAGCTGTCGGCCAGCCTCGGGGTGGAGGTGACCCGCATCATGTCGCAGACGATCGCTCGTCTGTGCGAGGGTCAGATCCACGAGGTGCAGGGCACCCGCGGGATACGACCGACCGGCGTCCCCCCCGTCGAGCCCACCCTCGAACACCACCTCGCGGTGGTCTCGTCCAAGACCGCGAGCCTGATCGCGACCTCCTGCCGCCTCGGCGCGCTCCTCTCCGGCTGCGACGAGCGGGAGGTCACCGACATCGCCCGCTACGGGTGGAACCTCGGCATGGCGTTCCAGCTGTCGGACGACATCCTGGACGTGGCCAGTGAAGCGGCGGATTCGGGCAAGACGCCCGGCACGGACCTGCGTGAGGGGGTGCCCACCCTGCCGGTCATCTTCGCGCTCGAGGACGAGCCCGACGGTGAGCTGGCGCGGCTGCTCGACGCCGAGGCGGTGACCGACGAGGCCGTCGGGCGGGCGCTGGGCATCCTGCGCAGCAGCCGAGCGCTCGAGCGGGCCCGGGCGTTGGCGGCGGCGTACGCCGAGGACGCCAAGGCGGCGTTGGCCCCGTTCCCCGACGGGGCGGCCCGCCGGGCCCTGCGCCACCTCGCGGACTACACGGTGGTCCGCACCGGCTGATCGCGGCGGCCGCGGGCAAGGTCGTCGCGCGGGTGGCTGCGCGCGACGCAGCCCTGACCGGTGGACGTCGGCCGTCCCAGGCGGTGGGGCCGTTGGGAGGGCCGCAGAGCCACTGATACAGTGCGGCCCCGCGCCGGGCCCCACGCCTCGGACGGCCGGCAGGCGATCGGCCTCGTTTCCAGCCACCACGGAGGGACCGGGTGAGCTTCTACAGCCAGTGGACGACCTTCGCGGTGCTCGTGATGGTCGGTGTCGGGCTGTACGCGTCGATCGTCACGCTGAACCGGCTCATGCGCCCCGACGTCCCCAGCCCGGGCAAGCTCTCCACCTACGAGTGCGGTGTCGACCCGGCCGGGTCCGGCTGGACGCAGGTCAACATCCGCTACTACGTGTTCGCCTTCCTGTTCGTGATCTTCGACGTGGAGAGCATCTTCCTGTTCCCCTGGGCGGTGATCCTCGGCGGCCTCGACGGTGCCAGCGCGGTCAGCGCGACGTTCGCGCTCACCGAGATGTTCGTGTTCGTCGGCGTGCTCGCGCTCGGTCTGCTGTACGCGTGGCGCAAGGGGGTCCTGCGGTGGGACTAGTCGATCAGGTCGACCTGCCCAACCCGGTGCGGTTCCTGTTCAACTGGGGCCGTCGGTACTCGCTGTGGGTGATGAACTTCGGGTTGGCCTGCTGCGCAATCGAGTTCATCGCCGCGTCCACCGCCCGCCACGACTTCATGCGGCTGGGGGTCATCCCCGTCGCGCACGGCCCCCGGCAAGCGGACCTGCTGGTGGTGGCGGGGACGTTGACCGACAAGATGGCACCGGCCCTCAAGCGTGTGTACGACGAGATGCCCGAGCCCAAGTACGTGATCTCGTTCGGCTCGTGCTCCAACTGCGGGGGCCCCTACTGGGACAGCTACTCGGTCACCAAAGGGGTCGACCAGGCGGTCCCGGTCGACGTCTACGTGCCCGGCTGCCCCCCACGTCCGGAGGCGCTGCTGGAGGGCATCCTGCTCCTGCAGGAACGGATCGGCAGGGAGAACCTGCGCGAGCGCATGGTCGCTCGTCGCGAGCCGATCGTCGTCGATGGGGCGCGGGCGGCGTCGGCGGCGGGAGGCTGAACCGCGTGTCCCCGCTGAGACCCGAGGAACTGCAGCAGCTGTTCGACCGTGAGTTCGTGGATCACGGCTCGGCCCGCCTGCAGTGGGGCCAGGTGACGGTCGACCTCGACGCCACCGGCTACGTGTCAGCGGCCAGGTTCTGTCGCGACGATCCCCGGCTGGCGATGGACTACTTCGACTGCCTCGCGGGGATCGACGAACGCGAGGACGGCTTCTCGGTCGTGGTCATCCTGTACTCGACCACCACCCACCAGCGGGTGATGCTGCGCCACCTGTGCGCGGGAGGGCGTGACCGGCCCACGGCGCCGTCCCTGACCGCCCTGTACCGCGGGGCGGACTGGCACGAGCGTGAGGCGTGGGACATGTTCGGCATCGAGTTCGACGGGCATCCCGGCCTCGCCCCGCGCATCCTGACCACCGAGAACTTCGAGGGTTGGCCGCTGCGCAAGGACTTCTTCCTGGCCACACGCGAGGCCAAGCCCTGGCCGGGTATCAAGGAACCGCTCGAGCTCGACGAGGACGGCCAGCCGGTCGTGCGCACGCCGGCCGGGCCCGGCGGCTCACCCGGCCCCAGCGCCCTCGACGAGCTGATGGCCGAGCAGGCCAAGCTGGTCGCCGGGCTGATCGACGAGGTGCCGGCCGAGGCGCCGCACACCGCGATCCCCGAGGGCGCGGCGCGTGAGGCGCATCCCGACGAGGAGGCGGCGGCGCGGGCCGAGCGTGCCCGGCGCAAGGCCGCGGAGCTGCGCGCCGAGAAGGCCGAGGAACGCCGGCGGGCCGAGGAGGCCGGGGAGCCACCGACGGTGGAGGAGCCGCCACCCCCCGGGCAGATCGCGGCGGTCGCGACCGCGCAGGATCCGCGGGTGACGTCGCCGGAGGACCGGGGCGGCGAAGCGGGAGAGGCCGTCGAGACGGCCCGTCGCGAGCCGAGCGTCTACCCGCCGGGTGAGGAGACCGCCACCGAGCGGGCGCGACGGGCGGTGGAGGAGACGGCCGCGATGGTGGAGCACCGTCAGCCCGGTCAAGGCGGGCCTCCTGGCGTCCCACCCGACCCAGAACTGCCCCAGCTGCAGGGCACGACCCCCCGCGGCGACGAGGCGCGCGGTCATCTGGAGGGTGGCGGGCCGGGCGCCACGCCACCCCAGGCCGGCGACGAGCCAGCTCCGGGGGCGGAGGCCGGGAAGCCGCCCACGACCCAGCAACCGGGAGAGGCGCCGGTCGAGGGCGGGATCCACGAGACCGTGGACCGGAAGGCCGACGCGCAGGTCAGGTCAGGCGGCGAGCGCCCCCGCTCGACGGAGGGTCCTGCCGTCGAGCTGACCGGTGTCCCGGAGGGGGCACCCACCGCGGTCGAGCTCGGCGGTGACATGGAGCAAGGTCCCGCGCCGGAGCGTGGGGAGACGCCTTCGTCCCCGCCCGCCCGGGACCGGGCCAGCCGGGAGCTGCCCGAGGACGCGGTCGACACCCTCCGTGGCGAGGCCCCGGAGACGGGCGATCCGCGCGAGCGGGCCCTGCGTGACCCCGCGGCGCCGGGTCCTGACGACCCGGC
>DASZZX010000352.1:0-2330 GCA_036260415.1 Nitriliruptorales bacterium
CGATCTCCCACTCGGCTTTGGGTTCGGCCACGTCCAGCCCGCTGCCACGTGACGCGGCCGCCCTCCTCGCCTGCTCGCGCAGCTCCTCGTCGGGTGACCGGGAGGCGCGCAGCAACAGTCCGTCCGCGCAGGCGTCGGCGAAGATCCGCGTGAGCAGCGCGACGGAGCGGATCGCGTCGTCGTTGCCGGGGACGGGGTACTGCACGAGGTCCGGATCGCAGTTGGTGTCGAGGATCGCGATCACGGGGATCCTCAGGCGGTTCGCCTCCCGTACCCCGATCTCCTCCTTGACGGTGTCCACCACCCAGACCGCGTCCGGCAGCTTGGTCATGTTGCGGATCCCGCCGAGGTTGGTCTGCAGGCGGGCGTGCTCGCGCTGCAGTTCGAGCACCTCCTTCTTGGGCAGGATGTCGAACAGACCCTGGGTCTGCATGGCCTCGAGTTCCTTGAGCCGCCCGATGCGACCCTTGATCGTCTCGAAGTTGGTGAGCATCCCGCCGAGCCAGCGCTCGGTCACGTACGGCATCCCCACACGCTGCGCGTGGTACTCGATGGAGTCCTGCGCCTGGCGCTTGGTGCCGACGAACAGCACCGTGCCGCCGCGGGAGACGAGGTCGCGGGTGAACGCGTAGGCGCGCCGGATCGCGTCGATGGTCTGATGCAGGTCCACGATGTAGATGCCGTTGCGCTCGGCGAAGATGAAACGCTTCATCTTCGGGTTCCAGCGCCGCGTCTGGTGCCCGAAGTGGACGCCCGCCTCGAGCAGCTGGCGTGTGGTGACCACGGCCATATGGAGTTCCTCGCGTTCGGTTCGCCCTCCGCCCGCGTCGGCCGGGGATCCGACCCACCCGACGGTCGCGTGACCGGCCGGGCACCGGGGTCGCCCGAGCTGGGCGTGCGTGATACGGCCCGCCCCGTCAGGCGGGCCGGCACGAGACTAGCGCCCGTACGAGGGGGACCGCCACCGCGGCGCACCTCACGAGCCGGGTCCGCCCAGGACCTGACCGGCGACCTGCTCGCCCCAGCCCAGTGGGTACGACAGCCAGTGGCCGAGCCCGCCCGGCTGGCCGGGGATCGGTTCGTCGGCGAGGAACGCTCGCAGCAGGATGCGGCTGGCCTCGGTGCGGCGCATGCCGTGGTGCCCGCCGGGCAGCACCGCGTGCGGCGCCCCCGGGAGGTCGCTGCGATGCTCGGCGACGACCACGTCCCGGGACGCGCCGACCGTCAGGACCTGGGTGCCCCCTGCGAGCGGACCCGACCAGACGTCTTCGCGTGCTGCGGCCCACGCCTCCGCCAGCTGGGCGACCAGCTCCGATCCCACGGCGAGGTCGGCGACGGTCGGAGCGTCGTGCCGCGGCATGCCGGCCCGCCCCGCCACCGCGTCGAGCACGGTCCGCACGGCGACGTCACGGGCAGCGTCCTGCACGGCCCCGGCCAGGTCAGCCCCTTCGAGTGGGGACGCCAGCGTCACCACGTGCCCGATGGGCGGCAGTTCGGGATCGGCCGGATCGTGGAGCGTCAGCAGGTAGTGCAGCACCACCACCCCGCCCATCGAGTGACCCACCAGGTCCACCGCACGGCCGGGAGCCCGCCGCTGCTGGACGCGCAGCTGCCTGCGGAGATGACGCGCGGCTGCGTCCACCCCCCGGAAGGTCGCGGCCGGGTCGTAGCGCCGCTGGTCGCGCTGAGGGTCGTCGGGCGCGCCGGGACGGTCGTGTCGCCCCGCGTACGACAGGTAGGTCACGTCGCCGGGCCGGTAGCCGAGGTGGCGCAGGTCCACAGGCAGCCGACCGGTCCGGCTGCCGAGCCCCGCCACGCCGATCACGTGGTTGGGGTTGGGCGGCAGCACCCAGCCGGCGTGCTGTGCCGGCGGCGATCCCTCCACGAACCCCAGCCGGCCGGCGAGACCCCGCCGGCCGATCCACGGCGCGTAGCTGGGGACGACGGGCAGGTCGGTGACCACCGAGCCGCCGGGCCCGACCAACGCCGGCCTCCAACCGGTCGCGACCAGCAGGGCCAGCGGGTCGAGGTAGACGCCGCCCCGTCGTGCGCTCCAGTGCAGGACGTCGCGTCGCGGGTCGTGGCCAGACGCGACCGTCCCGAGGCGGGCCCCGCGGGCCACCCGGCTCCCGGCGGTCACCGCCACGGCCGTCAGGGGGCCGTACGCGGTGCGCACCCCGTCGGGGTGATCGACCGACACCCACGCCGGCCCCGCCACGCGTGCGGCGAACGCCACCACCCCGTCGGCCGCGGCCGAGACCGGCTCACCGCGGCGCGCGGCCAGGTCGACGCCGCGGTGACCGGCGCCCCACGGTTCCGGCGGGGGATCG
>DASZZX010000353.1:0-1752 GCA_036260415.1 Nitriliruptorales bacterium
CGTCCCCCGCGCCCGCGCCCCCGGCGCCTCCGGCCCCGGCGCGCCCGACCGGAAGGACCCCGTGGCGACCCCGGAGGAGGTCGAAGCCACCCTCGAGGGCCTCATCCGCCGCTTCGAGCAGCTCGACCGGGAGTACCGGACGCTGCTGACCAGCGACAGGGCCGTGCAGGCCGAGCTCCCGGACGTCGGCCTCGTCTACCACACCTGGTGGCGGGACGGTCATCTGAGCGGTCTCCACCCCGGCCCGGCCCCGCAGGCCGACATCCGCATCGAGTGCGACTCCGACGACCTCATCGCGATGGCCGACGGCCGCCTTGAGGTCCGCACGGCGTACGTCACCGACCGCGTGCGGGTGGAGGCCAGCATGAGCGACATGCTGCGCCTGCGGAGCGTGCTGTGAGCACCGACCACCCGCAGCACCTTCGGTGGTTCAGGGTGGGAGCAGGCTGATGGTCCTACCGGTCGGCGACCGCAACCCCACACGGCGCAGGCCGTACGTCACCGTGACGCTGATCGCCGCCAACGTCGCGGTCTTCATGGCCTACAACCTGCAGCTCCCCGAACCGCAGCTCACCTGCTTCATCTACCGGTGGGCTGCGGTTCCCGCAGAGCTCTTCGACCTCCACCCCATCTCGCCGACGCAGGCGCCGGTGCAGCCGGCGTGCCTGCCGGCGGCGCTCGCTGCCAAGAGCGTGCTGCTCTCGACGGTCACGTCGATGTTCCTCCATGGCAGCCTCGGCCACCTGCTGTTCAACATGCTGTTCCTGTGGATCTTCGGCAACAACGTCGAGGACGACCTCGGCCACGGCACCTACCTGCTCTACTACCTCGTGGGCGGTCTGGTCGCCGTCTACGCGTTCGCGCTCATCAACACCGACACGACGGTTCCCCTGTTGGGCGCATCCGGAGCGATCGCCGCGGTCCTGGGCGGCTACCTGGTGCTGCACCCACGGGCCCGGATCCACACGTACGTGCCGTTCCCGCTGTACCTGCTGGTGGGGTTGTTGCCGCGCGCCCGCATCTCCGGCTGGTTCCTGATCTTCGCGATCGTGGACCTGCCGGCGTGGTTGGTCCTGTCGTTCTGGTTCGTGACCCAGCTGACCGCCTTGGCCGAGGCGACGGCCGGAGGCGAGGGCGTGGCCTACGAGGCGCACATCGCCGGCTTCGTGGCAGGTGTGGTCGCGACGCTGTTGCTGAGGGCGACGGGCTCGACCGCGCCGCCACGGCGTGGCCAGCCGG
Source organism: Nitriliruptorales bacterium (assembly GCA_036260415.1). Classification (GTDB taxonomy): domain Bacteria; phylum Actinomycetota; class Nitriliruptoria; order Nitriliruptorales; family JAHWKO01; genus DASZZX01. Next base: position 1,240 of record DASZZX010000353.1, read on the forward strand.
TCCACTGGTGAGCGGTCGTGCGGCGAACCTCGCGCGCGCCGTGGCCACTCAGGGCTGACCGGGGCCGTTGCCGGCCGCAGGCAGGCGGCGCACCATCGCGGCGGCGTGGTGGCGCGCGGCGCCGAACTGGGCGGTCTCCAGCACCTCCGGCGGCACCCGGTCGCGCGTGACCTGCCAGAAGCCCAGCCGCTCGAACAGCTCCTCCGCCCCGGGGGTCAGCAGGTACACCCAGTCGACGCCGGCGCGCGACAGCTCGTCCAGGGCCCTGGCCACGAGGTGCGAGCCGGTGCCGTGGCCGCGCTCCTCCTCCGCGACGGTGATGCCGCGCAGGTGTGCCGCGTTGCCGGCGGGCTCCCACGACACGGTCCCGACCACCGCCCCGTCGGGGCCTTCGGCGACCAGCGTGTCCCGCAGTCGTCGCGCGGCGCCACGGGTGTCGAAGCCGGTGGCGTCAAGCAGCTCGCGGATGCGTGACAGGTCCGGCTCGCGGGCGTGGCGGATGATCGGCGGTTC
>DASZZX010000354.1:0-4243 GCA_036260415.1 Nitriliruptorales bacterium
GGCGGCGGCCCAGTCGTAGAGCCGTTGGCCTTTGGCTCCTGGCCCAGCCGACAGACGCTGCCATGCCTCCGGCGGGGCCTGGGCGATGAGATGGTCAATGCGCAGGCCGTTCACCTGCTGCGACTTGAGGACGGCAACAACGTAGGAGAGCTCGGTGTCTTCCAAGAAGCGCCGGAAGTGCGAGTCCTGTCCGTAGGCGGAATCCGCGGTGACCCAGGTGAAGGGGAGCGGGGAGGCCAGGGCGCGATGGATGATGTCGCGGGCGAGCTCGCCCTTGGCGGCGAAGGTGCGCTCGTCGGGGATGCGGGCTGCTTGGCAGCGTTCCCGGTCGTCTGTCCAGGACTTGGGCAGGTAGAGGTCCCGGTCGACCAGGGCCCGGCCCCGGCTGGTGGCGTATGCGGCGAACACTCCGATCTGGCAGTTGTCGATCTTTCCGGACGTGCCGGTGTACTGCCTCGACACCCCAGCCGACGTGGTGCCCTTTTTGAGGAGTTGGGTCGGGGACGGGACGCCGTGCACCTTCTCGGGTGTCGGTCTTCCCATCCCCGCCCGCCGAACCGGACGTGCCCGTTGGCCGAGCATCCGGCTCTCCACGCGATCCAATGAATCAGGCGAGGTATTCACTGACCTGGCCGACGAAGGCCATATCGTCGTGGCCGGTCCGACGGAAACGCGCTCCGCGTGGATCAACCTCGTCGATGTTGTATAGCGTACTGATCTGCGCTCCGCGGAAGCGGTAACGCTCGACCTTCATCTTCGCCGGGTTGTAGAGAGTAATCCCACCCTCTGCGATGCTGTCCGCTGCGAAATAGCGGCGCCGCATCTGTTTCCAGGTCATGCGAGGGTGCTTGCGGCGAATCCAAAGATTCATCCTCCGCCATGCGTACCAGCCGAGATACGAGAACGTTCTCTTCGAGACGCCGTAGCGGAAGTAGGCCGCCCAGCCCCGAAGGACCGGGTTCACCGCCCGCAGCACATCCTCCAGCGAGAGCGAGGTCGTGCCCCGCCCCGTCAGTTTCTTGATCTTGTGCATCACCGATGCCAAGGACTGCTTGGCTGGAATGGTGAGCACCACACGACGGCCGCCGCCCCAGAACCTGCGCTGGATGCGGAAGCCCAGAAAGACGAATCCGTCGTCGATGTGGGTGATGTGGGTCTTCTCGTCCGAGAGGGTCATCCTCAGCTTTCTGGCCAGCAGTTCACCGATCTCCGCCTTCAGTGCTTCGGCGTCTTCTCTCGTGCCGTGAACCAGCACGACGAAGTCGTCGGCATAACGCACCAGCCGGAAGTTCGGCAGCCCCTTTCGACGTCGATGCTGCCGACGCCAGGCTGGGGTCATCTCGGTGTCCCAGATCCGCGAGAAGTACCGGTCCAGGACAGAGAGATAAATGTTGGCCAGCAGCGGGGAAGCGACTCCTCCTTGCGGAGTGCCCGTGAGGGTCTCCGTGAACCCACCGTGCAGCTCGACAACTCCGGCCCGCAGAAACGCGCTGACCAGCCGCAGGGCCTTGCGGTCCTTGATGCGTTCGGCCACCAGGTCCATCAGGACGTGGTGGCCGACGTTGTCGAAGCAAGCCCTGATGTCGCCCTCGATGACCCACTCGTAGTTCGACGGCTTGCTCGTGCAGTGATGGATTTCGGCGATGGCATCCTGAGCCCGCCGACCAGGCCGATACCCGTAGCTGGACGGATAGAAATCGACTTCGAAGATCGGCTCCAGGATCAGCTTGAGGGCCATCTGCACAATCCGGTCGCGCAGGGTCGGGATACCCAAGTAGCGAACCTTTCCGTTCTTCTTGGGGATCACCGCCTGCTTGACCGGAAGTGCCGTGAAGGACCCGTCCTTGAGAGAAGAGCGAATCTCGTCCAGGAACGGAATCACTCCGTGACGTTCCTCGATGTGATACCGGGTTACCCCGTCCACACCCGCTGTCCTGGCACCCCGGTTACCGGACACCCGTTCCCAGGCCACCAGCAAGGTGGCCCGATCACAGATCAAGTTGAATACATCGCTGAACCGACGCTCCGGTTCATTTCTGGCCCATTGGTGCAGCTTGAGCTGATGATCGAGTACCCGCCGCTCGGCCGTCATGATGCCCGGCCAAGGTATCGGCGGCGCGTCGTTATTCAACAACGTCCCTCCCCGACAGCAGTCGTGCTGCTATCACGCTGTCGCCCTTTCCCGTGTGACCGGCTTTCCCGGCCTCTGAGTACTACGGCGACTCCGCCACGATCTGGCGTCATCAGCGGGCGTCGCGCCTGCCCGCCGTCCAGCCGGCTGCCGGACGGGAAGGGCGATGCCAGATCGCTTCCCACGTTCACTGAGAATCTCTGCGACGGCTTCGGTGCCCGGCTTTACCCCGGCAGTATCGCCACGGACCGCAAATCGCAGTCTTGGTCCGGGCCTCCCGGCGCCCACAGGATAAAGACGCCGGAAGAGGAGAGGCCACCGGATAGAGCACTCTCCAGCACTGCGGCGCGGCCCATCCACCAGATTCGGCAGACCGCTGACGACTCACGGGGCTTCAACCACCGGTTCAGTCTCCTTACACCCATTCCGTCTTCGCTTGCGGGCACGAACCGCCTGGTGGTGTCGGTTCGCCCCTACGTTGTCGAGGCCGCTTCCAGCCTCACCCCCAACCCGGGGCTCAGCCTGCCTCCAGCTTCAACCAGTCACTGCGATGACCAGCGGCGGGCTCTCCCTCCCGCTCGATTCCTCAGCGCCTCGTGGCGCACACCCGGTGTCGCCGAGGATGAGCACTCCGCCATCCTCGCCGAGCTTGTCCGCGACGTATGTCTGCAGGTCGTCGCGGACGTCGTCGGCTTCCCAGGTGGCGCCGTTCAGTAGCCGTTGCAGGCCGTCGGGGGTGTGGTGGCCAGCGTATTCGGCGAGTTGCCAGCCGTTCTTGCGGCCGACCGGGCCAAGCAAGGCGCGTACGTAGTCACGCATGCGACGTCGCAGGTCGGCGCGGCCGAAACGATGGCCGATGAGCAGGAAGAGGTCGTCGAGTTCACGGTCCCAGGCCACGTCCGCAAGGTCGTCGATCACGCGAAGAGGCTGCCCTCATCACAGCTCGGACAGTTCTCGATGCCACTCGTTGGAGGGGCGGTCCGCCAAGACCGCCCCTGACATGCCCTCCGCCAACTACACTCCCGACGATGCCTCTGACCAGGCCAGATAACGAACCGCTGCTGGAGTATTAGAGCTCGTAACACGATCTTGTTGAGGTGTCCTGGTCGGGCGTGACCGGCTGGTTGATGTGCCCGTTCGTGATGGTGTGAGTACTCGGCCGTGGATCGTGGACGACGACTTGTGGGCGCTGATCGAGCCGCTGCTGCCGCCCTGGCCGGAGCGGTCGCAGGGGCCTCGGCCGGTGCCCGACCGGTTGTGTCTGCAAGGCATCCTGTATGTCCTGCACAACGACATAGCCTGGCAACTGCTGCCGCTGGAGCTGGGGTTCGGCTCCGGTCAGACCTGCTGGCGCAGGCTGGAGCGGTGGCAGCAGGCCGGTGTCTTCGACCAGTTGCACCGGGTCCTGCTCGCCGAGCTCAACTCGGCGGGGCAGCTCGGCTGGTCCAGGGCGTGCGTGGACGGCTCCCACATCCGCGCGAAAAAAAAGGGGGCGCCGACACCGGTCCGTCGCCGGTCGACCGCCGGAAGACGGGCAGCAGACACCACCTGATCTGCGACGGGCGCGGCACCCCGCTCAAAGTCATCACGACCGCGGCCAACGTCAACGACGTCCCCCAGGCCCTCGCCCTCATCGACGGCATCCCGCCCGTCGCCGGCCGCCCCGGCCGGCCCCGCAGACGACCCCAGGCCCTGCTCGGCGACAAGGGCTACGACTCCAACCCCAACCGCGACGAGCTGCGCAGACGCCGGATGGATCCTGCCCGTCATCCCCCGCAAAGGCGCCCCGAACATCCAGGGCATGGGCAAGCTCCGCTACGTCCTCGAGCAGACCTTCGCCCCGCTCCACCAGTTCAAACGGCTCGCCGTGCGGTGGGAACGCCGCACCGAACTCCACGACGCGTTCGTATCCCTCGCCTGCAGCCCCCTCTGCTGGAGGAGGCTCAAGAAGCACCGATCATGATCGTGTTACGAGCTCTTCGTGCGCCGTGAGGCGCTGTTGATTCGAGTGGGGGTGAAAGACCGCCACCGTCGGGCCGTCACAGCAGGGCCTAGGCAAAGTCGCGTCTTGTCTGTTTTGTCGAGTCGGTCGGAGCCCCGGCTTCCGGAGCA
>DASZZX010000355.1:0-3508 GCA_036260415.1 Nitriliruptorales bacterium
TGCTGGGGTCCGACTGCGCCCTGCTCCCGGTCGCGCCCGGGGGCTCGCCCCGGCCCGGGGCGGCTGCGTCCCGGGGCGCCCTCCCTGCGGTTGTCGGTCCTCAGGGTGGAGGTCTCCGCTGCCTGCGCACAGTGCTGGGGCAGCTCGTGACCGTGCTCCCGGGCGATGCGAGCGCACGCCTCCCCGATCGCGCGGCGTGACGTGTCCGTCCCCGCGGGGCCTCCACCCGCAAGGAGGTGATCCAGCCTGGCGACCGCGGTGGCGGCGGCGTCGCCGGCCGCGCGGTCAGCCTGCGCGATCGCCTCGTCCAGGAGCACCCCGGCACGGTCGGGGGCGGCTCCCGCCTCGGTGACGCGCCGCTCGGCGAAGTGCAGTCGCAGCTGCGCGGCTGCGGCGGGATCGCGCTCGAACGCCACAGCCACCCGCTCGCTGGCCCGCTTGAGTCCATACAGCAGGTCGCCCGGCAGCGCGTGCTGCGCGAGAGCGACGACCCCGCCCCCGCCGATCGAGAAGAACGTCGCCACCGCGGCGGCCGCGACCGCCAGCCGACGGCGCGCTCCGACGACCGGCGTGTGCCCCTCGTGACCGGGCCACCGGGTGCGCGCCACGTGAGCGCGGATCGCGGCCAGCTGGGCTGTCTGCGTGTCGGCAGGCAGCGGCTCCTCGCGCAGCCGGTTCACACCCTGCGCGGCCAGCACGAAGCGGCCCAGCTCGGGGCCGGCGACGGGCGGCTGCCGACCGGCGACGATGTCGTCGATGAGGCGGTCGACGGCGTCGTCGTCCGGTCCCGGCTGGCCGGCCCGCCACTGCCGTGGCCGGTCGCTCATGCGATCTCCCGCGCTGTCGGGCGTGCTGTCACTGTCCAGGCGGGGTAGGGGCCGTCGAGGTTACGGCTGGTCACGTGGGCTCCCTCCGGGTCACCGGTGCTCGCTGGTGCGTGACTCGAGGATGCGGGCCATATTGGCCAGACCCCGGTGCTGCAGCGCCTTCACGGCCCCCACGGTCCGTTCGGTGAGCTCGGCGACCTCCGCGGTGGACAGCTCGGCGACCAGGCGCAGCTGGAGCACCTCGCGCTGGTCGGGGGAGAGCTGGTCGAGCGCGTCCCGGATGTCCGCGAGGGCGTCGCGTTCGCTCGCCACCGTCTCGGGGCCCGGGTCACCGTCCTGCAGAGTGGCCACCAGCTCGTCCTTCAGCTCATGATCGGCACGGCGCGCGGCACGCCGGCGCCAGTCGTAGAGGTTGTTGCGGGCTGCCCGGTACAGCCAGGTGCGCAGCGCCCGGCCGTCGCCGCGGATCGTGTCGTGCGACTCGATCAGCTCGACGAACGTGTGCTCGACCAGGTCGTCGGCCACCTCGCCGTGGTGGACCTCCGAGCGCAGGTACGCCCGCAGGGCCGGCGCCACCTCCAGGTACACGGCCGAGATGGCGTCGGGATCTCCGCGGCGTACCCCGTCGACGAACTCGTCGAGGACCTCGGACGTCTCGGGCACGTGCCCTCCCCGGTCCGCGGCAGCCTGCACGGGCCTGTTCCAGGTCACAAGCCCTCGGACCCGTCGTCCGGGCAGACAGCCGCCGCGGCAACCACGTCCCGCCGACGCGGTCGCGTAGGCTGCCCGGCAGATCGGCGGTGCCTGTTCGCAGGTGGACGGTCAGGCGGGTGCGGAGGCGCGGTTGGAGCACGACCCGACCCAGAACGGGCTCGAGGCCAGCGTCGATCGTGTGTTCGCCGATGCGGTGGACCGGCAGCTGGCCGAGCAGCGGGCGTTGAACCGGCTGCTGGCCGGCACCACGACCCGTCTGGACGGGCTGGAGTCCGCCCTGCGATCCCTGAGCGAGCAGCACGCCACCGCCACCGCTGCCCTCCAGGCACTGCTGCGTGAGCAGTTGGACCGCCTCAGTGTCCGGCTCGGGGTCGTCGAGGAGCGTCTCGCCGACGATCCGGCCGCTCGCGCGACGGCGCTGGAGGGGGTCTCCCTGCGGGTCGAGCAGGCCGTCGCGGCCGGGGCGGAGCAGCTCCGCGCGCTGCTCGACGAACGCCTTCGCCGCCTCGCGGCCGACACGGAGGCGATCTCCCTACGTCGTCAGCAGGATGCTGACGCGTTGTCGCAGCAGCTGGATCGGATCCACCGCGATGTGCAGGCTCGACAGGACCAGCTCGGCGCCACCGTGATGGGTCACCTCGACGCGCTGCTGGAGGCCGTCGAGACGTCCACGGACCAGTTGGCGGCGGTCGCGGCCGAACTGCAGCGGACCACAGCTCGGCTCGAGGCGCTGCCGGAGGAGCTCGGCGCCATCACCGGCGAGCGTCTACGGGCCGCGGTGCGCGCCCAAGCCGACGCAGCCGGCGACGCGCTGCGCCAGGCGCTGAGCGAGCTGGCGAGTGTGAGCGACGCGGTCGACGACCGTACGGGTGAGGCGCTGAGCCGGTTGGCGGGCTTGAGCGACGCGGTGGACCACCGTACGGCCGAGGCGCTGAGCCGGTTGGCCGGCTTGAGCGACGCGATGGACGACCGTATGGGCGAGGCGCTGAGCCAGTTGACGCGCTTGAGCGACGCGATGCAGCAGCGCACGGTCGCGGCGGTGGAAGGCACCCTGACCTCGGCGCGTGAGGAGGCGGCGCGCAGCGGTCGCGAGGTACGCGCCGCCCTCCAGTGGCTCGAGCGGCTCGCGGCGTCCGTGGAGCGACTCGACGGGGCGCTCGTCGCCTACCTGCGCCAGCGTGACGAGCGACTGGAGGAGCAGCGGGTGCAGGTCCTCGCCGAGCTGGTGGAGCGCTTCGCGGCAGGGCTCTCCCGCCGGCAGCAGCGCAAGCTGGCGGCGCAGCTGGACGAGGCCAGGGAGGTGGTCGAGGCCCAGCTGGCCGCAGCTCCGACGCCACCGGACACCGCCCCGACCATGCTCACGTCGATCCGCGAGCAGGCCCACACCGGGCTGCTCGCCGCCCTGATCGACGACGTGGACGGCCGGCTCGCCGACGAACCCGACGAGCCACACATCCCACCTCCCGTCGACCCCGCCGACTACGTGCCGGACGTCCGCGTGCTGCTGGAAGGCATCCGTGGGCTGCGGGCGGCGCCCCGGGAGGAGATTCTGGCCCGGTTCTCCTCGCCCCAGGATCTGCGCGCCGCCACCACCGAGGACCTGCTCGCGATCAGAGGTGTGGGGCCGGCCATCGCCGCCCGCATCCGCCGCGCTCTGACCTGACGCCACCCCGCCCCGACGGTCACGGGCGACCGGGGCACGCACGATCGCCGGCCGGGGCGGCGCGCCCCCTCCGGATCGTGCGTCCTGGCGGTCACCGGTGACCGTCGCCACGCACGATCGTCGGCGGGGGCGGCGGACCCTCGGGATCGTGCGTCCTGGCGGCCACGGGTGACCGTCGCCACGCACGATCGTCGGCGGGGGCGGCGGACCCTCGGGATCGTGCGTCCTGGCGGTCACGGGTGACCGTCGCCACGCACGATAGTCGGCGGGGGCGGCATCCCTCGGGATCGTGCGTCCTGGCGGC
>DASZZX010000356.1:0-8124 GCA_036260415.1 Nitriliruptorales bacterium
GGTGCGCGCACGCCCACGCCGCCGAGCCCGCCTGTCTCCCCCTCCCCCCCGGGCCCGCACGAGGACCACCCATGAAGACCACGCTGGAGCAGCTCGAGCCGACCCGGGTCAAGCTCACGGTCGAGGTCGAGCCCGACCGGGTGACCCACGCCTTCGACGATGCGGCGCATCACCTCGCGCAGCAGGTCCAGATCAAGGGCTTCCGCAAGGGCAAGGCTCCCCGCCGGCTGCTGGAAGCCCGGCTGGGCAAGGACGCGATCCTCCAGCACGCGGTGGAGGAGTGGTTGGGCAGGTTCTACGCCGAGGCGGTCCGACAGGAGGATCTGAGTCCCGTCGCCCCGCCGGAGATCGACCTCGAGACCTTCACCGAGGACGAGGGCTGCGTCTTCGCGGCCACGGTCGAGATCCGCCCCGAGGTGGAGCTGCCCGACCACACGGGCATCCAGATGACATTCCCCGACTGGGATGTCACGGACGAGCAGGTCCGCGAGCAGGTGGAAGCCCTGCGCGAGCGCTTCGCCGAACTGGAGGTGGTGGAGCGCCCGGCCGCCAGGGGTGACTTCGTCACCATCGACCTGCTGGTGTTCCAGCACGGCGAGCCGCTGGAGTCCGCCACCGCCGAGGACGCGTTGTACGAGGTCGGCTCGGGTGGTGTCACCCCGGAACTGGACGAGCAGCTGCCCGGCGCCGCCACCGGTCACATCCTCAACTACACCGACCGTCTCCCCGACGGGTACCCGGAGCACGGTGGCGAGGAGGTCGAGTTCCGGGTCCTGGTGAAGGACGTCCGTGCCAAGCGCCTGCCCGACCTCGACGACGACTTCGCCGCTACGGCATCGGAGTTCGACTCCCTCGAGGAGCTGCAGCATGACATCCGACGTGGGCTCCGCAGCCGCCGGCTCTCGCACGCCCGCCAGGAGCTGCGCGCGCGCGTCCTCGAGGCCTACCTGGCGCTGGTCGACGTGCCGCTGCCGGAGGCCATGGTGACCGATGAGGTGGAGGGACGGCTGGCGCGGATGCGCCGGCAGGCGGAGCAGTACGGGGTCGAGCTGGACCAGCTGCTGCAGATGCAGGGCACCGACCTCGACACCGCCCGCCGGGAGCTGGAGGAGCAGGCCCGCCAGGCGGTGAAGGCCCAGCTCGTGCTCGAGGCGCTGGCCCGCGAGGTCGGTCTGACGGTCGAGCCGGGCGACCTCGACCGCGAGGTCCGCCGCCACGCCGCCGACCACGGCATCGAGCCCGCGCAGCTGGCCCAGGTCATCAGCGAGCAGGGTTCGGTCGGAGTGCTCGTCGGCGACGTCGCACGCCGCAAGGCGCTCGACCTCCTGGTGGAGGCTGCCGAGGTCGAGGGCGCGCCGTCGGACGACGTGCTGGAGGAGCTCGGGCTCGCACCGTCGACCTCGCCCGACGACGACAGCATTCCCCCCGCCGAGCCCGCCGAAGGCGCCGCGCAGCACGCGTGAGGTCGCGTCGACGCTGCAGCCGCGGCTCAGGTCGTCGGGTCGCCGCGGTCGCCGCTGGCAGGGGGTGGACCGGCCGGTACATTCGGCGACGGACCGCCGCCCCCCGTCGGCGAGCGGTGGACAGGAGCAGGCCGTGGCGTTCGAGGAGCACAACTACCTCGTCCCCGTGGTGGTCGAGCAGACCAACCGGGGCGAGCGGTCGTTCGACATCTACTCGAGGCTGCTGAAGGAACGCATCATCTTCCTCGGCACGCCGATCACCGACGAGATCGCCAACCTGGTGATGGCCCAGCTGCTGCACCTCGAGTCCGAGGACCCCGAGAAGGACATCAACCTGTACATCAACTCACCGGGCGGGTCCATCACGTCGCTGTTCGCTATCTACGACACGATGGAGTACATCAAGCCCGACGTGCAGACGATCTGCATGGGGCAGGCCGCGTCCGCCGCGGCCGTGCTGCTGGCTGCCGGCACCCTCGGCAAGCGCTTCGCGCTGCCCAACTCGCGGGTGCTGCTGCACCAGCCGCACGGGGGCGCCGAGGGCCAGTCGGTCGACATCGAGATCCAGGCCAAGGAGATCCTGCGGATGCGGGACCTGCTCAACCAGATCCTCGCGGAGAAGACCGGACAGCCGATCGACCGCATCGCCAAGGACACCGACCGCGACTTCGTGCTGACCGCCGAGGCTGCCCGCGACTACGGGCTGATCGACGAGGTGATCCTCAGCCGGAGCGCGCAGGAGAGGGTGACCGCCGCGGCGTCCTGAGGGCGCCGGTCCCCCACCTCCACCGTCCATCTGGGGCGCCCCGCGCGCACGGCGGGCCGGCCGGCGGGCCCATGTCGCCGGTGGTCGCGACCGATCTGGGACAGCACCACGACGAGCGCGGCATCCCGCCGCGCCCACGTCGCGACCGGACGACCCGTCCCGTCACGGGCAGCGCACCCCAGCAGGCGCTGATGGTCGTGGGTACGATGAGCCGCGCGCAGGTCGACTGCACGCGAGGAGCAGAGGCCGATGGCGAAGTTCGGTGAGGGCGGGGACCTGCTCAAGTGCTCGTTCTGCGGCAAGTCGCAGAAGCAGGTCAAGAAGCTCATCGCCGGGCCAGGCGTGTACATCTGCGACGAGTGCATCGACCTGTGCAACGAGATCATCGAAGAGGAGCTCTCCGAGCCGTCCGAGCTGAAACTCGACGACCTCCCCAAGCCCAAGGACATCTACGCCTTCCTCGAGGACTACGTGGTGGGCCAGGACCCGGCCAAGCGCACCCTCGCGGTCGCGGTCTACAACCACTACAAGCGCATCCAGGTCGGCACCCAGTCCGGTGACGAGGTCGAGCTCGCCAAGTCGAACATCCTGCTGCTCGGTCCGACAGGCTCCGGCAAGACCCTGCTCGCGCAGACCCTGGCGCGCATGCTCAACGTCCCGTTCGCGATCGCGGACGCGACCGCCCTGACAGAGGCGGGCTACGTCGGTGAGGACGTCGAGAACATCCTCCTGAAGCTGATCCAGGCAGCCGACTTCGACGTCAAGCGTGCCGAGACCGGCATCATCTACATCGACGAGGTGGACAAGATCGCGCGCAAGTCCGACAACCCGTCGATCACGCGTGACGTGTCGGGCGAGGGCGTGCAGCAGGCGCTGCTCAAGATCCTCGAGGGGACGGTCGCGTCGGTGCCACCGCAGGGCGGTCGCAAGCACCCGCACCAGGAGTTCATCCAGATCGACACCACGAACATCCTGTTCGTCTGCGGTGGTTCCTTCGCGGGTCTCGAGCGGATCATCGAGTCGCGCATCGGCCGCAAGGGGGTGGGGTTCGGCGCGGATGTGCGGGGCCCAGGTGAACGCGACCTCGGGGCCGTGCTCGCACAGGTGCTGCCCGAGGATCTTGTCAGATACGGGCTGATCCCCGAGTTCGTCGGTCGGCTCCCGGTGGTGTCGTCGGTCGATCCGCTCGACCGCGGAGCCCTCACGCGGATCCTGGTCGAACCCAAGAACGCCCTCGTCAAGCAGTACCAGCGCTTCTTCGACTTCGACGGCGTGGAGCTGATCTTCGCGGACGGGGCGCTCGAGGCGATCGCCGACCTGGCCATCCTGCGTCAGACGGGTGCCCGGGGCCTGCGGGCGATCCTCGAGGAGGTCCTGCTCAACACCATGTACGAGCTGCCGTCGCGCCAGGACATCGGCCGGTGCGTGATCACGGCCGAGACCGTGCGCGACCGGGTCAACCCGACGCTCGTGCCGCACGGACCTGCGGTCGATGAGCCGCAGGAGCGCTCCGCCTGACCCGCCGCGCAGCGGCCCGGACACCAGCCGGCTCTCCCCGCCGCCCTGGGTCGCGCGGAGGACATGCGACCGTCTCCTCTCCAGGAGGGTGAAGCAGTGACCGACGTGGTCGATCCGGCGCCGCAGGCCGCCGCCCCCCACGCGACCGCCGGACCCTACGACCCCGCGGCGGTGGAGCACCTGCTGTACGAGGACTGGGTGTCGGCGGGGTTGTTCCACGCCGAGGCGGACGACCCGGGCGAGCCCTTCTCGATCGTCATCCCGCCCCCCAACGTCACCGGCTCGCTGCACGTCGGGCACGCCCTGGAACACGCCATCATCGACGCCGTGATGCGCCGGGCGCGCATGGAGGGCAAGAACGCGGTCTGGGTCCCCGGCACCGACCACGCTGGCATTGCGACCCAGAACGTCGTCGAGCAGCAGTTGGCCGACGAGGGCGTGTCCCGCCACGACCTGGGCCGTGAGGCCTTCATCGAGCGGGTCTGGCGCTGGCGGGAGGAGTCCGGGGGCCTGATCCTCCAGCAGATGCGGCGGCTGGGCGCGTCCTGCGACTGGGAGCGTGAGGCGTTCACCTTCGACGAGCCCCGCTCGCGTGCGGTGCGCGAGGTGTTCGTGACCCTCTACGAGGAGGGCCTGATCTACCGGGGCAACCGCCTCATCAACTGGTGCCCCCGGTGCCTCACGGCGCTGTCCGACATCGAGGTCGACCACGAGGACACCGTCGGCGAGCTGGCCTACCTCCGGTACCCGACGGTCGACGGCGGCGACGGGGTGGTGGTCGCCACCACCCGCCCCGAGACCATGCTCGGGGACACCGCCGTCGCGGTGCACCCCGACGACGAGCGTTACCGCCTCCTGGTCGGGGCCACGCTGCGCCTGCCGCTGGTCGACCGCGAGATCCCGGTCATCGCCGACGACGCGGTCGACCCCGGGTTCGGGACCGGCGCGGTGAAGGTGACCCCTGCGCACGACCCCAACGACCACGCGATCGCCCAGCGTCACGGGCTGGCGTCGGTGGACATCTTCACCGACCACGCCGTGGTCGACGAGGCGGGCGGCCGCTTCGCCGGCCTCGAGCGCTACGCGGCGCGCGCGGCGGTGAAGGAGGCGCTGGCGGCCGAGGGCCTGCTGGTGAGGGTGGAGCCCTACACCCACGCGGTGGGGACCTGCTCGCGCTGCGGGACGGTGGTCGAGCCGCGCCTGTCCGACCAGTGGTTCGTGGCGGTCACGCCGCTCGCCGCCGACGCGATCGCGGCGGTCGAGGCCGGCCGCGTCACCTTCGCCCCCGACCGCTTCACCCGGCCCTTCCTGGAGTGGCTGCGCAACCTGCACGACTGGTGCATCAGCCGCCAGATCTGGTGGGGTCACCGCATCCCGGCGTGGTACTGCCCCGACGGCCACATCACCGTCGCCCGGGAGGAGCCCGATGCCTGCGCCACCTGCGGCGAGCGGGCCCTGACGCAGGACGAGGACGTCCTGGACACCTGGTTCTCCTCGGCGCTGTGGCCGTTCACCGTGTTCGGCTGGCCGGAGGACACCCCGGCGTTGCGCGTGTGGTACCCGACCTCGGTGCTGGTGACCGGCTACGACATCAACACGTTCTGGGTGAGCCGCATGCTGATGATGGGCATCCACTTCCTGCCCGAGGTGCCGTTCCGGATCGTGCACAACCACGGGATGGTGCGCGACCGGTACGGCAAGAAGATGTCCAAGTCGTTCGGCAACGTGCTCGACCCGCTCGACTTCGTCGACCGCTACGGAGCCGACGCGCTGCGCTTCGCGCTGCTCCGGCACTGCTCACCGGGCCAGGACGTCCCGCTGGCCGAGGAGTGGGTGGAGGGCGCCCGCCGGTTCGCCAACAAGTTGTGGAACGCCATCCGCCTGGCGCTGCAGACGCTGGACGGCACACGCCCCGGCGAGCTGCCCCACCGCGAGCAGCTCGCCTTGGAGGACCGCTGGGTCCTGTCCAGGCTGGAACGCTGTCGCGCCACCGTGCACGAGGCGACCGCCACTGGGTCGTGGGCCTGGTCGACTGCCGCCCAGACGCTGTACGAGTTCACCTGGGACGAGCTGGCGGACTGGTACCTCGAGGCCGCCAAGGTCCGCCTGTACGGGCACGACGAGGCGGCCCGGTCCGTCGTTCAGCGCGTGCTCGCCACCGTACTCGACGACCTCCTGCGGCTGCTGCACCCCCTGATGCCGTTCGTCACCGAGACGCTGTGGCGGGCCGTGAGCGGGGCGACCGGGGGACAGCAGTCGCTGGCGGCCGCGGCGTGGCCTGCGTCGCTCGGCGAGCGCGACCACCACGCCGAGGCACGTTTCGCGCTGCTGCAGGAGGTGGTCGGCGAGCTGCGGCGCTTCCGCGCGGAGCACCGCATCCCACCCGCCACGCTATTCCCGGTGGCGCTCGTCACCAGCCGGCGAACGGAGCTCGAGCCGCTGGCGCCCCTGCTGGCGACCCTCGTGGGCCTGTCGGAGGTGCGCTTCGCCGCGGAGGTGGTCGACACGTCCGGCACCACCACGGTGGTGTTCCCCACCGGGGAGGCGTACGTCCCCCTGGCCGGCGTGATCGACGTCGCAGGTGAGCTGGAGCGCCTGCGCAAGGAGCTGGACAGCGCCCGCGGCGAGGTGGACCGCGCCCGCGGCAAGCTGGCCAACCCGCAGTTCGTGGAGCGGGCCCCGGCCGAGATCGTCCAGCGTGAGCGCGACAAGCAGGCCGGGTGGAAGCGGGTCGTCGCCCAGCTCGAGGAGGAGCTCGCGCAGCTGCGTGTGCTGGAGGACGGGCCGCCACCCTCGTGACGCACGTGGTGACCTACGACGACGCCCTGCGCGACCTCGAGAGCCGTGTCCCGAGCCGTATGGTGCCCGACCTGCGGCGCATCACGGCGCTGGCCGACCTGCTCGGCAACCCCCAGCGCGGCTACCCGTCGATCCACATCACCGGCACCAACGGCAAGACCTCCGTGGCTCGCATGGTGACCGCCCTGCTGGGAGCGCTCCGGATCCGGGCCGGCACCTACACGTCCCCGCACCTGCAGTCGGTGCGCGAGCGCATCCGCGTCGCCGGCCAGCCGATCAGCCAGGAGGACTTCGCCCAGGTCCACGCGGGACTTGCCCCGCTCGCCGCGATCGTGGACGGATCGCAGGAGGCCCACAGCGAGCGGGTCACCTACTTCGAGGTGCTCACGGCCATGGCGTACTGGTGGTTCGCGGATCATCCGGTCGACGTCGGGGTGTTCGAGGTCGGCATGGGCGGGACGTGGGACGCCACCAACCTGGTGCGCGGCGAGGTCGCGGTGGTGACCCCGGTCGCTGTTGACCACCCCGAGCTCGGTGCCACGCCGGCCGAGGTCGCGGTCGAGAAGGCGGGCATCATCAAGTCGGAGGCCACCGTGGTGCTGGCCGAGCAGTCACCGGACGTGCTCGCCGTGATAGAGGCCAGGGCCGCACGTGAGCACGCCCGGGTGGTCCGGGCCGGCGCCGAGGTGGCGCTGGAGGAGCGGCACCTCGCCGTGGGGGGGCAGGTGCTGACCCTGCGGGCGGGGACGCGCACGTACACCGACGTGTTCGTCCCCCTCCACGGCGCCCACCAGGCCGACAACGCGGTGCTGGCGTTGGGGGCCCTGTCCGCGTTCCTCGGGGGCCTGGAAGCGGTCGACGACCAGGTGGTGCGTGAGGGGTTCGCGGCGATCGAGGTCCCGGGGCGTCTGGAGGTCGTCCACCGTGACCCGACCGTGCTGCTCGACGGGGCGCACAACCCGGCCGGTGCCGTCCGCACCGCCGAGGCGATCGAGGAGGCGTTCGACTTCCGCGACCTGATCATGGTGGTCGGCTGCCTGGCGGACAAGGACGTCGCCGGCATCCTGCGCGCGTTCCGCGCCCTCCCCAGCCACGTCGTCGTCACACGGCCGCCGTCGCCGCGGGCCGCTGCCCTCGACCGGCTCGAGTCCACCGCCCGCCAGGTGTGGAGCGGCACGGGCGTCGCCGTGGAACGGGCGGGCGCGGTCGAGGAAGCGCTGGACAAGGCGATCGGCGTGGCCGGCCGGCTCGACGCCGTGGTGGTCACCGGATCGCTGTACCTGGTGGGCGCCGCCCGCCAGTGCTACCTGCCCGTCGACCCCTGACCCTGCCGGGCGCTGGGCCGCTGCCGCCGGCGGCGTCGGCGACACGCGCCGCCAGCGCTGCCACCACCTCGTCCGGGCGGTCGAGCCGCGGGTCGGGGGCGCAGAGGGTCGCCAGAGCCGCCTCGAACGGCTCCCCCGACACGCGCGACTGCATGGCGGCGAGGGTCACGCTCGTGCGGTCCGGGCAGCTGGGCTCGGGTGGAGCAGGAGGTGGTGGCGGCGGCGGGGGCGCCGCCGCGGGCGCTCGCGGGAG
>DASZZX010000357.1:0-8271 GCA_036260415.1 Nitriliruptorales bacterium
GCCCACCGCGCCCACGGTGACAGCCCATCCGGCGGCGTGTGCAGCAGGAAGGTGGGCGCTCCTCGCGGCGGTCGAGCTGGCGGTGGTCGCGTGGCTGGTGGCGCACGTGCGCGGCCGCCCCGGACCCGCGCCGGCGCAGCCCGCGCCACCGCGGGCGGCGGTGGTGGTGCTCCTGGTCACGTTGACCCTCGCGGTGCGAGTCCCACTGGCCTGGCTGGATCCGGGCATCGGCGCGTTCGCTCGTGCCAGCGGCATCGCCGCCCAGCAGCTGCTCGCCGGTGAGAACCCCTACACGCGCGTCAACCCCCGAGCGGATGCGGGCACCTACCAGTACCCGGCGGCGTCGCTGCTCGTGCACACGGCGTTCGTGGCGGTCCTGCCGGGTCGGGCGTGGGGTGAGGACCTGCTGGACGTGCGGGCGGTGCTGTGGGCGACCGACGTCGCGGCGGTCGTCCTGCTCGCCGCAGCCGGCAGCCGGCTCGGGGGGCGCCGGGCCGGGACCGCTGCCGCACTGCTGTACGCGGTGCACCCCACCCTGGTCCGTGAGTCGGCGATCGTGGTCGCCAACGACCTGATCGTGGCGCTCGCCGCCGCGGCAGCGGCGGTCGCCGCGGTCAACGGCCGGCGGCTGCTCGCCGGTCTGCTGGTGGGGTTGGCCATCAGCGTGAAGCCCGCGGCGGTCGTGCTCGTCCCCGTGCTGCTGCTGGCGCAGGGGGTGTTCGCGGCGGGGCTGGCCGGCGTCACGGCCATCGCGCTCCAGGTGCCGTTCCTGTTGCTGCCCTCGCCCGGGCTGCACGGGCTGGTGGCCATGGCGGAGCCGGTCACCCGCCCCGAACCGCTCGAGCTGCTGATCATGTCGGTGTGGTACCCGCTGTACGCGGCGACGGGAGGCGCCCCGCCTCTCGACGTCACCGCCGCCGTGGGGGTGGTGGCGGCCCTGGCCACCGCCACGTGGGCGGGGTGGCGGCTGCGCCGGTGGAGCCGGACCCCTCCCGTCGCCGCCTGCGCCGCGTACGCGCTGCCCCTCCTGGTCGCGGCCGTGTTCGCACCGGTGCAGCGGCACAACTACCAGGGTTGGTACCTCACCTCGTTCTTGCTGGCGGCGAGCCTGACGACCGGCCGCGCCACCGACGGCGCGACGGACACGTCCTTCCCGCCCCGTCAGGATCCTGCGTGACCCGCCGCCTTGCCGCGACTCGGGGCACTCGGGCGGCCGCGGCCGGGATCGGGCTGGTCGCGCTGCTGGTCGCCTCGGTCGCGCTGGCGTACGTCGGCAAGGCTGTGTGCCTCGACGGCGAGCGCGGCTTCTGGGCGTACACCAACTACTGCTACTCCGACGTCGCGTCGCTGTGGGACCGCCGAGGCTTCGACGCCGACGTCTTCCCCTACGCCGACGGGGCTGCGGAGCACCTCCCCCCCACGCTCGAGTACCCGCCCGGCACGACTCTGCCGGCGTACGCGATCGCCCGGGCCACCGGCAGCCGCCGCGGGTTCTTCGACCTGACCGCGTTCACCTTCGCGGTGGGGGCGATCGTCACCCTGTGGCAGCTGAACGTCGCGTTGCGGGCGCTGCACCGGCCACGGCTGCGCCTGCTCGGGTTCGTGCTGTCCCCCACGCTCATCGTGCTGTGGATGCAGAACTGGGAGCTGTGGACGCTGCCGCTGGTGGCGGCGGGGATGGCGGCGGCGACCCGGCGACGGCCGCTGCGGGCCGGGGCGTGGTTCGGGCTGGGCGCGGCCGTCAAGTGGTGGCCGGCGCTGCTGGTGCTGCCGCTGCTCGCCGGTCCATGGGCCGTGCGCGGGGCCGGCAGGCCGCACCGGGCGGCCCCCGCCCTGGTGGCCGCCGGGACGTGGACGTTGGTGCAGTTGCCGGCCGTGGTCGCCGCCCCCGACCGCTGGTGGCACGCGCTGGCGTTCCATCTCACCCGCCAGCCGAACCCGGACTCGGCCGTCTCGGCGGTCGCCCAGCTGGGGCGCCGACTGCAACCGTCGGCGTTCTGGGACGGGGCGTTCGGGCCCCTGGCCACCGCGGTCTCCCTGGCCCTGCTCGCCGCCGGTGTCGCGCTGGTGGTGTGGCGCCTGGCACGCGGTCGCGTCGGACCGGCCGACGCGGCGCTGGCCCTGGTGACCGTGTTCCTCGTCACCAGCAAGGTGCTGTCGCCACAGTTCGTGCTGTGGCTGGTGCCGCTGGCGGTGCTGGCACAGGTGTCGTGGACGCCGGTGCTCGCCGTCGAGCTGGTGAACCTGCAGGTGTGGTTCTGGATAGGGCTGTACTTCGGGTCGTCACCGAAGGTGGGAGCTCTGCTGGCGGCGAGCCAGATCACCGCGGTGGTGCGATCCCTGACCCTGGTGTGGCTGCTCGCGGCGGCGTTGTGGCGTGGCCCTCCCGGCGTTCGTGCGGCGCGGGTCCGAGATCACGAGGCAGCCTTCGGCCGCCGGGTCGGCGCGGGCCGGGCGCGCAGTCGACGGGGGTCGGTGGCCGTCAGGGTCAGCCGCCCGCCACGGCGGGGACGATCGAGATGACGTCCCCGTCGGCGACGGCGGTGTCCAGACCCTGCTGGAAGCGCACGTCCTCATCACGCACGAACACGTTGACGAACCGGCGTAGCCGCCCGTCGCCGTCCAGCAGACGGTCGGCGAACCCCGGGTGGGCAGCCTCCAGCTGCGCGATCGCGCCCCGGACGTCGCCCGCCTCGACGGTGACCTCGGCGTCGCCCCCCGACAGCCTGCGCAGCGGACTTGGGATCCGCACGGTCACGGCCATCAGGCGGCTCCTCCTGCGGTGGCGGGCAGCGCCCGCTCGAACGCCTCCAGCGACGGCGGGATGGCCACGGTGGGGCCGACGTGGCCGATGAGGGACTCGACGGTCTTCAGCCCGTTGCCGGTGACCAGCGCGACGACCCGCTCGTCGGCCCTGACCACTCCCTCCCGCGCGAGCTTGCGCAGGGTGGCGATGGTCACGCCGCCGGCGGTCTCCGCGAAGATCCCCTCGGTCTCGGCGAGCAGGCGCATGCCGGCGCGGATCTCGTCGTCGGTCACATCTGCCACGGCGCCGCCGGTCTGCCGCACGGCCCGCAACGCGTAGTAGCCGTCGGCTGGGTTGCCGATCGCCAGGGACTTGGCGATCGTCTCCGGCTTCACGGGGAGGACGTCGTCGACACCAGCGGCGTACGCCGCGGCGACCGGGTTGCAGCCGGCGGGCTGGGCGCCCGAGATGCGGACGGGATGGTCGTCGACCAGCCCGTAGCGGACCAGTTCCTCGAACGCCTTGTGCACCTTGGTCAGCTGCGCGCCCGAGGCCACCGGGACGACAACGTGGTCGGGCAGGCGCCAGCCCAGCTGCTCGGCGATCTCGAAGCCCAGCGTCTTCGACCCCTCGGCGTAGTAGGGCCGCAGGTTGACGTTCACGAAGCCCCAGCCGCGTGCGTCGGCGACCTCCGCGCACAGGCGGTTGACGTCGTCGTAGGTGCCTCGCACCGCCACAAGGTTGGCGCCATACACCGCCGAGGTGACGATCTTGGCCTGCTCGAGGTCGTCGGGGACGAACACGTAGGCCGGCATGCCGGCACGGGCCGCGTGTGCCGCCACGGCGTTGGCGAGGTTGCCCGTCGAGGCGCACGCCAGCGTGCCGATGCCGAGGGCGTGGGCGGCCTGCAACGCCACCGACACCACACGGTCCTTGAACGAGCCCGACGGGTTGCGGGTGTCGTCCTTCAACCACAGCTCGCCGAGCCCCAGACGTGCGGCCAGCCGCGGGGCGGCCACCAGCCGCGTGAAGCCCGTCCCGAGGTCGTCCGGCACCGGACCGTCGCGCAGCGCCGGCAGCAGCGGCGCGTACCGCCACAGGTTGGCGGGACCGGCGGCGATCGCCCCACGTGACGCGCGCGCCGCCACAAGCGTCTCGTCGTAGACGACCTCGAGCGGCCCGAAGCAGAAGCCGCAGGCGTGGTGGGCGCCGAGTTCCTCCTCGGTGCCGCACTCGCGACACCGCAACCCCACCACGTTGGTGGTCAGTTGCGGTGCGGTGGTGACGGTGGTCACGTCGGTCCCTGTCGCCGTCCGCGGGCGAGGGACCGGCACCTCGATCGGCCTCCCCGGGGAGGCCGTGTGCTGGCGGCTCTCGCCGCCTGCCCATCGTTCTCCCCGCTGGCCGCCGCGCGGCCCGGGAGACCGGGTTTGGCACCGTTCCCGCCGCATCCGCGGGAGGTTGCCGAGGCTTCGTCGGGCCCGAGCCCTCTATTCAGTCCCGCAGCCGACGGCGCGCGTTGCGGCGCGTGCTTGTCGACGCGTGACGCCTCTCCGGATGGGTCACTCGCGGCCACCCCGCGTCGCCGCCGGCGTGGCCCTGGGTCACGGTACCGTGCCGGACGCTCCTGCGCGCAACTCGGTGCGGCCACCCGAGCAGGCCCCGCCGGTCGGGCCTGCGGGAGCCGGTCGGGTCTGACGGTCGTGGCCCTGGCGGGGCGGGAGGTGTCATGGTCGATGACCGGTTCCGCCGGCGCACATGGCGTCACGTCGACTTCGACGCCGACGAGCTGGTGGAGGTGCGGCGCCGCGCCGGCACCTCCGTCAGCGTCGTCGTGCCCGCCCGGGACGAGCAGGCCACGGTCGGGGACGTGGTGGCCACCGCGGTCGGACTGCGCGAGCGAGGGCTGATCGACCAGGTGCTGGTGGTCGACGGCGGGTCCACCGACGCGACCGTCGAGCGCGCCCGCGCCGCCGGTGCGGCGGTGGTGGCGCAGGCCAAGCTCCTGCCCGAGGCGGGTCCCGGCCACGGGAAGGGCGACGCCCTGTGGAAGGGCCTGGCGGCGACCACGGGCGACCTGGTCGTGTTCCTCGACGCCGACCTGCGCGACCCCGACCCGCGCTACGTCGTCGGGTTGCTCGGGCCGCTGCTGACCGTTCCCGAGGTCGCCCTTGTGAAGGCCTGCTACGACCGCCCCCTCCGGACGGCGGGCCAGACCGCCGCCGGCGGTGGGCGCGTCACCGAGCTCACCGCCCGGCCGCTGCTGGCGGCCTTCTGGCCGCAGCTGTCATGGCTTGCACAGCCTCTGGCGGGCGAGTACGCGGGCCGCCGAGCCGTGCTGGAGGCCGTGCCCTTCGCGGCCGGTTACGGGGTGGAGCTGGCGCTTCTGATCGACGTGGTGGAGCGGTTCGGCGACGACGCGATCGGGCAGGTGGATGTCGGCCAACGCCTCCACGACCACCAGCCGCTGCCGGCCCTGGGGCGCATGGCGGCGGAGATCGTGGGCGTGGCCGCGGCACGTCTCGTCTCGGACGGTCGGCTATCGGGCGGGAGCAGCGGCCTCCTGCCGCAGCCGGACAGGGCCCCTGACGGGCGTCTGACGCTGCGAGTCCACCGTGTGAACGTCGACGAGCGGCCTCCGCTCGCCCAGCTGCGGACGCGTGCCTGACCGCAGCGCGGTCACACCGCGGCGCCGGCCTCCTCCGACCGCTCGGCCTCGGCAGGCTCGCCCGCGTCGCCGGCGCCCGCCGCGGTCGATCCGGCACCGGCCTGCCAGGAGGTTCGGGTCTCCAGCACGTGGAGGGCGAGGAGCTTGGCGACGGCGATCGCGGGGACGGCCACCAGCATGCCGAGGATCCCGTACAGCGATCCGGCCACCAGCAGGCCGAGCATGACGGTGATCGGGTGCAGTTCCACCGTCCGCGACATCACGTTGGGGCTGATCACGTGGTTGTCGATCTGCTGGACGGCGGTCATCACCACCGCCACCCAGACCGCCTGGGTGACACCGTCCCCGGCGGTGAGCGCCACCACCACGCCGATGGCGCCACCGACGAACGGTCCGATCAGCGGTACGAGGTTGAAGATGCCGGTGATGAGCCCGATCAGTGCCCAGAAGGGCAGCCCCACCACGAGGAGGCCCATGGCGGTGGCTACGCCCACGAACGTGGCGACGAGGAGCTGGCCCCGGAAGTAACCGCCCACCCGCCCCATGATGCCCTCGGCGACGCGCACTACCTCGGCCCGCTGGTCGCTCGGTACCACCCGCTTGAGCCCCTCCAGCACGTTGGGCAGGTCGGCCAGGAGGTAGAAGGCGAGGACCGGCCCCAGCAGCACGATGACGGCCGCGTGCAGGATGCCTCGGGCCACCGAGCCGGCGCTGGACAGGATCTCCGCGAACTGGGTGGTGGCGCGACCGCCGACCAGGTACTGACGGACCGCCTCGCGGACCTGCACCGAGTCGGGGTCGAGCGACAGTTGGACGTCGCTGCCGAGACGTCGCAACTGGCGGTTGACGCTGACCTCGAGTTCGCGGAACATCCCGGGAGCACCCTCAGCAAGCTGCTGCACCTGCTCGGCGATCAGAGGCACCAGGAACGACAGGGCGACGACCACGGCGCCGACCAGGACGAGGTAGGCCAAGGCGGTGCCGGCGAGGCGCGGCACACCGCGACGGGCGAGGGCGCGCACCACCGGGTTCAGGACGTACACGATCACCACGGCCAACGCGAGCGGGGGGACCGCGATGCTGAGCGGCTCGACGAGCACGAGCCACGCGACGTACAGCAGCGCCAACACGCCGATCGTCGTCCAGGTACGCCAGAACCACAGACGTGCCCGCGCTTCACGCTCGTCGGTCACCGAGGTCCCGTCGTGAGCGGTCCAGCGCCGGACGCTACCGGAGCCGCAACCGACGATGGTGGCGGTGGGCGCACACGTGACAGGGTGCGTCGTTTGGACGTTCAAGGCGAGCCGCCTGCCGGTCGACAACCGACCCGTGCGGGCATCGCGTCCGAGCCGTGCCGCTTCCGGTCGGGGCGACTCCGGCCGAGAGCAGGGCACGTCCCACCAGCCCGACTGGCGCCTGAGGTCGTGACAGGGAGAGCAGATCGTGGCTGACCGACGCAAGGTGCTCGTCGTCGACGACGAGGCGGATGTGCGGCTGCTGTGCCGGGTCAACCTGGAGTTCGAGGGCTACGAGGTGCTGGAAGCGCGCGACGGCGTGGAGGCGATGCAGGTTCTGGAGGATGAGCCCCCCGACGTGGTGTTGCTCGACGTGATGATGCCCAGGATGGACGGGTGGCAGGTGCTCGCCGCCATCAAGCGCGACCCGGCCACGGCGGACATCCCGGTCGTCATGCTGACCGCCAAGGTGCAGGACCACGACCAGATCCACGCCTGGGGCGGCGGCGTCGCCGACTACATCACCAAGCCCTTCTCCCCGCTGGCGATCTCGCACGTGCTCGACCAGGTGCTGCACAGCGACCCGGACGAGGAGGAGCGGCGTCGGCGCTCGATCCTCGAGAAGCTGCAGATCCTGCACAACGCGTGACCGCCCCGCGCCGCACGTGACGCGGCGCGAGCGATGCGGCGACGCTCACGTGACTGTGAGGGCGAGCGCGGGGGCCGTCCGTTCGGAACCGGTGTGGATCCGCTGGTCATCAACCCGCCGGGTAGTCGGTACCGACCACCACGTGCACGCCCACCGAGGCGGAGAGGTTGGACGGCTTCTCGTCGACGACCCAGCGGCCGGGCAGGTCTCCCGCGACCTGACGCGCCTCCGCCTCGTGACCGCGCGTGTAGAAGACGGTGCCCTGTGCGTAACGGCGGGCGGCGCGGTTGCGCGCCACCACCCTGTAGCCGGCGTCCCGCAGCCGTTGCAGCGCAGCGCGCGACCGTGCACCGCCGTCACCTGCCGCGTCGAGCACCTGCAGCGAGATCGTGGACGGGTCAGCACGCGCCGGCTCCGGCGACGCCGTCGTGGGAGGACCGGCGGTGGTCGGGGCGGCGGTCGGGGTGCCGACCGGTCCGATCGGCGTGCTCGGGATCGCCTCCGGGCGCGGGTCCGGGGAGCCCCCGTTCGAGGGCGATGGCGTGGCGCTGGACACGTCGGCTGACGGCGACTCGATGACCGGACCCTGGGATCCGACCCGCATCTGCCCGATGCCCCAGAAGGCGGCCGTCACCACCGTCACCAAGGCGACCGCACCGGCGAGTTGGCGCAGCAGCGACGTCAGGAAGCTCGGGTCACCGTCGGGGCGGTGCCGGGCGTCGCGGTTCACTGGCCAACCTCCGTCGCTGTCTCATGGGACCTACGACAGCGACTCTCGCGGCGCTCCTGCGGAGCGCCTCTCACTGGCCCGCGTCGATCCCCAGGCGGCGCGCGGCCCGCTGGCGTCGTCGCGCCGCCCGCAGGCGCCGCAGGCGCCGGACCAGCATGGGGTCGTAGTCCAGGGCGGCGTCGTCGTCCATGAGCCGGTTGAGGAGCTGGTAGTAGCGCGTGGGAGAGAGACCGAACCGTTCGC
>DASZZX010000358.1:0-7802 GCA_036260415.1 Nitriliruptorales bacterium
ACGACCCGGCGGCTGCCGACCACCCGCCGGAGGCGGAGTCCCGCCGGCCCACGGCGCCCGACGAGGACCAGGAGCGCTAGGTGTCGGATCTCGACGCGAGGCGGCAGGCGCTGCCGGCGACCGCGCCGGGCGAGACGATGATGCTCGAGGTCCGGGGCGAGGGTGACCTGGCCACGCAGGACATGACCCTGTCGATCGGTCCCCAGCACCCGTCGACCCACGGGGTGCTGCGGATCATCGTCGAGCTCGACGGCGAGCGGATCGTGAAGGCCACGCCCGTCATCGGCTACATGCATCGGGGGTTCGAGAAGCTCGCCGAGCACCGCGACTACCGCCAGATCATGGCGCTGGTGAACCGTCACGACTGGTTGAGCGGCTTCTGCAACGAGGTGGGTGTCGCGCTCGCGGTCGAGAAGATGCTCGAGATGGAGGTGCCCGAGCGGGCCGAGTGGATCCGCATGCTGCTCTTCGAGTGGAACCGGATCCTCAACCACCTCATGTTCATCGGGTCGTTCGGTCTGGAGCTCGGTGCGATCACGCCGATGTTCTACGCATTCCGGGAGCGCGAGGAGATCCAGTACCTGCTCGAGTCGGCGACGGGCGGACGGCTGCACTTCACGTTCACGCAGATCGGCGGCCTGAAGGACGACCTGCCGCGCGGGTTCCTCTCCGAGTCGCGTCGGCTGGTCGACGTGGTACGCGGGCGGCTGCGGGACTACGAAGACCTGCTGCTCGGCAACGAGATCTTCCACGCGCGCACGAAGGGGGTCGGCGTCCTGCCCGCGGACGTGGCCACCTCGTACGGCGTCTCCGGCTCGATCCTGCAGGCGACCGGGGTCGCCGAGGACGTCCGGGTCAGCGAGCCCTACCTGCGCTACGGCGAGATCGACGTGGAGGTCCCGACCGGCCGCAACGGTGACAGCTACGACCGCTTCTGGTGTCTGATCAACCGTCTGCGGGTATCGCTGGACATCATCGACCAGGTCCACGAACGGCTCCCGGCCGGGCCGGTGAACGTCCGGCTGCCGAAGATCGTGAAGGCGCCGGAGGGCGCGGTGTACGTCCGCACCGAGAACCCTCTGGGCCAGTGCGGCTACTACCTGGTGTCCGACGGCAAGAAGAACCCGTGGCGGTTGAAGATGCGGACGCCGTCGTTCAGCAACGTGTCGATGCTGCCGTACCTGATCGAGGGCACGCTGGTTCCCGACCTGATCGCCGTGCTCGGCTCCGTGTTCTTCGTGGTGGGGGATATCGATCGGTGACCGACCGCGCTGGCCGCGACATGGTCCGGGCCCGCCGGTGGCGGTCGGTCCGGACGATCGTGGATCGGATCGATCGGTGACCGATCGCGGTGGCCGCGACATCGTCCGGGCCCGCCGGTGGCGGTCGGTCCGATGATGGGCGTCGCAGCGCTGGCTGCCTCGGAGGCGTCCACGCTCCCGTCCGCTCTGGACTTCAGCGGGAACCTGTGGATCGGGGTCGCGCTGAAGGTCGTGGCGATCGCGGCGTTCTTCCTGGTCGCCCCGCTGGTGGTGGGCTACATGGAGCACAAGGTGATGGCCCACCAGCAGGCCAGGTTCGGCCCGATGGACGTCGGCCCCCACGGCACGCTGCAGCTGGTCGCGGACGGTGTGAAGTTCATCCAGAAGGAGGCGGTCACCCCACGCGCCGCGGACCGCTGGGTGTTCGGCATGGCGCCGGGGGTGTCGCTGCTGGCGGCCCTGCTGGTGTTCCTGGTGGTGCCGCTCGCCCCGGGCGTCTGGGCGGAGGACCTCGAGCTCGGCCTGTTCTACGTGCTCGCCGCGAGTTCCGTGGGGGTCGTCGGTGTGCTGATGGCCGGGTGGGCCTCCGCCAACAAGTTCTCGCTGATCGGTGGCGTGCGCGCGGCCGCCCAGCTGATCGCCTACGAGCTGCCGATGGTCCTGGCCGCGGTGGCGGTGGCGCTGCAGGCCGGCACCCTGTCGCTGGCCGGGATCGTGGAGGCCCAGGCGGGGTTCATGATCCTCGGCACGGACATCAACCTGTGGTACGTGTTCCCCCAGTTCGTCGGCTTCGTGATCTTCTTCATGGCCGCCCTCGCCGAGCTCGCCCGCCCGCCGTTCGACATGCCGATCGCGGACTCGGAGCTCGTGTTCGGCTACCTCACCGAGTACAGCGGCATCCGCTTCGGCATGTTCCTGTTGTCGGAGTACGCCGGCATGGTCGGCTTCTCCGCGATCATGGCCGTGCTCTACCTCGGCGGCTGGCAGATCGCGCCGGGCGTCACGACCCCCGGCTGCGACGGGATCACCGACTGCAACCTGGTGGGGACGCTTCTCGGGGCCGGCGTGATGCTCGGCAAGATCGCCGCGTTGAGCTTCACGATGATCTGGGTGCGGGTCACCTACCCCCGGCTGCGCGAGGATCAGCTGCAGCGGCTGTCGTGGCTCGCGCTGATCCCGCTGAGTCTGGCGTTGATCGCGGCGGTGGCGGTCGGGAAGGTGGTGTTCTGATGGCCTCCCGTCTGCCCACCCTGCCCAAGCCGAAGCTCCCGGGACTGGTCAAGGGTCTCGGCGTCACCCTCAAGACCATGCTCACCCCCGCGGTCACGCGCCAGTACCCGCACGAGAAGCCGGACCTGGCTCCCCGGACCCGCGGCGTGATCGCGCTGATGGAGGAGAACTGCACGGTCTGCATGCTGTGCGCCAAGGAGTGCCCCGACTGGTGCATCTACATCGAGTCGCACAAGGAGAGGGTCCCCCCGGCGCAGGAGGGCGGCCGCGAGCGGACCCGCAACCAGCTCGACCGGTTCGCGATCGACTTCGCGCTGTGCATGTACTGCGGGATCTGCGTGGACGTGTGCCCCTTCGACGCACTGTTCTGGAGCCCGGAGTTCGAGTACTCCACCTACGCGATCGCCGAGCTCGTCCACGAGAAGGAGCGGCTGCGCGAGTGGATGGACACGGTCCCCCCCCCGCCGCCACTCGAGGAGGGCGCCGAGCAACCCCCTGAGCTGTCCAGGGTGCTCGAACAGGCCGAGCAGCGCCGCCGGGCGGAGGAGGAGGCGCAGCGCCGGGCGGTGCAGGCGGCGCAGCAGCCGCGCCCCGGCGCACCGGCCGGGGGCGGTCCCGCCGCGGTCGAGGAGGAGATCGAGGTCGAGGCGGAGGTCGACGAGGAGGTCTACCGGGCGCTGATCGCCGAGGGCAAGAGCGAGCGCGTGGCCCGTGCCCGCGCCAAGGCCGCGTTCGTGCGCAGGGAGAAGGCCCGCATCCTCGCGGAGCGCCAAGCCGCGACGGAGGCGCCGGAGCGGCCGGCCGCGACCGAGGCAGCCACCGACGCCGCCCAGCAGCAGGTGACCGCCTCCGAGGTCGCCCAGGCGGTCGACGCCGGTCCCCCGCCACAGGAGGTGGAGGACGTCCACGTCGAGGCGGGCGAGGTCGACCAGGAGACCTTCGACCGGCTGATCGCCGAGGGCAAGCCGGAGCGGGTCGCCCGTGCCCGGGCGAAGTCCGCGTGGGTGCGCAAGGAGAAGGCTCGCCTGCGTGCCGAGCGCGACGAGGACGGCCAGTGAGCGCGCAGGACGTGGTGTTCGCGCTGCTCGCGGTCGCCGGCGGCGCGGCCGCGGTCGCGGTGGTGACCGCCCGCAACCTGGTCCGTGCGGCCCTCTTCCTGGCGCTGGCCTTGGGGGCGACGGCGGGGATCTTCCTGGTCCTCCACGCCGACTTCGTGGGACTGGTGCAGCTGCTCGTCTACGTGGGCGCCATCGCGGTTCTGCTCATGTTCGGGCTCATGCTGACCCGGGCGCCCATCGGGCGGGAGGCGCTCGACAGCCAGTCGCGCGGGCTCGGCCTGACCGTGGCGGTGACCCTGTTCGGGGTGCTCGCCGCGCTCATCGTCCAGTCCTACGGCGGTTCGCGTGTGGCGCTCGCAGGGCCGGACGTGACCAGCCTCGGCACCGCCCTATTCTCCCGGTGGGTGCTGCCCTTCGAACTGCTGTCGGTCCTGCTGACCGCCGCGCTGGTCGGGGCGATCGTGCTGTCACGGCGGGAGGCGGGCGAGAGCGGCCCCGACGACCTGCACGCCCAGCAGGAGGCCCGACCGGCGATCATGGGGGGGCCGGAGGGGATCGCCCAAGCGCACGGACTCCGGACCGCCGACGAGCGGGAGTCGGCCGGGGCGGGCACCGGGGGGCGCCGGTGAGCAGCCCGGACGTCCCCGGGGTGGGCGGAGGGCACCGGTGAGTCTGAGCGGCCCCCTGCTGCTGGGCGCGTTCCTGTTCTGCGTGGGCGTCTACGGCGTCATCGCCCGACGCAACGCCGTGCTCGTGCTGATGTCGATCGAGCTGATGCTGAACGCGGTGAACGTCAACCTGGTCGCCTTCCAGCTGCAGGCACCCCGTGACGTGGCGCTGACCGGCCAGGTGTTCGCGCTGTTCGTGATCGCGGTGGCAGCGGCCGAGGTCGGCGTCGGGCTGGCCATCGTGCTGAACATGTTCCGCAACCGGGCGTCGGTCAATGTCGACGACGCCGACCTCATGCGCTGGTAGCTGGAGCGGGGGACGACCGATGATGCCCTCAGGGAGCGGTGCGGCGCGGCGCCTGGCGACCTCCTCCGGGAGGGACGCGTCCGGGGCTGGCTGCTCAGCGTCCTCATGGCGCCTGGGGCGCCGCTGATGAGGTGGGTGTTCGACAACGCCTGGCTGATCCCGGTCGTGCCGCTGGTGTCGGCGGCGCTGATCGCGGCGCTCGGACGGCAGCTGCCGATGAAGGGTGCCGAGATCGGCATCGTCGCCACGTTCCTGGTGCTGGTGCACGCGACCGCGGTGGCGGTGGCGACCTTCACCGACAACGTCCCGGGTGGGTTGCCGGTCGAGCAGGCGGTTACGTGGGCTCCGCTGGGCAACGACGTGACGCTCGAGCTGGGGATGCTCATCGACGGGCTGACCGCGATGATGTTCCTGCTCATCGCGATCGTGTCGTTCATGGTCCACCTGTACTCGCGCGAGTACATGGGTCACGAGCCGCGCTTCACGTACTTCTTCGCGATGCTGTCGCTGTTCACCGCGTCGATGCTGATCCTCGTGATCGCCAACAACACGGTGATGGCGCTGGTCGGCTGGGAGCTGGTCGGTGTCTGCTCGTACCTGCTGATCGGCTTCTACTGGGAGGACAAGTCCAACCAGGACGCGGCCAACAAGGCGTTCCTGACCACCAAGTCGGCCGACGCCGGGCTGGTCGTCGGTGTGATCGTGCTGTTCAGCGGCGCCGGCACGTTCGACATCGTCGAGACCGTCGAGCGCGCCGCCGCAGCAGAGATCGCGCAGGGCACCCTCGTGCTGGCCTGTCTGCTGATCTTCCTCGGTGCGGTCGGCAAGTCGGGCCAGTTCCCGCTGTACGTGTGGTTGCCGGACGCCATGGCCGGTCCGACACCCGTGTCCGCGCTGATCCACGCCGCGACCATGGTGACGGCCGGGGTGTTCCTGATCGCGCGCCTGTACCCCGTGTTCGCGCAGTCACTCGCGGTCATGACGGTCATCGCGGTGATCGGCACGATCACCCTGTTCGTGGCCGGGCTCGTCGCCCTGGTCCAGGACGACATCAAACGGATCCTGGCGTACTCGACCGTGAGCCAGCTGGGCTACATGGTGGCAGCCCTCGGAGTGGGCGGGTACACGGCCGCGATCTTCCACCTGTTCACCCACGGCTTCTTCAAGGCGCTGCTGTTCCTGGGGGCTGGATCGCTGATCCACGCCGTGCACAGCAACAACATCAGCGACATGGGTGGGCTGCGGCACTCGATGCCGACCACCTTCTGGACCTTCATCGTCGGGTCGATCGCGCTCGCCGGCTTCCCGCTCACGGCCGGGTTCTTCTCCAAGGACGAGATCCTGGTGTCCGCGCTGTCGTGGGGGACCGACAACGGGTTCGCAGTGGGGAGCGCGGTCTTCACCGTGGCGCTGCTCGCGTCGGCGATCACCACCTTCTACATGGCACGCGCCTGCTTCCTGATCTTCTGGGGCGACAACCGCAGCCATGTGACCCCCCACGAACCCGGCCGTTGGATGACTGTGCCTCTGGTGGTCCTGGCGGTCGGTTCGCTGACGGTCGGGTGGCTGGGCTCACCGCTGTTCGGCGAGAAGGGCTTCGAGCGCTGGACCTCCTCGGTCGCGATCGAGGAGGCCACGTACCCGTTCGTGGCCGAGGAAGCCGGCCACCAGGAGGGCGTGATCGGCGGGGAGGGCGAGGAGCACGGCCCGGAGGGCGGGGAGTCGCGCTCGGCCGGGACGAGCACGGTGGCGACAGGCGAGACACCGACGCCGGCGGGGAGCGAGGAGCACGGGGTCGGTCGGATACTCCACGGCCCGCCGGAGTTCACCGCGCAGTCCGCGGGCGTGGGCGCGGTGGCGCTGGCGCTGTTCGCCGCGGCGGTCGCCCTCGCGTGGCGCTTCTACGGGCGTGGCTTGCCCGAACGCGACCCGATGCTCGGCATGGGGTTCGTCACCACGGCACTGGTGAACAAGTACTGGTTGGACGATCTCGGCTACCGCGCGGTGGTGGTGCCCGTACGGGACCGGCTCAGCCGCTTCGCGTACTTCACCAACCAGCAGTGGATCGACCGCCTCGTGGCGGGGACCGGTGCCCTGGCCCGGCACGCGGCCGACGTCACGTACGGCACCGTGGACCAGAAGATCATCGACGGCGCCGTCAACGGCAGCGCCTTCAGCGCGGCCTGGTGGAGCGACCGCGTGAAGCGGATCCAGTCCGGCAACGTCCAGCGCTACGCCGGCGCGATGTTCGCCGGCGTGATCGTGCTGGTCCTGGTGTTCGCGGCCGCCTGACGCGACCGAGCGAGGGGAACACATGACCTGGAACGAGCTGGCGCTGACGGCGGCCTTGCTGCTGCCCCTGGCCGGAGCCGCGGTGATCGCACTGATGCCCGGGGACGCCGACCGCGAGATCCGTATGGCCGGCGTGGTCACGACCGGGCTGGCGTTCGCGGTCGTCGTCGCCATCGCCGCGGGGTTCGACTACGGGGCTGGGGGTGAACTGCAGTACGTGGTCGACCTGCCGTGGATCGCCGCGATCTCGACCCGTTACAACCTGGGCATCGACGGCATCTCCCTGCCCCTGTTCTTCCTCACCTACCTGCTGACGTTCCTCTGTGCGGTCTACACCCTCCACCACCTGCCCGAGCCGGGCAGACCGAAGGGTTTCCTGTCCCTGATGCTGGTGCTGCAGACCGGTATGGCTGGGACGTTCGTGGCGTTCGACCTCATCCTGTTCTTCGTCTTCTGGGAGCTCGTCCTGGTCCCGATGTACTTCATGATCGGCATCTGGGGCGGGCCGCGGCGCGAGTACGCCAGCATCAAGTTCTTCCTCTACACGCTGCTCGGGTCGGTCTTCATGCTGGTGGCGTTCATCGCGCTGTTCTTCAAGGCCGGTTCGGTCGGTCTGGACCGCCCGTGGGACATCGTGGTCCTCTCCGAGGCCGGGGGTATGGGCGCCAGCACCACGTTCCAGGTGCTGGTCTTCCTCGGCGTCTTCCTCGGCTTCGCGATCAAGGTGCCCATGTGGCCCTTCCACACCTGGTTGCCCGACGCCCACACCGAGGCGCCCACGGTGGGATCGGTTCTGCTGGCGGGCATCCTCCTGAAGATGGGGACCTACGGGTTCATCCGCATCGCCCTGCCCATCCTGCCGGAGGGTGCGGTCGCGTTCGCGCCGTGGATCGGGGTGCTAGCGGTCATCGCGATCATCTACGGGGCGCTGTGCTGCCTCGCACAGTCCGACGTGAAGCGGCTGATCGCCTTCTCGTCGGTGGGC
>DASZZX010000359.1:0-4970 GCA_036260415.1 Nitriliruptorales bacterium
GGCCGGCTCCGGTAGCGACCGCACCAGCGCGGTGCGTAGGGCACGGGCGCGGCGCAGCCGTCGGCCCCGCCGGTCGAAGGACGCGCCGAGCGCGTTGAGCGCGACAGCCAGCTCCTGCCATGCGGGGCTGCCTGGCGTGACCACGGGGACGTGACGCTCCTGGCCCAACCAGGCGTTGACGCTGGCCGCCAGACGGCGGACACGGGAACGCTGGAGACCCCAGATGACCACGGCCGCGACCGCGCCCAGGAGGGCCCCGAAGGCCGCGGCAGCGGACGGCGGCAGCGCTGTCCCCGCGAGGGCTGCCGCCGCGCCCACGACCGGGACCAGCAGGAGCAGCGATCGCGTCACGTCGGCAGGGTACGTCCGGGGGAGCGGGGGGCGTCAGCCGTCGACGAAGCGGTAACCCACGCCGCGGACGGTCAGGATGCGTCGCGGCTGGTGGGGGTCGTGCTCGATCCGGGTGCGCAGCCGGCGGATGTGGACATCGAGCGTCTTCGTATCGCCCACGTAGTCGTGCCCCCAGACCTCGTCGATCAGTTGGCCGCGGGTGAGGACCAGGCCGGAGTTCTCGACCAGCAACTCCAGGAGGTCGAACTCCTTGGGGGGCAGCTGCACCTTGCGGCCGTCGACGGTGACCTCGTGGCGGGCACGGTCGACCCGCACGCCGGCGGCCTCCACGGGTGCGTCCACGTCGATCGCGTCCGTTGCGCTTCCGCGGCGCAGCACCGCCCGGATCCGTGCGACCAGCTCACGGGTCGAGAACGGCTTGGTCACGTAGTCGTCGGCGCCCAGCTCCAAGCCGACCACGCGGTCCACCTCCGCGCCTTTGGCTGTGACCATGATGATCGGGACCGAGCTCCTGGCTCGCAGCGCCCGGCACACCTCGGTGCCGGACGCCCCGGGGAGCATCAGGTCGAGGAGCACCAGGTCGGGTCGTTCACGCTCCCACGCGGCGACCGCCTGGTCACCGCCGCGGACCCAGACCGGGCGGAAGCCCTCGGCCTCCAACGAGGCCGTCAGCCCCTCCGCGATGGCCGTCTCGTCCTCGACCACGAGTATCTTCGGCATCGTCTCCGTGTGGCGCCTGGCACCGCCTACCATGGGCTCACCGGAAGGGGGAACACATGCGCGACGCCTTCCACGCGGAACTCGACGCGCTCGTCGACACGCTGCTCTCCATGGGCGACACGGTGATCGAGATGCTCGATCGCAGCCTCACCTCCCTGTCGCGCCACGACCTGGAACTCGCGGACCGCACGATCCGCACAGACAACGTGGTGGACACCAGCTACGAGGACGTCCAGCACAGCGTGATCAGGATCATGGCCCTGCAGGCGCCGGTGGCCAGCGACCTGCGGCTGATCTCGGCGATGACCCACGTCAACATCCATCTGGAACGGATGGGGGACTACGCGGCGACCATCGCCAAGATGGGCAAGCTGTCGGCCGGCTACCGCGACGAGCCGGAGCTGACCGACCAGTTGCACGAGATGGGCCGCATCGCCAGGCGGGTCGCACGTCAGGCGCTGACATCGTTCGCGCACCGTGACGTGGCCGCGGCGTGGCAGTTGTCCGCCGTCGACGCGCAGGTCAACCAGCTGAACATCGGGATGTTCCACCGCCTGGTGAGGCTGGCGGCGGAGGACGAATCCCGGCTCGAGTGGGCGACGCACATGATCTTGGTCGCTCGACAGATCGAGCGCTGGAGCGACCACGCGGTGGACATCGGCGAGTCCACCATCTTCGTGGTGACCGGCCAGACGGTGGAGCTGTCCAGCAACGCGCCCGACGCCCGACCGGCGCCCGCCGCCTCCTGACCGCACCGCGGCGGGGGTCGACACGGCGTCACGGCCCGGCGGGGGTGTGCCGTGCCACAGCCCGGGCCACAGGGGCGCGCAGCGTGGTGTGGGAGCGTGGTCGGCGGCCAGCCGCCGCTCGCATCACCGGCCGGACGGGGCGGCGCGCCACTACCCGAACCGGCCGGTGATGTACGCCTCGGTGCGCTCGTCGACAGCCTGCGTGAAGATCCTCTCGGTGGTGTCGTACTCCACCACGATCCCGGCGCGCTCGCCGCGATCCTCGTCGACGTCCAGTGTCAGGAAGGCGGTGCGGTCGGAGACCCGCGCGGCCTGCTGCATGTTGTGGGTGACCACCACGATGGTGTACCGCTCGCGCAGCTGACGCATCAGATCCTCGATCTTGAGGGTGGCGATCGGGTCCAGGGCGGAGCAGGGCTCGTCCATCAGGATCACGTCCGGCTCCACCGCGATGGTGCGGGCGATGCACAGTCGCTGCTGCTGGCCGCCGGACAGGGCCAGCGCGCTGCCGTTGAGGTTGTCCTTCACCTCGTCCCACAGGGCCGCCGCACGCAGCGACCGTTCGACCAGCGCGTCGAGGTCGCCCCGGTGCCCGTTGACGCGGGGTCCGAACGCGATGTTCTCGTAGACGGACTTGGGGAACGGGTTGGGCTTCTGGAAGACCATCCCGATCCGGCGGCGGACCTCGACCGGGTCCACGTCCGAGGCGTAGACGTCGTGGCCGTTGTAGCGCACCTCGCCCTCCACCCGGGCGTCCGGCACCAGATCGTTCATACGGTTGAGGCAGCGCAGCAGGGTCGACTTGCCGCAGCCGCTCGGCCCGATCAGGGCCACGATCTCGTTGCGCGGGATCTCCAGGCTGACGTCGCGGACAGCGGTCACGGTCCCGTAGCGGACCGTGACGTGCTGCAACGCGAACACGGGGTCCTCGACGACGTGGTGGGGGGGCG
This sequence comes from Nitriliruptorales bacterium, assembly GCA_036260415.1. Taxonomy (GTDB): domain Bacteria; phylum Actinomycetota; class Nitriliruptoria; order Nitriliruptorales; family JAHWKO01; genus DASZZX01. The sequence continues at coordinate 2,771 of DASZZX010000359.1, forward strand.
CGCCGGGGCGGTGCCGCAGCAGATCCTCGGTCGGCCGACGGGCACCCTCCGCGCGCACCCAGTCGTCGGTGTCGAGCGGGGTGGAGACCTGCGGTGTCGGCACGTTGCTCCTCCCGGACGGTGGCGCACCTGCAGCGGGCCGCCTGCTGGCGGACGCCGCGCGCACGTTGTACCGGCCGCGGGTGAACGTCACATGAACGTTCACCAACGTCCCATGTAGCGGTTGCGCAGCACGATGGCGACCGTGTTCATCACCAACAGCGCCCCCAGCAGCACGAGGATGGCGGCCGCGGCCACCTCCACCTGGAACGCCTGCTGCGGGCGCCGCGCGAAGTCGAAGATCTGCACCGGCAGGGCTGCGAACGCCTCGAGGATCCTCCACGGCTCGCTGGTCGCGCGGCGGCTGAACACCGCACCGGCGACCAGGATCGGGGCCGCCTCACCGATGGCGCGCGACAGGGCGAGGATCGTGCCGGTGAGGATGCCGGGCATGGCCACGGGCATCACCTGTCGGGAGGTGACCTGCCAGGGCGTGGCGCCGAGCGCCAGTCCGGCCTCGCGGATGGAGGAGGGAACGGCACGGATCGCCTCGCGGGCAGCCACGATCAGGACCGGCAGGATCAGCAGGGTCAGCGCCATCGCGCCCGAGATCAGCGCTCCTCCGAAGCCCAGGAGGTACACGAAGATGCCGGCCGCGAGCAGCCCGTACACGACCGACGGCACGCCGGCGAGGTTGGCGATGTTCACCTGCATGAGCCGGGTGAAGCGGTTGTCGGGGGCGAACTCCTCCAGGTAGATCGCGGCGCCCACTCCGATCGGGAAGGAGAGCAGGGCGGTGATCGCCATCAGCGAGAGCGTGCCGGTGAGTCCTGCCAGGATGCCCGTCCGGTCGGCGAAGCGGCTGGTGTAGTTGGTGAGGAACCGCCACTCCAGCCGGCCGGCGCCGTCCCGCAGGACCTCGACCAACAGGGCGCCGAGCACGACCACGCCGACGATGGTCGCCAGGAAGAGCACCGACTGGAAGGCGCGCTCCTTCGCGGTCCGCCCGCGCGGGCGCCGCAGGATCGCCACCGCGTGCGCCGCCGAGCGAGCCGGGGTGGAAAGGCTCATGCGCCCACCGCAGCGGCACTCACGTGTAGACCTCCCGGAAGCGGCGGACCACACGCTGGGCGACCAGGTTCAGCGCGAGCGTCATCATGAACAGGACCAGTCCCACCCCGAAGATCGTCTGGTAGGTGATCGAGCCACGCGGTGACTCGCCGCCGACCGCCTGCACGATGTACGCGGTCATCGTCTGTCCGCCCTGGAAGGGGTCGAGCGCCATCCTCGGCAGACCGCTCCCGGCGATCGCCACGATCATGGTCTCACCGATCGCCCTGCCCATCCCCAGGATCACCGCGGCGGTGATCCCCGACAGGGCGGCGGGGACGACCACCTTCGTGGCGACGTGCCTCCGAGTGGCACCGAGCGCGTACGCACCCTCGCGCAGGGCTCGCGGGACAGCCGACATGGCGTCCTCGGACAGCGACGCGATGGTGGGGACGATCATGATCCCCACGACGATGCCGGCGCTGGCCGAGTTGAAAGCCGGCACCCTGGACGCTCCGAAGATGCTCTGCAGCAGGGGGGTCACCAGGGTCAGCGCGAACCAGCCCAGGACGACCGTCGGGATGCCAGCCAGGACCTCGAGCGTGGGCTTGAGCGTCCGCCGGACCCGCGGACGGGCGTACTCGGACAGGTACATCGCGGTCCCCAGCCCCAGCGGCATCGCCACCAGCAGGGCGATCCCGGTCACGACCAGCGTCCCGTTGACCAGCGGAAGGATGCCGATGTGGAACAGCTCGCTGTCGGGGTCGACGAAAGGCGTCCAACGCGTGTCGGTCAGGAAATCCACAATCGACACGCGCCGGAACAGCGGGATGGTCTCCTCCACCAGCACGACCACGATCGCGACGGTCGTCAGGATCGAGACGGCGGCGCAGAGCCACAGCGCGGCGACGATGACCCGCTCCCCACGACGCTTGTGCGCTCCGCGCAGCGGCCGGAAGGGGTCACGCGGGGGTGGTGCCACACCGGCAGCCCCCGCCTGAGGCTGCGTGCGCATGTGCCTCCTCGCCGGTGTAGCTCGCCGCCCGGTCGCGCGCCGGGACGGCGCACCGGGTCGCGCCCCGCGGGCCCCCGCGCGGCCCGGTGCGCCGTC
>DASZZX010000360.1:0-2235 GCA_036260415.1 Nitriliruptorales bacterium
CGTGGGGCCGTTCGTGACCTGGGCCTGATGCCACGCCGCGATCTGCTCTCGCCACCGGCGCAGGGTCCGTCCGAGCTGGCGGATCTCGAGTGGGCAGGAGTCGTGACGCATGTCGGCTGACAGCTGGTCGACCCACTCGATCGCCAGCTTGGGGTCGCGGTGGGAGTACAGCTCGCGAACCGCCTCCTTGGCGTGCCATGCGGTGCGGACCTCGCCGCGCGGGTCGCCGGCGGCCAGCAGCCCGGTCAGCTTGTCGTGGCCACGCTCGTCGAGCCGCTCGTGAGCCATGACCAGCAACCGCCGGGCCCGGTACAGCGGGTCGTCCTTGCGGCCCCGGTGGCCAAGGGTCTCGTTCTGGACCCGACGTCGGACGTCATCGAGCTTGTCGTTGGCCAACCGCACCAGATGGAACGGATCGGCGACCTGGGTGGCGTCGGGCAGCATCGTGTCGAACACCTTGCGGTACGGGCCCGACAGGTCCAACGTCGCCCACGCGATCCGGTCCCGCCCAGGCGGGACCGCGATCTGCCAGCCAGCGGGTCGCAGGCAGCGAATCGCGGCCTTCAACCACATCCAGCAGCTGCCCGCCGGCAACGTCGACGATCGCGGTCGACCAGTGCTTGAGCTTCCACTTGCCGCGCCGGACGAACAGGGTCTCGTCCAGCCCCAGCGCGGTCACCTGCCCGATCCTGCCCGGGTCGTCGACCAGTCGGCTGCCGTAGGCCACCACAGCGTCGTTGACCGTGTGCCAATCACACCCCAGATCGGCCGCGACCTCCGACACCGTGCGGCCGTGCAAGCCGACCTGGTAGGTCGCCCACCGGCCCGCGCGATCGGTCAGCGACAGCCGCGACGCCGCGATCGACGGGTCGACCTCGGTCCACGACCCAGTCGCGCACGCCGGGTTCGGGCAGCGCCAGCGGCGCTGGCGCCACGCCAGCCGGGCCCGTCTCCCGAACCCCGGGAGATCAGTCAGCGTCACCGCGTCACGATCCTTGACCGTCGCCGGCGTCGCACACTGCGGGCAGACCACCGGCTCGTCGATGACGGTTTCGACATGCACCACCATCGGCACCGACGGCATCCAATCGACCACGCCGATCACGTTCACGGTCGGCAGTCCAACAAGCAGGCGGCACATGCGGGTAGCGTCGGTCTCCACAGGGATCCTGTTCGAGGTGAGGTCCTAGACACCCGCAGCCTCGCAGGATCCCTGTGCCGTTCAGCGCAACCCCACCCCGCTCAGATCCGAAGCCCCCCACACGCAGCATGGATCGGTGACCTGCGCGCGACGTCTGGTCGCGGAGCATCGACCGGCTCGTCGAGACCGACGAGGGGCTGCCCTCGGCAGGCCACCGTGAGCGGGGCTCGCTTGGCACTTTGCGACGCCGGTGGACAACGAACATCGAGCCGACGAAGGATGCTCCGACCCATCGGGGCGGATGCGTGGCTGACTTCAAGGACGAGATCTCCGCCCATCCCGCACGGCGACCTTCGCGGGAGCTGGCGAGGGCCTGGCCGGCATTGCCGCGACGTTTCACGCGAGGACTCGGCGAGGCACCTGCACCGCTCGCGCAGCTGGCCCGCGTCGGGCTGCTGACGGACCGCTCCGTCGAGACGCTGCCCGACGACTTCGAGTCCGCGGCCGGCCTCATCTGGCGGGCGCTCGAGTCGCCCGATTTCAGGGGGTGGATGACGTTGCCCTGTGGGTGCTTCGTCGTATGGGTCGGCATCGACCACCCCGTGGTCGCGCTGCCACATGCGCCCAGAAGCACGCATGAGGTCGATGATGACCTGAGGCACCTGTCGTGCTCGTCGTCGCCTGCCGGTGCAAGTCCGGTCCGGGTAGCTGCCAGGAGGCCCGGTAGCAGGCTTGGCGGCTCGGCCTGGAGACGGGTCGCGTCGAAGCCCAGCGTCGAAAGCCCCGTTGGGGGAGCGACCGTGCGGTCCGCAGCATCAAGCCAAGCCTGTCGCGGCGTTGGTGTGTCAGCGCCAGGCGAACTTCGTGATTGATGCTCGCCGGACGTCGCGGTGAGGACGGGGGTGTGGGGCTTCTCCTGGGTCGCTTGCGCGACCGAGCGTGAGCGGCCCTCCAGCCTTCGGGGTGTGTGGCGTCCCGAGAGGCTGGAGGGCCTGCACATGATGTCGGGGGAGGAGTTGAAGTCCCCCCACACGCGGACAGCAGTTCTCCCCGGGGTTCAGGTCAGTGGTGCCACGCCTTGCCGTCGCGGGCTT
>DASZZX010000361.1:0-11668 GCA_036260415.1 Nitriliruptorales bacterium
GATCGACGTGTCCTTCGACGACGTGAAGGGTCTGGACCCGATCGTCGACGAGGTGGTCAAGTCCCTCAACACCTTCCTGGGGTTCGCCCAGTACCGCGACCGGCTGGGGGGCACGCCGCGACGGGGCCTGCTGTTCGAGGGCCCGCCGGGGACCGGGAAGACGCACGTGGCCAAGGCGATGGCACGCCACGCGGGAGTGCCGTTCCTGTTCGTCTCGGCGACCAGCTTCCAGTCGATGTGGTACGGGGCGACCGCCCGCAAGATCCGCGGCTACTTCCGTCACCTGCGCAAGGTGGCGCGACGCGAGGGCGGCGCGATCGGGTTCATCGAGGAGATCGACGCGATCGCCACACGCCGCGGCGGGCTCGACATGACGCCCGCGCCCGACCTGACCTCGGCGGTGCGCGGCACACCCGGCCCGCGCCTGTCCGTCCACCCGTTCGGGGTCAGCGAGAGCACCGGCGGCGTGGTCAACGAGCTGCTGGTCCAGCTGCAGTCCTTCGACACCCCGCCGCTGGGCCACCGGGTCCGCGACGGGCTGGCCGGAGCGCTGAACGCCTTCCTGCCCGCACACCGCCAGATCCGCAAGCGACCGCCCGTGTACCACAACATCCTGGTGATCGCCGCCACCAACCGGGCCGACAACCTCGACCCGGCGCTGCTGCGGCCGGGACGCTTCGACCGCCGCCTGCACTTCGAGCTGCCCGCCAAGCAGGCCCGCCGGGAGCTGATCGACCACTTCCTGTCGCGCAAGTCCCACGCCCCGGCGCTCGACGACGGGGTCCACCGCGACCGGCTCGCCGGGCAGACCTTCGGCTACACCCCGGTCATGATCGAGCATCTGCTCGACGAGGCGCTGATCCACGCGCTCCGAGACAGGCGCGACGCTCTCGACTGGCCCGACATCCAGGCGGCTCGCCTGACCGAGGAGGTCGGTCTCAAGCAGCCAGTGGAGTACACGACCCGCGAGCGTCACACCGTCGCCACCCACGAGGCCGGTCACGCCACCGTGGCGTACCTCGCCGGCACCCGGCGGCTGGAGGTGCTGTCGATCGTCAAGCGGCGCGGCTCGCTCGGGCTGCTCGCGCACGGCGACCTCGACGAGGAGTACACACGCACCCGTCGCGAGATGCATGCGCTGGTCGACATCGCCATGGGTGGGCTGTGCGCCGAGGAGCTGTGGTTCGGCGAGGCCAGCACGGGGCCGGCCGGGGACCTGGAGTACGCCACGCGGGTCGCGTGCGAGATCGTCGGCTCGTCGGGCATGGCCGGCTCGCTGGTGTCGCTGGCCGCGGTGCAGCACGGCGCCCTCAACGGCAGCAACCTGGTGGGCATGGTGCTCGCCGACCCGGTGGCGCGCCCCGAGGTGGATCGTCTGCTCGCCCAGTCCAAGGTCCGGGTTCGTGCCCTGCTGGACGCCAACCGTCACCTGGTGGCGGGGCTGCGGGACGCCCTGCTGGAACGCGACGAGCTGGTCGGCGACGAGATCGTGGCGGCGTTGGAGGCCGCCGGCGGGCCGGTGCTGACCGGGATCCAGCTGGAACGTCGTGGTCAGGACCGTCGTCGTCGCGACTGGCTGGCGGGGGCGGAAGAGCAGGTCGCCTCGTTCCTGCCGGCCAACAACGACACGGACACGGCCGGCGGGGCGCTGCGCCGGTCGGCGACCTCGGAGCGCGACGGCTGAGGCCGCCGGGCGGTCGGGTCGGCACCCACAGGTCGGTCGTCCGGGCGAACGGCGCCGCGGTGCGGTACACAGCGGCAGCAGGGCGGCCCGTGGCCACCACCACCTGCACCGGGGCGGCCCACCGCCCCTGCGGGAGGAGCGCCCGTGGGCGACCGGCTGTACGACACGGGAGCCGCGGCCTTGCGCTTGGCTTTCCGCGTGTTCGGCGGGCCGATCGACGCCGCCGGTCAGGAGCACATCCCGGCCGCCGGCCCTGTGATCCTCGCCAGCAACCACATCAGCTACATCGACTTCTCGTTCGTGGCGCTGTCGCAGCGGAGCCGGCGGGTCCGGTTCATGATCCGCACCGACATCATGCAGCTGCCGCTGGTCGGTGCGGCGCTGCGGGCGATGGGCCAGATCGACATCGACCCGTATGGCGACCCGCGGCCCGGCTACCGGCAGGCCCGGCGCGCACTCGAGCAGGGTGAGTGCGTCGGTGTGTTCCCGGAAGGGACCATCAGCCCCTCGTTCGTGCCGATGACGGCCCACTCCGGCGCCGTGAGGCTCGCCGCCGCGATCGGGGCCCCGATCGTGCCGGTCGCCGTGTGGGGCAGCCAGCGGATCCTCACCAAGGGCCGCCGCCCCAGCCTGCGCCGCGGCATCGCGGTGGTGGTGCGCTACGGCGACACCTTCATCGTGGACCCCGCCGACCGCCCCAGGGAGGCCTCCGAGGAGCTGATGCTGCGCATCGAGGGTCTGCTCAAGCAGGCGCAGGACGCCTACCCCCAGCGCCCCGACGGGCCGGACGACACCTGGTGGCTCCCCCGCCACCTCGGCGGCACCGCGCCAGCCGTGCAGGAGGCCGCAGCCCGCATCGCCCGGCAGAACGACGAACGTCGCCGGGCGCGCAAGCGGGACCGCAGCCGGAGGGGGCCGGCCGCCCGTCGTCGACGGAGCCTGAGCCGCCGCCCTCGATCGTCCGACCGGCGGTCAGCGGCCGGATGAGCGGTTGACCTGCAAGTGCGCGACCGGCCAGTCGGGCAGTCCGGCACGGTCGGCGGCGTCACGCCAGACCTCCAGCGCCCCGCTGGCCGCCTGCAGGGCGTCCTGCGCCTGGACCACCAGCCGGGTCTCGTAGCGCCGCGGCAGGTGGCTGACCGACGCCGAGTAGTCCCGGAGCATGTCCAGCAGCGACGTGACCGCACCACCGTCGACCGGTTCGGCCCGCAGGTCGCCGTCCGCGCGGATCTCGACCGTCCAGACGGTCGGGAGCGCCGGGCGGGTGGCGATACTCACGCGTCAGTCCCAGTGCGGTGGCGGTAGGTCGGGGTGGTGCACCGGTTCGCGGTCCACCTCGAACTCGAACTGCTCGATGGCCTCCTGCACGGTCTCCGGCTTGACATCGCCCTGCTGGGCGAGCATCGCCAGTGTGCAGATGACGACGCTCTCCGCGTCGATGCGGAAGTGGCGTCGCAGCGCCGGCCGGGTGTCGGACAGACCGAACCCGTCGGTGCCGAGCACCCCGTAGGCCCCGGGGATCCAGTCGGCGATCTGGCCGGGCACCGCCTTCATGAAGTCCGACACGGCCACGTAGGGGCCAGGGATGCCCTCCAGCTGCTGGGTGACCCACGGCACGCGCGGCTCCTCCAGTGGGTGGCGACGGTTCCACGAGTCGCACGCGATGCCGTCCCGCGCGAGCTCGTTCCAGCCGGGGCAACTCCACACGTCGGCGGCGACGTCCCAGTCCTCGGCGAGCAGGCGCTGCGCCTGCAACGCGAAGTGGATCGCGGTGCCGCTGGTCAGGATCTGGGCACGGTGCGTCCGCTCCTCATCCGCCCCGCGGTAGCGGTACATGCCTCGGATCACGTGCTGCTCGTCGAGCCCGTCCGGCATCGGCGGCTGCTGCACCGGTTCGTTGTAGACGGTGAGGTAGAACATCACATCCTGCGGCTCGTCGCCGTACATGCGGCGCAGGCCCTCCTCCACCAGGATGGAGATCTCGTAGGCGAACGCGGGGTCGTAGGCGATCACCGCAGGGTTGGTGGCCGCCAGCAGGTGCGAGTGGCCGTCCTCGTGCTGCAGACCCTCGCCGTTCAGGGTCGTGCGCCCGGCCGTCGCCCCGATCAGGAACCCGCGGGCGCGTTGGTCGGCGGCGCTCCACATGAGGTCGCCGACGCGCTGGAAGCCGAACATCGAGTAGAAGATGAACACGGGCAGCATCGGTTCGCCGTGGGTGGCGTAGCTGGTACCGGCGGCGGCGAACGACCCCATGGAGCCGGCTTCGGTGATGCCCTCGTGCAGGATCTGCCCGTCGCGGGCTTCGCGGTAGGCCAGCAGCATCTCGCGGTCGACCGGCTCGTAGTTCTGGCCGTGCGGCGAGTAGATCTTGCGCTTAGGGAACAGCGAGTCCAGCCCGAACGTGCGGGCCTCGTCGGGGATGATCGGCACGAACCGCTGGCCCCACTCCTCGTCGTCCATCAGGTCCTTGAGCAGCCGCACGAACGCCATGGTCGTGGCGACCTCCTGGTTGCCCGACCCCTCCTTCAGCTCGGCGAACAGGTCATGCTCCGGCAGCTCGATCCGGTGGTACTTGACGCGCCGGTCCGGCAGGGGGCCGCCGAGCTGGTCGCGGCGCTCCATCATGTACTGGTACTCGTCGCTGTCCTCGTCCAGCCGGATGTACGGCGGCACGTCGCTCTCCAGCTCACCGTCGGGGATGTCCAGGTACAGGCGGTCCCGGAAGTTCTTCAGCGCATTCACTGACAGCTTCTTCATCTGGTGGGTGGCGTTGCGGGCCTCGAAGTCCGGTCCCAGCGTCCAGCCCTTGATGGTCTGGGCGAGGATGGCGGTGGGCTGGCCCTCCTGCTCGCTGGCGGCGCGGAACGCGGCGTACACCTTGCGGTAGTCGTGCCCGCCGCGCGACAGCTTCTCCAGCTCCTCGTCGGACATGTCCTCGACCATCGCGCGCAGCCGCGAGTCCACGCCGAAGAAGTCCTTGCGGATGTACTCGCCGGGGCTGACGGTGTAGGTCTGGAACTGCCCGTCGGGCGTCTCGTTCATGCGCTGCACGAGCACCCCGTCGGCGTCCTGGGCGAGCAGCGGGTCCCAGTCGCGGCCCCAGACGACCTTGATCACGTTCCAGCCGGCCCCGCGGAAGACCGACTCGAGCTCCTGGATGATCTTGCCGTTGCCGCGCACCGGCCCGTCGAGCTGCTGCAGGTTGCAGTTGATCACGAAGATGAGGTTGTCGAGTTCCTCGTACGAGGCGACCGACAGCGCGCCCAGCGACTCGGGCTCGCGCATCTCGCCGTCGCCGAGGAAGGCCCACACGCGCTGCTGCGAGGTGTCCTTGATGCCGCGGTGGTGCACGTAGCGGTTGAAGCGTGCCTGGTAGATGGCCAGCAGCGGCGACAGCCCCATCGAGACGGTCGGGAACTCCCAGTAGTCGGGCATCAGCCGCGGGTGCGGGTAGCTGGCCAGCCCAGATTGCGCCGTCTCACGGCGGAAGCGGTCCAGCTGCTCCTCGCTGAGACGTCCCTCGAGGAAGGAACGAGCGTAGATGCCGGGCGAGGCGTGTCCCTGGAAGTAGACCTGGTCGCCGCCGCCCTCGTGATCCTTGCCTTGGAAGAAGTGGTTGAAGCCGACCTCGTACAGCGACGCGGCGGAGGCGTAGGTGGCGATGTGGCCGCCCACCCCCCATCGGAGGTTGCCGCGGTGCACCATCACGGCCGCGTTCCAGCGGATGTAGGCCCGGATGCGCCGCTCGAGGTGCTCGTCGCCGGGGAACCACGGCTCGCGCTCGGGCGGGATGGTGTTGACGTAGTCGGTGGAGATCAGCGAGGGGACACCGACCTGCTGCTGACGGGCCCGCTCCAGGATCTTCAGCAGGAGGAACCTCGCGCGGGTGCGGCCGCGCTGCTCGACGACGGCGTCGATCGAGTCGAGCCACTCCTCGGTCTCGGTCGGATCGATGTCGGGGATGTGGCTGGGCAGCCCGTCGGTGATGACCCTGTCCCCGTCGTTCGCCATCGCTGCGCCTTACGTCCGTTGCGTTGCACCCTACGACGAGCGGGACGGCGAGGCGACGCCTCGAGGGGTCTGAGGACCGTCCCCCCGGGCTGCGCGCGATGCGCCAGCGGACGCGACACCACGACCGAGCGACAACGTGCGCGTCCACGCCGCGGGTGCCAGGCCGGGTGGTGGGCTGGCACCCCGGCGGCGAGCCCCGATCAGCTCGACCAGTCCTCGTCGTCATCCCACTCGTCCTGCCAGGCGTCTTGCTCGTCCCATTCGAAGGGGCCCTGTTCGAGCCTGTGGGCGTGCGCCTCCGCGTCCTCACGTCGTTCGAAGTGGGCGACCGGCAGGTCCCTGTTCTCGGTGTCCACGACCGAGTAGCGGGGCCGGCCGCGACCGATCGTCTCTCCGGCGCGGACCTGGAAGCGTGGCATGGCGCCCTGCCGTTTCGGCTGATCCGAGCGTAGGCCCCAGCCGGTCGGGAACAGCCGCTGGGATCAGCCCTTGTAGCCGATGAGCACCTGGTCGGGACGTGTCAGGAGCGCGGCCGCGTTGAGGCCGAAGACGAGCGCCATCGCCACCGCGAAGGGCACCTGCTCGCCGACCGCGGAGGGCCGCGCGTCGAGCACGAGAAGCCCGAGGACGAACAGGAGCGCACCGTTGCCCAGGCGCGCGCCCACCCCGATGGCGACCTGCTCGCGGTGCGGTTCGTCGGTCCGCCACAGCCGGTGCAACGCCACGGCGACTGCGGCGACGAGTGCCTGGAGGACCACGGCGGGGACCGGGTCCGGGCGCAGCACCGCAAGCAGCAGGACGTCACCGACCACCAGTGCGGCCAGGCTGGTCAGGCAGGTGGCGCTCTTGCCGAAGCGCAGCAGGAGGGTGGGACGGCCGAAGCGTGCGTCGCCGGCTCGGTCGCGGAAGTCCTTGAGCACGATGCGGGCGACGAACAGCGCGTACAGGGCGGCCGCCAGCAGCGCCGCGTTCGCCGTGGGCCGATCGGCGCCCGCCAGCAGGGCCCCGAGCGTGAACGGCAGCAGGACGTACGCCACCGCCAGCACGGCCGGGGCCAGGTAGGTGCGGTACGACAGCCGCACCGGCCCCACCGAGTAGGCGCGGGCGATCAGCAACGACACCGCGATGACGGCCACGGAGGTTGCACCGAGCGGGACCGCGGCCAGCAGCGCGACAGCCGCGGAGCCGGCGTGCAACCCGAGCAGCTCCCGGCGCGTCACGTCCCCGGTGACCAACGGCCGGCCGCGGTCCTGGGGATGGTTCACCCGGTCGATGCGCTCGTCCGCGACGTCGTTGATGGTGGTGGCCGTGACGTAGCTCGCGCCCAGCGCCAGCACCGCCCACCCGTAGCGCGGCCCCAGGCTGGCCAACCCGTCGATCGCCGCGGCTCCGAGCAGCAGGAACGTCCACAGCATGAGCGCCACCCGGTAGCGCAGCATGAGCGCGGCAAGGACCAGGTAGCGCGTCACTTGGGCACCACGACCTTCAACGGCCAGACGGTCGTCAGGACCAGCACGTAGACGATCCACAGCGCGTGGTACAGGACGAGCACGGCGACACCGAGCCAGAAGAAGCTGACCAGGACCGCCGCGTCCCCCACGAGGCGCGCTCGCTCGGCCACCTCGTGGACCGCCAGCGTCAACAGCATCGCGGCGCCGGCCAGCGCGGTGCCGATCAGCAGCGCCAGCGTCGAGGCGAACACCGCGCCCACGTACAGCGAGGCTCCCATCACGGCGCCGAGGAGCACCACCGCCCCAACCATCGCGATGCCGGTGACGAGCAGGACGACCCCCGTGATCAGGATCAGCAGCCCGCGTCGCCGCCAGCGGCCGCCCTCGCGCGCTCGCGGGACCACCAACCGGCGGCGGGCGACGCGGTAGATGAGGGTGAACGACGCCAGGTACAGCGCCAGCACCCCGAGCGCGGTGAGGGTCGCTCCGGCCGGGTCGTCGGGCGTGACCCAGCTCTCGAAGGTCGTGAGCTGGTTCACTTCGTACATCGCGCGGGGACCCAACGCGAACTTGGTGAGGGCGATGAGCGCGAAGCCGCCGAGGGTGTAGGCGGCGACGCGGGGGGCCAGCCCGAGGTCGCGTCGGATCCCTTGGTACAGGGCGGCGCAGGTGAGCGCGGCGATCAGGAGCGCGAGGACGGTCAGCCACGACAGCGGGGGCAGCGGAGCGGTGCGTCCCGGGGGTGGCAGTAGGGCGACGGCGAGCGCACCGGCGCCGGCCGCGACACCCAGCGCCACCCATCTGGCCGGCCGGATCCGTGGCCGCGTCGCCGCGGGGGCCGTCTGCTCGGTGTGGTCGGTCACCGTGACCTCCGGGGGGCGGGCCGTGGAGAGGATGGCGCGTGCGACCGGGCGGGCCGTGGAGAGGATGGCGCGTGCGACCGGCCCGACCGGTGGGGAACAGCCCTCATGTCGCGGTGGGGGCTACAGCTGCAGGCCGAACATCTCGATCAGGGCGATCGCGATGAGGTAGATGCCGATGACGTAGTTGAGGATGCGCGGGAACAGCAGGATGAGGATGCCCGCCACCAACGCCGCGATGGCCGGCAGGGTCAGCTGTACGGTGGCCTGCTGTGCGAGGAGGATGGACATGGGTCCTCCGGGTCGGGTCGAGCAAGGATACGAGCGTCGACGCTCTGGCCGAGGGAGGACGGCACCGGTGGCGCAGGACGACGAGCGCTGGATGCGGCTCGCCTTGGAGGAGGCCGCTGGGGCGGGCCGCGACGGCGACGTCCCGATCGGCGCGGTGGTGGTGGCGCCGGGCGGGCAGGAGCTCGCACGAGCCCGCAACCGGCGCGAGGCGGACGCCGACCCCACCGCCCACGCCGAGATCCTTGCCCTGCGCGCCGCGGCGCGACATGCGGGTCAGTGGCGGCTCGAAGGCTGCACCGTGTACGTCACGTTGGAGCCGTGCGCGATGTGCGCCGGCGCGCTGGTCCTGGCACGGGTGGCACGGCTGGTCTTCGGGGCGGACGACCCCAAGGCCGGTGCGGTCGGGGCCTTGTGGGACATCCCGCGCGATCCGCGCCTCAACCACCGGGTCGAGGTGACCCGCGGGGTCCTGGCCGACGCGTCGACGCAGCTGCTGCGGAAGTTCTTCACCGCCCGGCGCGTTGGGTGAGGCGGCTCACGGGGCGGTAGCCTCGTCCGGCTCCGCGTTCGCGGAGCATCCGGAGGGATCGCATAGTCCGGCCGAGTGCGCCCGCCTCGAAAGCGGGTAGGCCCGCGAGGGTCTCGAGGGTTCGAATCCCTCTCCCTCCGCCACATTTCCGCAGGTCAGACGCGGTTTCACCATAACAACTCGCCGCCGCGCTCGCCCCGCGGAATCCACACCGGATGACAACGGGATGACAGCGACGCGGACGCGACCGGTAACTCGGCCGGCGATCACCACCGGCCCGAGACAGTCAGGTGGACGAGGACAGGCTGCAAGTGCCGGAGACGAGGCGGACCGGGAAGAGGAGTGGGTTGCGCCTCGACTTGGATGAGATCACGCGGCCGACGGCGTTACGAGCGACGGGCGGTGGATCTGACCCGGGACTCAGCCAGCCTGGAGGTTGCCAGTCCCTCGTCGCTCGGTCGAGGATGCGATTCTGGAAGTGCGTCGGCCGACGACCGACGGAGCTTGACGCAGGGCCGAATGGCGCTTGGGGGCGTCGGTGCCTTCAGCGTCGTTGCGGAACGTCGAGCCTTCTTTCCGGAACCGCTCTGTCCTGAGCACGACCCAGGAGCAGTCCGCGGCGCGCGAGGGAGACCCAGCGCTGGTGCCCGATGACAAGGTGGTCGAGCACCTCGATGCCGACGATCTCGCCGGCCTCGTTGAGCCGTCTGGTGACCAGCTCGTCATCACGGGAGGGTTCAGCGTCGCCGGAGGAGTGGTTGTGGGCGATCACGATCGCGGAGGCACCGCGCAACAGGGCATCGCGGAAGACCTCCCTGGGCGAGATGAAGGTGTGATCGACCGAGCCGATCGAGACAGTGGTCGTGGCGAGCAGGCGGTGCTTGGTGTCGAGGTTGAGGGTGACGCAGTGTTCGCGATTGAGATCCTGGAGCAAGGGGAGAAGGATCTCGGCCGCCGCCTCCGGACTGGCGACTTCGGGTCGACCGCACGGGGCACCAGGCCGGTAGATGCGAGCCCGCTCGCCGGCGCAGTGGGGACACAGGCCGCTACCCATCACGGGGCCGCACGTTCGGGGAGCTTGCCGGGCGTGGGCGACCGTTCGGGCTGGGTGGAGCCAGCTGCGTCCAGTTTCGGGCTTCGAGGTACCGGCGGAGCAGCTCACCAAGGGGCTCAGGGTCGCACGACGGCTCGCCCGGTTCCGTTGGGTGCGGGTGGTAGCCGCCGCGTTCCTCGGTCATGAGATCCCTCCTTCCCGCCCCGGACGGGCTGCGCCCGTCGGTCGGGAAGGGAGTTGTCCCGAGCCAGCCCGGATCGTGACGGCTATGCGCTGCCCGCACGCCAACGATGGCTGCTTCCCAGCCGGATTCGCGGGGTAGCCGGCAAGGTGCTCGCGAGTCCCCGGTGGTGTTACAGGTCGAGCGAGGCGAGCTCTGGCATCGGTCACCTTCACCTCCTCGCAGACGTCTGCGGCGTCCCTGCCCGCGCTGCTGAGCGGCGCGCTTGAAGTACTCCACGCGTCAGTGGGGGGAGACTCACGTAGGCCGCAAGTGGAAGATCTGGGTCTGTCGGGTGGAAGCGCTTGACCATCCCGGGGGAGGTCAAGCAGCAACGCTCCGGTGGCGCGGAGCATGTCGTCGCCGACGCCCCCGATGGCCACGATGGCCACGATGGCCACGATGGTCAGCTTGGTGCGCAGGATCCCGGCGAGCTCTTTGGGTTGCGCAGCATCTTGTAGTTGGCGGTGACCGGCGCCGGCCAACCCGCGCGGGGAGGATCAGGATCAGCTAGCGGTAACCAGGTCGGGCAGCCTCGGATCGATGCTTCTGACCGGGACGAGGCCGATGTCCGGTAGGAACCGGTCCACGACCTTGAGGATCGGTGTGGGAAGTTGTGGCCGAGAGCAAGACGCAGCGGCCGCTGGTCTGCCACCGGACGGCCTCACGCGGCCAGCGGCGCATTGCTGGCGAGCTGCTCCTCGAGGTCGATGGCCTAGACGACGGCGGCTCGGTCGACATCCGGATACAGCTCGCCGATCGGTTCGTCGGGGTAGCCCCGGCGATGCAGCGCAGCGATCGAGGCGGTCGCGATCCGGGTCTGCGCGACGTGCGGTTCGCCGGACAGCTTGCCGGGAACGATGCGCAGGCGCGGCCGTGGACGAGCGAGGTCGGGGCCGCGTCCGTCCCCGATTCTCGAACACGCCGAGCAGATCCAGACGGTCCCCGCCCACGAGCAGCTGTCGGGCGGTGTCCTCGATGGTGTCGAGCACACGCACGTAGAGACGCGTCCGGTTCGATCGACGAGCAGCGGGCTGCCGCTCTGTTCGTCGGCAGCCGGGACCCACACGTCAAGGCCAGCCTCCTCCAGGCGGCGCAGGGCACGGCGGATCTCGTTCGTCGGGCTGGCGGCAACCGCCCCGGCATCGTCGTACTTGGGGTGGCGCAGCCAGTAGACGATCCGCGCCGCCATCAGGTCCGCGTACGACCACAGCTTCCGACGGACCTGCGAGACCGACCGCACCACCCCGCCCTTAGGTGCCCAGTCGTATACCGTGGACAACGGCACGCCGGACAGTGCAGCGGCACGCCGCCCTTCGTAGCTGCCGTCGAAAACATGCAGCAGGGCGACATCGGGCCTCGTCGGCGACGGGGGTGACGGCCCACCAGCCGCGAATGTAGGGCTCGGCGCCATCGGGTTGCCGGAGACCACGAGGTCGACACCGACTATCGGCGACGTGCTGGTCCTGCCGGCGGCTGCACGTGGGCGTTTTCCGGTCCGGTGACCACGGCCACGCGGTCGCTATCGAGGGTGGTCCAGGCAACGCGGCGGGCTTCGGTGACGGTGC
>DASZZX010000362.1:0-4564 GCA_036260415.1 Nitriliruptorales bacterium
ACAACGGCGTGGTTTTCTACCAGGTCTGCTACGAGTCGGACAACTCGTTCGACGACCGCAACGGCAACCTAGTCACCACGGGCCTGCTCCCCGACTCTGACAAACAGCCGCAGCCGCCCTGCGTGCAGTCGAAGAACAAGACCAACGCGGGCGACGTCCTGATCACGTTGCTCCTGCCCGCCGCGGACCCGAGGTTCCGCTGACGGCACAGCGGCTCCTTCGCTGCCGCTCAGCGCCAGTCAGTGCGAGGTCGTCGTGAGCGGCAGCGGCACCTCGGGCACGTGCACGACGCCGAGTCGCTCGAGGATCGACCGGCTCTCTGCCTCGAGCGACTCGAGAAGCAACCCCTCGGACCGGTAGCGGAGATCGACCAGCGCGCGGAGTGTCAAGGCGACCTCGTACTCGGCCGCCCGAGCGCGCCCCGCCTGCAGGCTCTCCTCCAGCTCCTCCCGGGCCGCGGCGAGGTCGCCCAACTGCATCAGCGCGTACCCCCGCAGCCGGTGGAGCGCAGGACTCTGAGGCGCGGCGTCACCGCCGAGCCGCTGCGCGCGCTCCAACGCCGCTGCGGTCAGCGACAGCGCCGCCTCGGCATCGCCCTGGAGGACGTGCAGTTCGGCGATGCGAGCGTCGGTCTCGAGGACGTCGGCCTCCGCTCCCACGTCCTGTGACTCCGCGCGGGCCTCGTGGAACAGGCGCGATCCCTCGTCGTAACGGCCTGCCCGGGCGGCCGCACGGCCGAGGTTGCTCTTGCCGAACGCCGTCCCCGAGCGGTCACCGGCCGCCTGCCACACCCGCAGGGCCTCGCGGAACAGCTCCTCCGCCGTCTCCAGGTGTCCCTGATCGGAGAGGATCTCGCCGATGTTGCTCTTGGCGAAGGCGACCCCGACCTCGTCGCCGGTCCGCTTCCAGACTTCCAGTGCCCTCTGGTAGCACTCGAGCGCATCGTCCCATCTGCCCTGCCAGTAGGCGAAGCCGCCCATGTTGTTCAGGACAGCCGCCTGTCCTGTCAGGTCGCCGAGCTCCTCGTAGATGGCCAATGCCCGTGGCGAGTAGGTCGCCAGGTCAGCCTGACCCAGCTCCATGTACGCCCAGTCGAGCACCTTGTACGCGTGCGCGACGACGCCCCGCTCGCCGGACGCCTCGGCCTCGGCGATGGCCCGACGGCACCACTCGATCGCCGTGGTGTGACGGCCCTGCCCCTGACAGAACCGTGCGTACCACACCATGAGGTCGGCCCGTTGCCTAGCCGCGTCCCCACCGTCGAGGCCTTCGAGCGCACGCAGGCCGCGGCTGATCCATTGCAGCGCCTGCGAGTAGCGGCGCAGCCACCCGGCCTCCCACGCCAGCTTCAGCATGAGACGCGCATCCGCGACCTCGTCACCGGACAGGAAACGGCGACCGGTTCTGTAGGCCGCTGCGGCCTCCTGGAACGCGCCCATGCGGTCGCGCACGTCGCCCAGCGCCTCGCAGACCTTCGCGAGCTCCGAGCGCGGGAGGGCGTCCACGCGCCGGCCGGAGTCGAACGCACGCTCGAAGAACTCAGCGGCTTCCACGTTGGCGTAGAGGGCTTCCGCGCGCTGGCCGGCGATGAGCGAGTACCGCCAGGCGTCGGGGTAGCGCTGCGAGTGGAAGAAGTGGAAGGAGAGCAGCTCCGCCTTGCCGTCGACGTCGTCAGCGGCGTCGCGCAGGATGGTCTCCCCCGCGGTCGCGTGCAGCTGGCGGCGGAGGCGGTAGGGCAGGCCCTCGTAGGCAGCGTCGCGTATCAGGGCGTGCCGGAAGCGGACGTTGCGTCCCTCCACCGCGAGGAACTGGGCGAGACGCTCCCAGATGCGGTGCTGGTCCTCGCGGGTCGCTTCGGGGAGCACCGCGGCGGCCAGGTCCCGGTCGAAGGTCTGCCCCAGGACCGCCACGTAGCGCAGGGCGCTGCGGTCGCCGGGCGGCAGCTGGTCGATCCTGGTGGTCACGAGCGCTTCGATCGAGTCGGGCAGCGCGTCGAGCCCTCCTTCGGCGCGAGCGGTCGCGATCAGCTCTTTGAGGAACAGCGGGTTGCCGCCGGAGCGGTCGCTCAGCGCCAGCAGCTCGTGGGGTGGTAGCGGCGTCTCCTCCGTGGCGAGTCTCGCCAGCGCGGTCGTGGCCTCCGCGTCCAGCGGCGTCAGGCGCAGCGTGCTGACGTGCGCGTCCTCCGGTGCGATGAACCCTCCGTCGAGCTCGCGCCGTGTGACGCAGATCAGCCAGGGCACCTCACCCAGCTGGTTGGTGAAGTACCGCAGGAGGTCAGACGAGGCCTCGTCCATCCAGTGGACGTCCTCGACGGTGAGCACGGTCGGGGCTGACAGCAGGCGGGACATCAGCTGGAACGTCGTCCGGTGCAACCGGGGTCTGCGGAACTGCTGGTCGAGCTGGGCGGTGTGTTCGGTCTGGGTCAGCTCGACGCCGAGCGCGTCGCCCAGCAGCGGGGCCCAGGGCAGAAGGTCGGGCGCCTCGTCGTGCAGCACGGCGAGCAGCCGGTCGGTCAGCTGCTGATCCGTGGCATTGCCCGGCATGTCCAGCAGCGTGCGGAGCAGTCGCCCGAAGGGTGCGTACGGGGTGGTGGCCTCGTACAGCTCACAGGACAGCGAGTAACGGGGAATGGCCGCCCGTCCGCTCAACTCGTCGACGAGGCGGGACTTGCCGATGCCGGCCTCCCCGACGATCTGGACTAGACGTCCTGATCCTCTCTGGGCTGCCCGCGTCGCGGCGTCGAGCACCTCCATCTCTGCTGTCCGGCCCACGAGCGGGAGACTGGCCGTCGAGCCGGCATGCCTGGCCCCGGCGATGGACCCGACGTCCAAGGCCTGGACGGGGCGGCGCTTGCCTTTGACGTAGAAAGGTTCGAGGGCGGTGGCACGGAACAGCGTGTGGGAGTTCTCCAGGACCTCCGGGGTGGCGAGGATCTGGCTCGGAGCGGCCCTGGCCATGAGGCGTGCGGCCAAGTTGACCGTGTCGCCCATCACGGTGTACGTCCGCCGGTAGGAGGGCCCGATATCGCCCGCGAAGACGTCACCACGGTGCACGCCCACCCGCAGGGGAACGGAGCGGGCGCCGTCCACGATCTCCCGCAGTGCCAGCAGCATGCGCTCTTCGTGGTTCTCCGAGGCGATCGGCGCCCCAGCGACCAAGATGATCTTGCCTCCGTCCCGGTCGATGTCGGTGCCGAGGAACGACACGCCGTGGTGGTCGACGGTGGCCTGCACGTCGCAGACCAGCGCCTCCAACTGTCCGGCGACGAGCGATGGACCACCCAGTCCGATCAAGGCATCGGTGCCGTCGAAGTGGATGAACGCCACGGTGGCCCGTCGGTGCTCGGGCTCGTGCAGGCCGGCGGAGAGCTGGTCGCGTATCGCCACCGGGATGTAGGGCACCAGAGTGCCGTCATCGAGGTGCAGCTGTGGTTCCGGTGCCTCGGGCGACAGCCCAGGGGGTGCTCTGCGCAGCAGCCGCCCCGGCCCCTTCTGAGGACCCAACACCCCCGCCGGCACAGCTGACGCGGTAGCGGGGCTGACCACGATCTGGCCGGCGTCGGCCGTTGCCTCCATCACCACGGTCTCGCTCACGCCTGGACCGGTCATGATCAGTTCGCGGTGCGAGCCGCCCACTAGGAAGACGTCGAAGGTGCCGCTGTGCACGCCCACGGACATGCGGAGGGAGACAGCCCCACCGCTGGTCTGCAGCCTCCCGATGTCGCGCAGGGCCCGCCGCATCCCGATCGCGGCGCGGCATGCCTTCGCCGGGTGGTCCGGGCCCTGGAACAGCAGCAGGAGCGCGTCGCCACCGAACTTGATCAGCGACCCTCCGTTGCCGTACGCGACCCCGAGGAGGCGCGTGAAGCAGGTGCTGATCGCGTCGGTCAGCTCCTCAGCGCCCACCTTGCCCTGCGCGGCGAGACGCTCGGACAGCTGGGTGAAGCCCGAGATGTCCACGAACACCAAGGAGCCGTCCAGCTCCTGCCACCGGCAGCCGGGCACCTGGCAGACCCACGGCAGCAGCAGCCGAGGGAGGTACGGCTGCAGGGGGGCGGTGGTTCTCGACACGTCGAGGCTTGCCACTCGTCCGAGACGAAGGTGGTCCCCCCGAGCAGAGTGTAAGCCGCCCCTCAACCAGGGGCCACAGTTGCCCTCCACGCCGTTCGCACCGTGCGCGCTCAGGCGTCGCCCCGGGCGTTCGGCTCCACGTGACGGGGCGGTCATGTGCGGTGTTCCGGTCAGATCGTGCGTCCTGGCGGTCACGGGTGACCGGGGCGACGCACGATCGGTGGGGCCGGGGCCTGCGAGTTGGATCGTGCGTGGTGGCGGTCGCCGGTGGTCGTGGCGACGCACGATCCGTGCGGCCGGGGCCTGCCGGTTGGATCGTGCGTGGTGGCGGTCGCCGGTGGTCGTGGCGACGCACGATCCGGGAGGGGGGGCGGTGCGCGGTCGGGGCCGCACGACGGTCGGGGCGGTGGCGGAGGGTCGGGGCGGTCAGTGGATGAGGACGCTGCGGATCTCGACCACCGGCCAGCGGCGGGTGGCGCTGCGGGTGACGGTGC
>DASZZX010000363.1:0-27304 GCA_036260415.1 Nitriliruptorales bacterium
GGGGGGAAGGCATTCGCCACGGTGGAGGCCTACCACACCGTCAACGGCACCTGGCGCGCGCTGTCCCCGATGCCGACCGCGCGCCACGGCATCCAGGCCGCGGTCTGCAACGGCGGCGTGTACGTCGCCGCAGGCGGCACCGTGCAAGGAGGCGCGGCACCCACCGACGTGCACGAGGTCTTCTTCCTCGGCGAGGCCACGACGTGCGGCGGACCCGCGCCCGTCGGCTTCGGGAAGGGGGTGCTGCAGGGTGCCACGTCGACGAACCCCACCACGCTGCAGTTCGGTCCGGACGGCCGCCTCTACGTCGGCCAGCAGGACGGCCTGATCAAGGCGTACACGGTCGCCCGCAACGGCGCCAGCGACTACACGGTCACCGCCACGGAGACGATCACGTCGGTGCGGTCGATCCCCAACCACAACGACGACGGCACGCCGAACCCGTCCGTGAACACCCGGCTGATCACAGGGATGCTGGTCACCGGGACGGCGACCAGCCCGGTGCTCTACGTCGCCTCCAGCGACCCACGCATCGGCGCGGGGCCGAGCGGCTCGGACCTCGACCTCGACACGAACTCGAGCATGGTCTCACGTCTGACGTGGACGGGATCCGCGTGGCAGAAGGTCGACCTCGTCCGCGGGCTGCCACGTTCGGAGGAGAACCATGCTGCGAACGGCATGGCCCTGGACCCGACCACGAACACCTTGTACGTCGCCCAGGGTGGCAACACCAACCACGGCGCCCCCTCCAACAACTTCGCTCTGCTGCCCGAGTACGCGCTCTCGGCCGCCGTGCTCTCGATCGACCTGGACGCGATCGGGAGCGTCACCTACGACCTTCCCACGCTCGATGACAGCACCCGCATCGGGTCGCCCGACCCCGGCGACCCGTTCGGGGGGAACGATGGCAGGAACCAGGCCCGGCTCGTGACAGGTGGACCCGTGCAGGTCCACGCCCCCGGGTTCCGCAACGCCTACGATCTGGTCCTCACCGAGGCCGGCCGGATGTACACCGTCGACAACGGAGGCAACGGCGGGTGGGGCGGCCTACCCGTGAACGAGGGCCCTAGCGGCACCTGCACGAACGACGTCAGCGAGCCGGGCGCCACCGACCCCGACGCCCTGCACCTCGTGACGGGCCCCGGCTACTACGGAGGGCACCCGAACCCCACGCGTGCCAACCGGGCCAACACCTTCGACGGCCAGTCACCCGTGGACGAGGCGAACCCCGTCGAGTGCGACTACCGCCTCCCGGGCGTCCAAGACGGTGCGCTGGCCACCTTCAGCGCGTCGACGAACGGGCTCACGGAGTACACGGCCTCGAACTTCGGCGGCGCCATGGACGGTGACCTGCTGGCTGCCGGCTTCGACAACGCCATCCACCGCGTGCGGCTCGACGGCGCTGGCAGCGCCGTGGTCCAGAAGGTCGCGTTGTTCTCCAGCGTCGGACAGCTGCCGTTGGACGTCGTCGCGCAGGGCGACGCGGCGGTGTTCCCCGGCACCGTCTGGGTCGCCGACTACGGGACGAACGCGCTGTACGTGTTCGAACCGGTCGACTTCGACGGCGGAGTCGTCACCTGCGTCGGCACCGACGACCTGGCCCTCGACGAGGACGGCGACGGCTACACCAACGCCGACGAGATCGACAACGGCACGGACCCGTGCTCGGCCGGCGACATGCCACCGGACTGGGACGCCGATCAGCTCTCCAACCGCAACGACCCCGACGACGACAACGACGGCCAGCCGGATACCTCCGACCCGTTCGCGATCGACCCGCAGAACGGCAGCGCCAACCGGCTGCCGTTCTCCTACACCTGGGAGAACGATGCACCCAACCCAGGGGGCCTGCTGCACCTGGGGTTCACGGGGTTGATGACGAACCGGACCGCCGACTACGAATCGCTGTTCGACCCTGCCAACATGACCGCCGGGGGAGCGGCGGGTGTGGTCACGGTCGATGAGGTCCCACCTGGCGACGCGCTCGGCGCCACGAACACCCAGCAGTACGGCTTCCAGGTCGGGACCAGCGTCCCCAGCGGCATCGGCGTGTTCACCGCACACACCCGCATCGTCGCCCCCTTCGCGGGCACCGGAGCGAAGGACAACCAGTCCATGGGCCTCTTCCTCGGTCCCGGCGATCAGGACAACTACGCCAAGCTGGTCACGTTCGCCAACGGCAGCGGGGGAGGTATCCGGTTCCTCATGGAGACCAACGGCATGGAGTCGACCCTCTCGACCCGGCAGAGCAACGTTGCGATGCCGGCATCGGGCCACGTGGACCTCTACCTGACCATCGACCTCTCGAAGCGGGTCGCGGCCACGGTCCAGCCGAGCTTCTCCGTCACGACCGGTGGTGTGACCGGTCCGGTCACGACGTTGGGTCAGCCGCAACTCCTGCCTCGCGACTGGTTCCGAGGGTCGACCGGGTTCGCGATCGGGATCATCTCGACGTCCGCGGGCGCCTCCCCGTTCCCAGCCACCTGGGACCTGCTCGAGGCGTTCGCCGGGAGGCCCTAGCAGCTCCCCGCTGCTGTGACCGACGCGGCCCCACGCCTCGTGCGGGCGGCGACGCCCGCCCCGCATCGACACGCGGTCGCGCTCCGCGGCGTCAGAGGAACTGCACCCGGTACCGGAGCGATCCGAGCAGCTGGCCGTACTTGCCGGCGGCCGCCCACAGCCACTCCCCGCGCGTCTCTCGGGAGACGAGCTGCGCGGACGAGCGGATGAGTCTGAGGTAGCCGTAGAGAGCGCGCAGGAGCGAGTGCCGAGGGACCCCCGACGATCGGAACCGCTTGTAGAGCAACGCACCCGCCGCCCCGTAGTCGACGTGCTGGCGCCACACCTGCCCCAGGCGCTCGCGGTGACGGTAGGCAACGACGGCACTCGGCTCGAAGTGCAACGGGTAGCCAGCCAACTGCAGCCGCCACGACAGGTCCATGTCGTGGCCGATGGGGTCGTCGGAGAAGCCTCCGACCCGTTCGAAGGCGCGGCGGGAGACGGCCATGTTGCCGCTGCACGCGTAGGGAAGGAAGCACAGGCCGAGCGGGGCCGAGGTCACATGCGAGTTCCAGTGCCAGCCCGCCCGCAGTCCGGGGTTGAGGCTGTGGTGGTCGAAGGAGCCAGCCACGAAGTCGCTGGCCCGCAGCGCGCCGACACACGCCTCGAGCCAGCCAGGAGCGACCACGTCGTCGGCGTCGCAGAACGCCAGGGACTCACCGCGGGCCGCGGCTGCCCCGATGTTCCGGGCCGCCCCGGCGCCCGGTCGGGACGACGCATCCACGACCCGCAACGGCAGGCGGTCCTCCCACCGACGCAGGATGTCGAGCGTCGCGTCGGTCGAGCCGTTGTCCGCGACGACGAGCTCCCACGGGCCGGTATAGGTCTGACGGGCAAGCCCTTCGAGCTGGGCCTCGATCCAGCGGCCAGCGTCGCGCACAGGCATCACGACGCTGATCATCTGATGCCCCGCGTCCGGTCGTCGGCCGCGGCACGTCGGCCGTCGTAGAGGCCGACGATGCGCGGGATCGCCTGCGAGAGCCGGCAGGCGGCCGGGAACGCGCAGGACGTCAGGTCCAGGGCGGTGGCGATGGCGTGGCCGAACGTGGCTGCTGCGCGCTCGCCGGCGACCACGAGCCCGTCGGTCTGCAGCCCGACGAGTCCGGGGAGCGGACCGCATACCACCGGAGTTCCCACCGCCAACGCCTCGAGCGCGACGTAGCCGAACTCCTCCCAGACGCTCGGTATCACGCAGCAGCCCGCGTCGCCGAGCACGGTCCGGACATCGGCCGGAGCGAGCGGCCCCAGCGCGTGGCAGAACGACGGCAGCGCGTCACGCCGACCCGGGTCCGACCAGCCGCCCACGAGCAGCAGTTCGAGCTTCGGTGCCACCGACCGCGCCGCCCGGACCGCGTCGACGGCGAGGTCAAAGCCCTTCCTCGGGTGGTCGACGACCCCGGCGACCATCACACAGGTCCGCGACCGCCGTCGGCGTGACAGCTGCACCTGCTCGTCGGGGATGAACGGCGGGATCCAGGTCGCCGGGTGACCCGCCGCGGTGAGGCCACTCTCGACCGCCCGGCTGACCGCGATGACCTGGTCCGCCCTCCCGGCGGCGAGTCGGTCCGCCGTGCCGTACAGCAGCTGCTCCCAGGCTCGTTCGCTGCGGGAGTGTGCCGACAGCGTCCGACGCAGCACCGCGACGTTCGGGTTCCACGCGGTGAACACCGTGCGGGGGCGGTCCGGACCGGGGGGGACGAACTCGGTGTAGGTCGCGTGGATCACGTCGACGCCCGCGGAGCGGCCCAGGGCGACGAGATGGCGCTGCTGCGAGCGGCCCTCGAACGGACCGGCGAGCTGGCGCATGCGATGTCGCCTCGGGGCCAGCCTCTCGACCCGGTGGGCGCGGGTCTGCGATTCCGTCGGCTGTTCGGATCGGTCGGCGAGGATCACCTCGTGGCCGGCCTGGCGCAAGCCGCGAACCAGCAGACACGTGTAGGTCTCGATGCCGTTCGCGCCGCCGTACCGGCCAGCGACGAGGACCTTCATGTGGTCGTCCCCTACTGCCCGTCGCACCGACGCGGAGGCTCACCGGAGCAGGGCCTCCGGTCGCACGCTACGGGCTGTCGCGGTGCACCGGAAAGGCGGCGAACCTGGTTCTCCTACGGTGATCGGATGAGCCGTGCGGCCGCGATCCCAGGTGAAGTGGCGGCTGACGCTCCCCAGCTTGGTGTTGACCGGCGCGGACGGGCCTGCGACCCGGGATCGGCGGCCGGGGGGTCGAGGGCAGCATCATCACCGCACGTTGGCCCGCGGGGTCGTCCGCAAGGCGGACGAACCGATCCGGCGCCTCCGGGTCACCGAAAGCCTCGCTCGTCGACGAGTCCGCCTGTTCCGCGACCACCGGGGGGTCCTCGACCGCGGCCGAGTACGCGGCTGCCGTGACGTGCTGTTGCCCTCCTCGACGGTACGTGAGCGGGGTCTCGTCGTTCAGCCACGCCGCCTCCCTGCAGGCCGCGACGGTTCTCCTCGCACTCGCTCGCCAGCACCCCGCGCGCGCTGGACCTCGCTCGGGGTTCAGCAGGTGGACGCTGGCGCCGTACGCCCACGAAGCCGGCGCCCAGTGGTCCTTCCGTCGACTCGGCCGACTGGTGCAACTCACCCGCGCCTTCATCGGCAGCGATGGTCCCGTCACCTCTCAGACGCTCGATGAGTTCCTGCCGGGAGGGGACGGCTACGACCTCGTGTTCGACGACCTGGGGACCATGGAGACACGAGCAGCGTTCCTGCCCACGGCGTGGGCGTCCGTCGCGCCCAAGGGCGTCCTCGTGCTCGACGACGGTCACTTCCGCAACCAACTGCGACGGGTCCGCGACGTCGACCGGCGGCACGCGACAGCCTCGACAGCTCGAGACGCTGGACCCTCGACCAGCTCGGACGCTACTCCCTGCTGTGGTTGCCTGACCGCTGAGCTCACTGGACCGAGCAGTTCCAGTCTGCCCGGTAGGTGCCGGCTTGACCGGCTCGGCGGAGGGTCAGCGCGTGGTCGTCGGACCGCAGCGCGGCTTGCTCGTGGATGTCGTCGGTGCAGCGGAAGTCGTCCCCGGTGCCCGCCGGTCCGTAGCTGTTGCCGGTCAGCCTCCACCGGGCCGGGTTGGGACCGTAGTCGTGGAAGTCGAACGTGAACTTCACGGCCCGGTCGGTGTAGCCGGTGAACACGTTGCGGGCGATCAGACCCTCCGGTGTGCCAGGGGCGACAGCACGTCCGGCCAGGACGAGGGCATGGGGCGAGATGCCCGCCCCGTCCAGGCGCGAGTCGACCAGCTTGAGGAGTCCGTCGCCCGCGTTGCTCGGGTCACCCCGAGAGACGGCCCACATCAGCATCTGCGCGGTGCCGTTGCCGTACAGGGTGAGGTGGTCGAACTCGTAGTTGTTGTCGTAGGCGCCGTGGTCCCACCCGAAGAAGGCGTTGTGGTAGGCCGTGAACCGCGCGATCGGATGGGTGCGGGAGGTGACCTGCCACACCCAAGCGCCGTTGGGGACGTTGTTGTGCGCCAGGTTGTCGGTGAACGTCCACACGCCCTCTGAGTTCTCCGGCCACTTGAACCCCGAGGCGTTCACCCAGTGCTCTGGGTCGACGCCGACGGCCACGTTGCCGCGGGCCACGTTGCGGTCGCCCCGGTTGAGGCTGAACCCCGTCAGCTGGAACGAGGCGGTGCTCCCGGCCTTGACCTTGGAGGCGACGTTGGCCTCCCAGAGCGAGTCATGGGTCGGCGGGTTGTCGTCCTCGGTGCACGAGTTCGCACAGCCCTGAGCGTCCCACCAGTAGGGGTCGTGCAGCACGTCGTGGGCGACGTTGCCGCGCAGGGTGATGCCGTGCGACAGATGCGGCACGAACGTGCGCGAGCCGCTGAACCGGGCGACCGCACCCTCCACCAGGGAGCCGCGGGACGCGTCGCCTGCCATGTGGAAGTGCAGCCCCCACCGTCCCGTCACCACGTGGAGTGGGTTCCCCACCCCCATGTGGCGCAGCTCGAAAGAGCGCAGCACCTGAGGGCGGGTGACCCGGTTGAAGATGACGTGCGCGTCTCCGGATGGGGTGCCCTGCAGGTGCACGTTGCGGGTGAGGTTCAACACCTCCGCCGCGTAGGTCACCCCGGGGGCGACGGTGACCGCCGGATGGTGGTGGGCCAGCGGTGCGTCGAGGGTGAGCGTGTTGGCCGACACCGCGGTGATGCGGCGCTCGTCGTAACGTCGCTGGAAGTCAGTCTGGTTGGGCGGTCCGGTCGGCGTGATCGCCACCTCGTCACCGACCCGCCAGCCGGTCGCATCCTGCACCGTCACGGTCTGTTGGCCGGCGCTCAGCGAACCGATCGCTCGGGTCCACGGCGTCTTGATGGCTCCCTGCACGTCGAGCACGCCGGCACCCTGGACCCACGCGCCCACGTCCGATGCGATAGGGGTGGCCGAATCACCGCCGACGAACCGCGACTCGGTCACACCCACGAAGCGCAGCGTGTGGTGGACGGACGGCGAGGACGGTCGCATCCGCAGGGTCCCCTCCACCACGACGTTCGCGGGCGTCTCCACCGTCGTTGTCACCCCTGGGTCGAAGCACCACACCTTCCCGGCCGGCACCGTGAAGCCGTCGGGATCGCTGACCTGCCCGGTGATGGTGAGGTCACACGACGGGGAAGGGGCCGCGGAGGGGGTGGGCGTCGGAGGAGCGGGGGCAGGGGTGGGAGTGGGAGTGGTGCTGGAGGTGGCGGTCGGGGCGGGCGTCGGAGTCGGAGTCGGGCTGGCGGTCGGTGTCGGGGTCGGGGAGGGGGAGGAGGACGGAGAGGGAGTCGGCCCCGGATCGCCGTTGTCGACGGTGAAGGTCACCGATCGCTCCTCGATCGTGCCGTTGGTTCGCGCGATCTTCGCCGTGATCCGGTGCGCTCCATCAGCGATCCGAGCGGTGTCCCAGGGGTTCGCGGCCTCCACTGAGCCACCGCCGACGTCGTACGGATGGTTCTCCTCGGTCTGGTGCTCACGACCATCGAGGAAGAACCTGACGGTCTCGACACCATCGGGGGAGAGGTCCAGGAACGCGTAGATGACGCCCCGGACAGTCGCATCCTGCAGTGCGATGGAAGGTGAGCGGTCGTTCTCCGTTGAGAACCGGAACGTGCCGGTCGCCGCCTGTGTCGGCAGCGCCTGCCGGACGAGTGCCGCGACGAACACGAGCAGGACCGCCAACCACCGTGCTCTCACCGTCGTTCCTCCCTCACTGTGAGCCTCACCGTCAGACCCCACGCCCGGACAGGCGAGCTCCCGGCAGGCGGTCGCCAGTACCGCGTCGCCGGCCGCGGAGGGGACGGGGAGCGCTTCGAGGGCGGCCCCGGCAAAGCGACTGGCCTTCGCCGCGCGAACCCGGAGAGGTGCCGGAGGCGACGGTCCTTGCGCGACCGGACCGCCGTCTGTGTCGGCGCCCCCGCCGACCACGTCCGCGAGGCGGTGGCGCACCCTAGTCCACGGGGTACCCCCGATGCTGCGTCATCGACGCGACGTGAGCTACGCCAGATGCGGGGGAGCCCTCCCTCCCGCCATGGCTACCGTTGCGCGGGGCCGCGCGGCGGCTCCTCCACCGCCACGGTCGGGGGTCTGCGATGTGCGGCATCGCCGGGATGCTCGATCCGCATCCGACCCGGCGAGCGCAGGACCTGCCCGGCATCGCGACACGGATGGCCGGCGCACTGGCTCACCGGGGCCCCGACGGCTCGGGCGTCTGGTCCGACCGGGCGGTCGGCGTTGCCCTGGCTCACCGTCGCCTCGCGATCCTCGATCCCTCACCGCGAGGTGATCAGCCGATGCGGTCGCCGGGCGGGCGGTACACGATCGTCCTCAACGGTGAGATCTACAACTTCCAGGAGCTCCGGGTCACCCTCGAACGAGGAGGATGGCGGTTCCGGGGTCGCTCGGACACCGAGGTGCTCCTGGCCGCGATCGTCCGTTGGGGGCTGCGGGGCGCCCTGGAACGCTGCAACGGGATGTTCGCCTTCGCGCTGTGGGATGCAGCGGAGAAGCAACTCTCCCTCGTGCGCGACCGCATCGGCGAGAAGCCGCTCTACTACGGTCGGGCGGGCAGCGCCTTCGTCTTCGGGTCGGAGCTGAAGGCACTGCGAACCCACCCCCGCTTCGGGGGACGGATCGATCCCGCTGCCCTGGCTCTGTTCCTGCAACTGACGTTCATCCCGGCGCCACGCACGATCTACCAGGGCGTTCACAAGCTGGCGCCGGGCAGCATCCTGACGGTCTCCGCGGACGCCACCGTGGCAGCCGACCGTTACTGGTCGGCGCGCGACTCGCTGGCGCAGGCCGTCGCCGTCCGGCGGCCCATCGCTCCGCGGGAGGCGGTGGAGGAGGTCGACCGACAGCTGCGTGAGGCCGTCCGGATGCGGATGTCGGCGGACGTGCCACTCGGCGCGTTCCTGTCCGGGGGTGTCGACTCCACCGCCGTTGTCGCCGCCATGCAGGCGGAGGCGCGCCACCCGGTGCGTACCTTCACGGCGGCGTTCTCCGAGGTGACGCACGACGAAGCCCGTCACGCCGAGAAGATCGCCGCCCATCTGGGCACCGACCACACCACCATCCGGCTGACGTCCGCAGCCGCGATGGACGTCATCCCGCGACTGCCCGACCTGTACGACGAGCCGTTCGCGGATCCCTCGCAGCTGCCCACGACCGCGGTGGCGGCGGCTGCGAGGCAGCACGTGACGGTGTGCCTGTCGGGGGATGGCGGGGATGAGGTCTTCGGCGGCTACAACCGGTACACCCTCGCCCCGGCGGTGTGGTCACGGATCCGCAAGGTCCCGCGCCCGCTCCGCATCGCAGCCGCGCGCGCGCTGCTGATCCCCCCGCACCGCACGTGGAGCGCAGCCGGCGCCGTCCAGGCGCTGCTCCCCGGTGACCGACAGCTGCGCAACGCCGCCGACAAGGTGGAGAAGCTGGCCAGCATGCTGCCGGCACGCCACGAGACCGCGCTGTACCGCGCGCTGATGTCGCACTGGCAGGACCCTCCGCTCGTCCTGCAGGACCGGCCCGAGCTGCCGGGACTCGAGGAGATCGGCGACCTGCCAGCCGGTGACCTCGCCGAGCGCATGATGGCAGCTGACCTGCTCACCGAGCTCCCGGACTGCATGCTGGTCAAGGTGGACCGGGCCAGCATGTCCGTCGGCCTGGAAGTGCGGGTGCCGCTACTGGATCCCGGCCTGATCGCCATGGCCTGGCAGCTGCCACCGTCGCTGCGGATCCACAACGGGCGCAGCAAGCATGTGCTGCGCGAGGTGGTCGCTCGTTACGTGCCCCGAGAACTCTTCGAGCGCCCGAAGATGGGGTTCGACCCGCCGATCGGGGCGTGGCTGCGAGGTCCGCTACGCGACTGGGCCGGGGACCTGCTGACGCCCAGGCGGCTGGCCGACGCCGGGCTGAACGGGGCGGCCATCCGTCGGCGCTGGCGAGCGCACCTCACAGGTCGGCGCAACTGGGACTACCCGCTGTGGTGCGTGCTCGTGTTCCTCAGCTGGCACGAACGTCATCGCGCGACGTTCGCCTGACGGGTCCACGTCGTCCGTCCTGCGGTGGGGTGCTGGAGGACGACGGATCGTGCCCGGCCGCTCGACGACCGCGACGACGCCGGATCAGATCGTGGGTGCGCTCGGCGGTGGCTCGAGACCTTCCGCCCGCCGCGCGTCGGCGCGTCGAACAGCGACCTCTCGCATCATGGCACCGGACACCGCCACGTTGAGGGCCGTCGCCCGGACCTTCAAGGCGTCGTCAGCCGAGTGCGACCGGACGTCCGCAGCGGACGCCGCGCGCTCGACGCCGACGGTGGGACGGACGCTCCTGCCGCGGCCTGCTCCGCCTCCGGGGCCATCTCCCGTGACGCGGCGTCCCGGCGGAGCGCTGGCGGCCACGGCCACGACGGTGCCCAGGTACTGGACGGTCGGGACCGCCCACGCCAGCCCAACGCCACCGGCCAAGGCCAGCCGGCGCAGTGCTCGTCGGCGGTCGATGATGGCCCGGTCACCGAGGTCCGGCCGGCCGTCAACCGGAGGGTTCGAAACGTCCACCTCAGGATCTCACCACCCCGCGGGGTGGCGACGGCAGGGGCGAACGTCCCTCCTCGGACGGGCGCTCGTTCGGGTGCGCAGCAGCGCCGTCACGTCGTCGCGTTGGCGGGTGATCAGTACGCCCCCCGGCACGACAGCACCGCCGGGATCGTGCGGACCAGCAGGACGACATCCCGCCACAACGACCATGTCTCGATGTAGGCGAGGTCCATCTCCATCCACGTGTCGAAGTCCACGTCGGAGCGTCCGCTGACCTGCCAGATGCACGTGACGCCAGGTCGGACGAGCAGCCGCTGACGCTCCCGGTGGCCGTAGGTCTCGACCTCTTCGGGGGTCGCGGGGCGCGGACCGACCAAGCTCATCTCGCCGCGCAGGACGTTCACGAGTTGCGGGAGCTCGTCGAGGCTGAACTTGCGCAACATTCGTCCGACACGAGTGATGCGCGGATCGTTGCGGATCTTGAACACCGGCCCCGTGCACTCGTTGAGCACCGCGACCTCCGCTCTCCGCGCCTCGGCGTCGGCGTACATCGAGCGGAACTTCAGCAGCTCGAACGTCCTGCCGTGGTAGCCGACGCGGCGCTGCCGGTACAGCAGTGGACCCCGGGAGCTGACCTTCACGGTCAGGGCGATGGCGAGCAGCAGCGGCGTCAGCACCACCAGAAGGACGAGACTGCCCACCACGTCGATGAGTCGCTTCGTCGCGGCCGCCCACCCACCGGCGAGCGCCAGGCCGCCGAACTGCGGCGGGTCCGCGAGCACGATGGTCGAGTCCGGACCACGCGGGTCCAGCGTGACACTGGGGACAGCGGCCGCGCCGTAGCGCATCGGAGCCGCGGCAGGCTGCAGCATCGCATGCGATGCGTTGTCCGTCGGTGGCACGCACAAACCTCCTCGTCCCGACCAACCGCCGCGGGGCAAGTGCTGCCGGTCAGCCATGCCACCGCAGTAGAACGCCTCGCCATCCGCTCGTTGTAGAGGCACGTGTCCCGACATGAGGAGGGGAACATCGCCCGCCCCCGACCGCGTGTGACAGGTGTCACTTCCGCCGACGGAGGTGCTACGGGACGCTCGATCGACCCCGACCCGCGTCGGTCGTGGCGCTCGACCCCGGCTGCCGGGGCGGTCGCGACCGCGACGGCTCGTCGCCACCCGTGCGGAGGGAACGGAGATGCCACCGATCGCGTCGGTTGTCATCCCCGCGCACGACGAGGAGGCCGTGGTGGGTCGCTGCCTCGACGCGCTCCTGACCGGTGCGGATCCGAGCGAGCTGGACATCGTGGTCGCCTGCAATGGCTGCACCGACCGCACAGCCGAGGTGGCGGAGACCTACCACGGCGTCCGTGTGCTCAGCATCGAGCCGGCGTCGAAGATCGCCGCACTGAACGCCGGTGACCGGGCCGCTCGCGCCTACCCGCGCATCTACCTCGACGCCGACGCGGAGCTGACAGGTGAAGACGCACGTGCGCTGGCAGTCGCGCTGACGGACGGCGACTGCCTCGCCGCCGCACCGCGGCGAACGATGGTGTTGGACGACCGGTCCGTCGCGGTGCGCCTGTACTACCGCTTCTCACAGCGGCTGCCCGTGTTCGAGGAGGGGTTCATCGGCTCCGGCGCCTACGCGCTATCGGAGCGGGGAAGGGCTCGATGGGGCGCGTGGCCGGACGTGGTCGCCGACGACCTTCTGGTGCTGCGCTCGTTCGACCCCCACGAGCGTAGGACGGTCTGGGACGCACGGGTCGTCGTGCACCCGCCCAAGCGGTTCCGTCAGCTCCTTCGTCGCGGCGTGCGGGTCGTGCGAGCCAACCGCGAACTCGGGCGGGTGGCATCGCCGCGCCTCCCCGCGCCCCCTTCGGGTTTCCGCGTCGCGGCGGCAGCCGCGTTGTGCGACCCGCGACGCTGGCCCGATCTCGTGGTGTTCGTCTCCGCACAGCTGCTGATGCGACTGGGCGCGGCGATCACCTCCGACGGGGTGCGCTGGAACCAGGACCGCAGCGCCCGGGCGCCGGCGGGCCGCGTCGCGCGCCCCGAGCGTGGCGCGAGGGCGCGATGATCACGGTGTGCGTGACCCACTACCGGCACCCGGCCGCATTGTGGAAGTGCCTCGAGTCGGTCGAGAGCACGCTCTTCGACACGGCCCACGAGCTGATCGTCGCCGACTCGGAGGCGCAGCCAGGGATCGGCGGCCAGCTCCACGAACGCTTCCCGCAGGTGGACTACCTGCCGTTCGAGCGCAACGTAGGCTTCGCCCGCCTGGTCAACGCCGGGCTCCGGCGGGCGGTCGGCGACCCCGTCCTCATCCTGAACGGCGACACCGTCCTCGAGCCGCACTGCGTCGAGCGTCTGCGTCAGGCGCTCGACGTCGACCCGTCCCTCGCCCTGGTGGGCCCGACGATCGTCAACCCGGACGGCACCCTGCAGCACTCCGCGTTCCGCTTCCACCGGCCGTTCACGCTGCTCGCGCGACGCACGAAGCTCGGCCGGACCCCTGCGGGGATGCGTGAGATCGGCCGGTTCCGTATGGACGACGTGCTGACCCGTCCCGCACCGGGAGAGCGGCTGGTGCCCGCCGACTGGGTGGCCGGGGCGGCCTGGATGGTGCGGCGCGAAGCCGTGGAGGCGGTCGGCCCGCTGGACGAGGGCTACTTCCTCTACTTCGAGGACGTGGACTGGTGCCGACGCTTCTGGGAGGCGGGGTGGCGGGTCGCCGCGTGTCGGGACGCGACGGTGACGCACCTGCACGGCCGTGCGAGCCGCGCCCACGGCGGTCTCAGGGACGTGTTCACCAACCGGTACACCCGCGTGCACGTCCGCTCGGCGATCCGCTACTTCGCCAAGTTCGGTCCACGCGTCCCCCGCTACGGCAGCTGACTTGGAAGCACAGCGCCCTCTGTTGGCCTGCTCGGGTGGCGGGCACCTCAAGCAGCTGTTGCAGCTGCTGCCGCGGATGTCGGGCCTGCGGCAGGACGCCGTCTGGATGACGTTCGATACCGGCCTCAGTCGCGGCGTGCTGGCCGACGCTGGTGCTCGCGGACAGCGTGTCGTGCTGGTCCCGTACGCGGCACCGCGCGACGTCCCGGCTCTGTTGAGGATCGCCGCGACCGCACGCAAGGTTCTGGACGAGGAACCCGTCGACGTCGCTGTGAGCACCGGTGCCGGCATCGCCCTCGCGGTCCTGCCGCTCGCGAGCCGCCGAGGGATCCCCGCCCACTACATCGAGAGCGCGACGCGGATCCAGGGCCCGTCGCTCACCGGACGGACGATCCGTTGGTCGCCGGGCGTGCACCTGTACACCCAGCAGCGAGCCTGGGTCCGCCGGCCGTGGCGTTACGCGGGCTCGGTGTTCGACGGCTTCGAACGCTCCCGTCGGAACGGTGAGCAACGTCCCATCCGGCGTGCCGTAGTCACCGTCGGAACGACCGAGTCGTACGGCTTCCGCCGGCTGATCGAGCGTGTCCGCCAGCTGCTGCCCGCGGACGCGGAGGTCCTGTGGCAGACGGGTGCGACCGACACGAGCGGGCTGGGGATCGACGGCCGGCCGGTCGTCCCGGCCGAGGAGCTGCACGCGGCGATCGCCGAGTCGGACGTGGTGATCGCACATGCCGGGACCGGCATCGCGCTGACGGCCTTCGAGCTAGGCAGGTGCCCCGTGCTGGTACCGCGCGAACGCGCCTTCGACGAGCACGTGGACGACCACCAGGTCCACACGGCCACGATGCTGGCAGCACGCGGTCTGGCGGTCACCGCCAGAGCCGACCAGCTCGGCGAGCATCACCTCGCGGACGCGGCAGCGTCCGCCATCCGCCTCGTTTCCTCGCCGCCGCCGTTCCGCCTCTCGTCGGGAGCACGCCAGTGAAGTGCTTCGTGGCCCTGTCCTCCGACGGCCGCGGTCGTGGGCCGGAGCTGGCGGTCGTGCGTGATGCCGTCGCACGTCTCGCGGGATCGGCGACCACCGTCGTCGACCGCCCGGACGGTGGTCGCGTCATCGTCGGGGGCCTGCAGCCAGTTGCGCCGGTCGAGGGCGGTGGACGGTTCTGTGTGCTCCTCAGCCGTACGGTGCAGACGCTGGCCGGTACCAACTTGGACGGGGCGTCTCTCGCCGCGCGTCTGGGGGCAGGGGACAGCCAGCTCCTCGCCGAGATGGCGCCACCGTTCGCCGCCTGTTGGCGGAGCGAGCCGGACGGTCCGGTCCTCGCCGCCACCGACAGGTACGGGCTACGACATCTCTACGTGGTGCAGCGACCCGGGTGGGCCGCGGCCTCCTCGTCCAGCCTGCTGCTGGCCGCCCTGCTCGGCGAGGGCATCGACCAGGAGGCGTTGGCGGCCCGCGCGCTCGTCGGGTCGTTCCTGGGCACGCAGACCCCGTTCCGCGGGGTCAGCAAGCTGGCCGCGGGCACGTTCGCGCGACTCGCCGGCGGCCGCGTGGAGTGCCGCGCCTACGTGTCGGACCCGAGTCTCGAGCCGTTCCCCGACCGCGGCACCGCGGTGGCGGCGGGCAAGGAGGCGGTGACCACGGCGGTCCGCTCCTGCCTGCGGGCACATCCGCGACCGGTGATCGAGCTCAGCGGCGGCCTGGACAGCCGCCTGGTCCTGGCCGCCGTCCCGCCAGACGCTCGGCGGGAGCTCCATGCCGTCACGATCGGCACGGTCGACAGCGACGACCTCCGCGTCGCTCGGTCGATCGCCGCCAGCGACGGCATCGAGCACCAGTTCGTCGACCTGACCGCGCTCGGGGAGCTCTCCCCCGAGCAGGCGCTGGCGACCGTGTGGTACGCGTCGCGTCGCAGGGATCATTCCGGCAACGCCGTCGCGCTGGCCGTCCTTGACTGGGTCGAGTCCCACATCGAACAGCGAGCGCGGCTGACCGGCCAGAACGGTGAGTTCGCCCGTGGCTTCTACTACGCCGGTCAACGTGCCAGTGCCAGAACCTCCGCCGGGGCGGTTCGGTCACTGGCGGGCTGGCGACTGTTCAGCAACGACCGTGTCGACCCGGCCATCTTCGCTCCGGGCTACCTCGACGACGCACGCGCGACCACGGTGCGAGTGTTGCAGCGGATCTTCGCGGAGCTCGGCACGGAGTGGCTCGCGGCCACGGACGAGTACTACCTGCAACAGCGCATGCAACGCTGGGTCGGGATCCAGTACTCGGCCGCCTGCCTCGACCGACCGCTGCAGTCACCCTTCTTCCACGCCGTCTACGTCGAGTGGGCACGCCGCTGCTCACCCGCGATGAAGCGCGGGTCGCGGATCTTCTGCCAGGTGATGCAGCAGGTCGACCCGGCCCTCGCCGCGCTGCCCCTGGACAACGGAGTGCGGCCCACGGCCGTCGGGCGCGGGGGCCCGGCGGTCAGGGTGGCGGCCGGCCGGAGGACGGCCAGCAAGGCCATCGCCAAGGTACGCCAGCGGCTGCGCGGCGACGACAAGCCGCCGGTGGGAGGTCCCGTGCTCGCCGGTCTCGTCGCCCAGGCGTGGTCCCGCCAGGACGACCCGCTGAGCCGGGTCGCGTCCCTGGAGTTCGTCGATGCCGCGACCGTTCGCGCCATCGCCCGTGGCCAGCGCGCAGCGAACCCGGCGTCGATCGGGTTCCTGCTCGACCTCGACGGGATGCTGCGCACGGCCGACGTGGGACCGGGTATGGGACAACTGACCCCCGTCGACCCGACCGCGTCCCGGGTAGCCTCGGCGCGGCCGATCCACCCTCCGGAGGGCGCAGCCCGGACGGCGCGGTGATGGCCATCCTCGCCGGTGGGGTCCGGCCGTTGTGGTGCGCGTCGGTGTCACCCGGAAGGGATCGGCCCGTCACCAAGACGCGCCCGCTGGTGCGGCCGGTCGCCGTGCGACCACAGGACGAGCCGACGACATGAGCCTGGCCGAGGTGGAAGCCGCCCGCCGCCCGACCACCGTCGCCGCGGTGCCGAGCGTGGCGCGCCCGCGGTTGAGCGCGGAGGTGCTCCTCACCGTCTACCTCGGCTGCCTGTACCTCATCTCGGCGAAATGGGTGGTGGCGCCGTTCGGGGCGGTGGGCACGCCGGCCATCCTGGTGGGCCTCGTGGCCGCGACCGTCTGGCTCACCGGCCGGCTGCTGCCCGACGTCTTCCCGGCGCCTTCGGGGCACCCGGTGCGGACGGCAGTGCTGCTGCACGCCTGGATCATGGGCATCGGCTGGGTCGTCGCGCAGCTACGGCCGCTCACCGAGCTGGAGACGAACGGCGCGAACCGCGCGATGATCAGCCTCGTGGCCCTGTCCGGCGTGGCGCTGCTGACCGCCGACGGCGTGAGGGACCGTGCTCATCTCGACCGGCTCCTGCGCCGCCTGACCGTGCTCGCCGCCGTCATCTCCGCGATCGGCGTGGTCCAGTTCGCGACCGGATGGGACCTGGTGGCACGCGTCCCCATCCCGGGATTGCAGCTGGGCGGCGACATCAAGACCGTCGGCAGCCGCGGAAGCTTCAACCGGCCGTACGGCACCACCCAGCACCCCATCGAGCTGTCGGTCGTGCTCGCGATGTGCCTGCCGATCGCGCTGCACTACGCGCTGACGGAGGGCCGTCGGCGGCGTTCGAGGTGGGTCGTCACCGGGCTGATCGCGGCGGGCATCCCGCTGACCGTATCGCGGTCGGGTGTCGTCGCCGCAGCGGCGGCGCTGATCACGCTCGGCTTCGCGTGGCCCTGGCGCCGGCGGCTCCAAGCGATGGGCGCCACCGTCGGGTTCATCGCGCTGAACTGGATGTTCGTACCCGGGCTCATCGGCACGTTCCGC
The DNA here is from genome assembly GCA_036260415.1 of Nitriliruptorales bacterium. Lineage (GTDB taxonomy): Bacteria > Actinomycetota > Nitriliruptoria > Nitriliruptorales > JAHWKO01 > DASZZX01. The sequence goes on from DASZZX010000363.1 coordinate 17,373, forward strand.
AAGCTCTTCCTGCAAACCGAGGACGACCCCAGCATCCAGGCCCGGCTCGCTCGCAGGCCGAAGGTGATGGAGCTGTTCGGGGAGTCCCCGTGGTTCGGCCGCGGCTACGGCACCTTCAGCGTGGACGACTACTTCATCCTCGACAACCAGTACTACAAGAGCCTGATCGAGGGCGGCGTCGTCGGCATCCTCGCCATCGCCGCGCTGCTGCTCACCGGCATCGCGATCTGTGTGGCGCTGCGCCGGTCCATCGACCGGTCGTCGGCTCACCTGGCGCAGGCGTTGGCGGCCGCCCTGCTCGCGGTGGCGGTCAGCATCGCGACGTTCGACGCGTTCTTCTACCGGCTGTTCACCGGAACGATGTTCTTCGTGCTGGGCTGCGCGGGAGCGCTGTGGCGGGTCGCGCCACGGCTCCGGGCTGGGCCGGGCGGGTCGGCAGGTTCGATGCCCACGCACTGAGTCACTGTCGGCGCATCAGCAGCTCCGCGTGCTCTTCCGGAGCCCTACCTGGTGAGCTCGGCGATCGATCGCGGCTCGAGAACCGGCTGCCCTCCAGGTGCCGCCACGGCCTGCGGGTACGGCGGGACGTCGAGCGGGCGGACCGGGCGGCGCCGGTAGAGGCGCCGACGGACGATTCGTCGGAGCGTTCCCAGGACCGACCGGGACTTGCCGCCGACGTCGAGCTCGCTGATCCAGAAGCGGAACATCGGCATGCGTCGGAACTGCGGAGCGGCCACCCCAACGGCTCGGCTCGTCACGACCCTGCCCCACACGGATCCCCGGGCCCTCAGCAGGTTCGGCTGCGAGGCGGTCACCACCTGCGGGTCGGCCCGCTCGAGCAGGAGCGTCCCCGAAGCGCGCGCCTCACGCACGATCTCGCGGCCGCGCTCGGTCCTGACGAGCACGAGGGAACGACCGGGTTCGCCCGGCGGGATGGGCCGGTACCAGGGATCGCCCACGGAGACGTCGGCCAACTCGCCGGTGTGGTCCGCGCAGACGTGACAGCGCCACGGTCGGTGCTTCTGCAGGATGTCACCCCAGGATCGCTCGTAGGTCAGCCGGCGGACCTCGGGGTCATCATGGGTGGTCACCTCGGCGGCGCCGGGCCAACCGTTGCCGCGGTACCGCACGCTCGCGACCGTGCTGGGGTCCGTCACTCCCATCGCCTGGAGCATCTCGAAGGTGCCGCGCAGCGAGGGGGTGCCGGCGCAGAAGATCGCGATCGTGAGGCCGAGCCTGTCCGCCAGCGACGGTCGCTGCCGCGCGGCCATGGTGGCGGCGGCCACGTCACAGGGCTTACCGATGAACACGCACGGCGCTGCAGCCCTCTCGATCAGGTCCAGCCGGTCGCAGGGGCTGGCCGGTGCGTACCGGGACCCGGTCGCCGCCATGAGTTGCGTGCGCGTGCGGCTCATGACGGTGTGGTTCAGGTAGGGAACATCCGGCCGGGCCGTGATGTGGAGCACCCCGTGCATGCGGCGCCGTTCCAGCGCGTGCAACGCCAGGGCGGTCGCCGCGCCACCGCTGGAGCCGGCGAAGCGGATCTCGGGGTCTCCCGCGTGGCCCTCCCAGACCTCCAGGACCGGTCCCCACGCGGGCAGGAGCCCCGCCGAGGCACCGGCGGGTGGGCCTTGGTCGTGGCCGACACCGACGCCGGGGCAGGCCGCCAGTGCTGCGACCGTGGGGAGGGGCCGTCCTCTCGCGTCGGCGACGACGGGGCGACGTCCCTGGTCGAGGTCGTCGACCATGCGGATGGCGTCGGGCTGCATGTACGCGCAGACACCGCAGCCGGTGCACAGCTGCTTCTCCGCGACGTCACGGATGCCGCGGATGGCGTCCGTCACCGCCCCGCTCCGGCGCCGCTGACCGTCGCCATCAGGCGGTCCCCACCGGCGCGGCGGCACGCACGATCTCCACCAGTTGCGCCTCGGCACGTTCGCGGACCGCCGCGGCCTGCGTCAGCAGGTCTGGTCGGACGCTGTCGCGTTCGAGCCACGCGGACCAGACGCGCTCGAAGGCCTGAGCGCTTGTCAGCTGGCGCAGCTCGACGACCTGCTCGCCCTGACCGCAGGTCTCGAAGACACCGGCCGTCTTCCGGCTGTACGCGAGTCCCACCGTCGCCACGCCGGAGGACAACGACGCGATCGCGGCGTGCATCCTGGTGCCGCAGAACCAGTCGAGCTGGGCGATCACCCACTTGATCTCCCCGGGTCCGAGTCCGGGAGGCACGACCTCGACCCGCTCCCGATGACGCCGTGGCAGCCCGGACCGCAGGTGGGCGATGGCCTGCAGGTCCGACTCGGGCGACGGTCCGACGACGTGCGGGACGAGCAGGATGCGCGCATCCGTCCGGGTGAGGAACGTCTCCACGAGTCGCTCGACGAGCACCCCGTACTCGGCGCGCAGATCGAAACGGGCGCCACTCGAGGGGTCGTTGAACAGCAGCCCGCTGACGTTCAGGCCGACGAGCGGCCCCGGGTGGTCGTGGTGCCGGCCGATCTCGTCGCGCTGTGGGGCGGGAGGCAGCGACGGCTCGAGGGCGAAGGCGACGTCCACGCCCTCGTGGTGACGAGCGGGCTCGAAGGCGTCACCGAGGAGATCCTGCAGCGCCAGGAAGCTCCTGGCGTCCCGAGCCCACGCCGAGTCCGCCGCACGCACCACGGCGGCCGCCGCCGCACGCGACTCCGGCGCTGTGAACGGCCCGTAGGTCTGCGGCAGCAGCACCAGCCGCCGGCCCAGATCGAGCACCAGCTGCTTCGGAGCCAGTACCCAGTGCAGGCGTCCCGGACCGTACAGGTCACTGAAGCTGTCGCCGCCACTGACGTCGAGGATCGCATCGGCCGCGAGGATCGCCATCGAGCCCGGGTTGGCCAGGCCGCCGAGTCGTGCCGACAGGCGCATGTTCCACAGGCTCTCACGCCGGTGGTACCGGCGAGACAGCCGCGCCCCGCACCGCTGGTAGGACAGCGAGGCCCCGTCCACGCGGAGGGACCGTCGGCTGGCCCCCAGACCGTTGTCGAAGACGGTCACCTCGGCACCGGGGAACGTCCGGGCGATCCCCGTGAGGGTCGCGTGGGCCAGCGCGGTTACGCCGAGGTTGCCGCTGTCCTCCGGGGCCCCGAAGAGGCAGAGGCTCGGCCACGGCCGGGGCTCCGTCTCGGACAGGCCGGTGGGCTGGACCAACGCCGTCATGCCGGTCGTTCCCTGCCTGCGTCGTGGACGGCGGGCCGATGGACGTCGCTGCTCCTGGCAGCGGGTCGCGCGCTGACGGTCACGAGCCGGAGGGCGGGGCGTCCGTCCCTGCGGACTGGCGCCACCGGTCGGGGACCGCCGGTGCCCCGGAGGGCCCGCCTGCGTCTGCGTCAGCGTCCGTGCCCGACGTCGCAGCGTCGAGCAACCGCTGACTCAGCCAGTCACGGACGCTCGCCACGGGATCGCGATCCCACCCCTCGTGCCCGGGAGCGGCCTGCCCCGCGCGGCTGCGCGGCGGCCACGGTTCCGCGTGGGATGCGTGCGACTGGTGACCGTAGGGACGCGTCGCCGTGGCCGGTGGATCGCCATTGGTCGCTGCAGACGGCGGCGAGAGACGGTCACGGCCTCCGCTCGCGGGCGTGTGGAAGCGGTCTGGGAAGGTCTGACCGGCGCTCCGGCCGGTGGGTGGCTCCTGCGCCTCGGGGGCCGCACGTGAGGGAGGGTGCTCAATGGACCGGCGGGGCGGCTCGGCAACCGCCGATCGTCCGACCAGGGGTGGTGAGTTGACCGCGGGGACAGGTGCCGGCTGCCGTTCGTTCCCACGGCGACGCAGACCGCTCTTGATGCTCTCGGCTGCCACGGCGGCGGCGACCGCCGCTGCGACGCCGAGCGCGAGGACCCCCACCAGACCACGGCTCAAGGTCTTGGTACGGTTCTCCGCCGAGACGGGTGCGACCAGCACGTACGCACGCGTCCGGTTGCCCTTGGGAACCCCGATGGCACGCTGGCGGCCCTCGAGCTCCTCGTCCATGACCGTGGCGACGTGGTCGAAGGTCTCGATGGCGGCACCGGCGGACGGGCCCGTGGTCGTGACGGTGAGCAGCGGTCCACGCCGGTCGACGTCGAGGTCGAACCCGTACCCCCCTCGCTGGCGGATCTGCGCGCGTGCCGGATCACCCTCCATGATCTCTTCCACGAGCCGGCCCGAGAACTGCGACGAGCCGAAGAGGTTGGCGCCGATCCCGGGCGAGGACAGGACGGCCGAGCCGCTGGCGGCGTAACGCGGGCGCTCGTCGGGGCCGGCGACGACCCCGACGGTCGGGGGCCCGGTGACCTCCAGCCCGACACGCTCCTCCTCAGCCAGTCCCAGAGCCTTCTGACGGAGCTCGACCTCGTCGTCAATGGCCGTGAGGACGTCCTCGGCCAGTCGCACGGCCTCGCCCTCGGCGTCGGCGATGGTGGTGACCTCGAGCAGGTCACCGTCCGCCTGCACCGCGTAGGTGGCGGTGGTCCCTGCCTGCAGTCGGGCTCGGAAGGCCTCGCCCTGCACGACGTCCGCGATCACCGAACCAGCGACCGGTCCTTCCTCGGGGGGGCCGCCCCCGACGAGCACCACCGAGCCGTCGGCTTCGAAGACCGGGTCGGTCCGGCGATGCACCTCGTAGGCGGCGGTCGCCGTCAGCGCCAGCAGCGCGAGCACGATCATCCACTGGCGCAGCACGATCCGGATCAGCGTCATCACGTCGAGTGCGGGCGGAGGGCTGCCGAAGACGTCGTCCGCACGTGCACTCCCCGTCCGCGCCCCGTCGGCGAGCCAACGATCGGAGGCTGCAGCCACGGCGGCCCGGGGATCGCTCTGGGGTGACCTCACGACGCACCTGTCTCGCCGACACGGTCATCGGCACGCAACGAGTCTGGCCACGGCCTCGGAAGGCGCACAGGGACACCTGTCCTCCGGGCGCCGTCGTCGGCGCGGGGACAGGTGTCCCTGGACCGGCCGGGACGGGGTCGGTGACGCTGGCCGCAACCAGCGGACCCGTCGTGAGGGGTCGTGATGCTGCCGACGGTCGACATCCTCATGATCACCTACCAGCGTGCCCACTACCTGCGCCGCTCGCTGCCACGTCTGCTCGACACCTGTGACGAGACCATGCGCGTGTGGCTGTGGCACAACGGTGAGGACGACGAGACGCTGTCGGTGGTACGAGCCCACCAGGACCACCCGCGTGTCCATCGCTTCCATCACAGTCGGGAGAACCTCCGGCTGACCGCGCCGACCAACTGGCTGTGGACCAACTCGGACGCGCCGTTCGTGGGCAAGGTCGACGACGACTGCCTCGTGGAGGCAGGCTGGGCAGCACGCCTGCGTGCCGCGCACCTCGACAACCCGTCCTTCGGAGCGATCGCGGCCTGGAGGTTCCCCGACGAGGACTTCGTCCCCCGCCTCGCGAACCGCAAGATCCGCCGGTTCGAGGGGGGCCACCAGCTCCTCCAGAACTGCTGGGTCCAAGGCAGCAGCTACCTCATGAAGCGCCGCTGCATCGACGACCTCGGCGCCCTCGTTCCAGGCCAGTCGTTCACCGGCTACTGCATCGAGCTGGCGTACCAGGGATACGTCAACGGCTGGTACTTCCCGTTCATCCGGGAGGACCACATGGACGACCCCCGCTCCCCCCACACGAGTCTGAAGACCGACGAGGACCTGCGACGTCATTCCCCGCTGAGCGCGGCCCCGGCCGCGGTGCGCACCCTGCACGACTGGGAGCGGCAGCTCAGGCGTTCGGCGCGCACCCTCCAGCGGGCCTCCACCGACCCAAGGCGCTACCGCGGCCTCCAGGGCAAGCTGCTGCGCCCGATGCGGCGCGGAGTGAGACGTGCGCTGGCAGCTGTGGGCCGCTGACCGAAGCGCCCCGGAAGTCCCGGATCCCTCAGGATCCACCGAGCCATGGGCGGCAAGGCTGGGCAGCCGTGGGACAGCTGCCCCTAGGGGTCAGACTCCCGTGGGGTGACCCTGGTCGGACACCGCCGCCATCGCTGGCTGCGCGGATACGGGGTCGCCGACCAGGCGGGACACATGCACAAGGTGACAAGTGGTCAGTCGTCGCCACGGTCTGGCACGGAGGCGCCCACCAAGCGGCTGCGGGTGGCGGCGTGGGGTCTCCTGCTGCCGTTCCTGGCCTCGTTCGTGCTCCCGGCACTTCCCGGAGGTGACGGTGCGCTGGCCGCGTCGAAGTACGACCTCCGGGTGAGCAAGGCGCTGGACCGATCCGCAGCGGGGCCGCTCCACGGCGCGACGGTCACCGGCAACGCCTACGTGTTCACCGCACCCGACACCGGCGTCAGGCGCGTGTCCTTCTGGGTGGACGACCCCGCCATGTCCGGTACCCCCCACAGGGTGGAGAAAGGAGCCCCCTTCGACCTCGCTGGGACCGCCAGCGACGGCACCGCCCTGCCCTACGACACCACCGCCCTGTCCGACGGCAGCCACACGGTGACCGCCAAGGTCGAACCGAACAAGGGCACGGTCGAGGTCGTCTCGGCGACCTTCACGGTGAACAACACCGCTCCCGCCCTCACCTTCACGCCTGCCACGTTGAGCCTGTCCGCGGCCGAGAACGGAACACCCTCACTCGCCACCACCACGGTCGACACCACGGACGCATCGACCACGAAGGTGGCCCTGGCGTCCAGCGCCGCATGGCTGGCCGTGAACCCCACCTCGACCGGCACTCCCGCGGACGTCACCGTCTCGGCGGATCCGGCGGGACTTCCCCCGGGCACGCACACGGCCACGGTCACCGCGACCTCGCCCGGCTACAGCGACGCCGTGCTGGGCGTGACGTTCACCGTCGTGTCGTCAGGCGGGGGCTACGGGCTGCAGCTCAGCCGCCTGCCGGACCGGTCCTCGCCGGTGCCGCTCGCCGGCCAGACCGTCGCCCAGAACATCTTCGTGTTCACCGCACCCGACACCAACGTCACGCGTGTGCGGTTCTGGCTGGACAGCCCCTCCCTGTCGGGCACCCCCGACCGCACCGAGAAGGCGGCCCCCTTCGACCTCGCCGGCACGGCGTCCGACGGGAGCGCACACCCGTTCGACACGACCACGCTCACCGACGGCAGCCACACGGTGTCCGCCCTGCTCGACCTCCTCGACGGCACCACCGTCGCCGCGCAGGCCAGCTTCACGGTCAAGAACGACGCGGCACAGATCGTGGCGACCCCGAGCTCGTTGTCGTTCTCCGTGCGACAGGGTGATGGTCCCGCGCGGGCCGCCCTCTCGATCGGCACCAGCAACGGCACCGCGGCGAGCTTCACGGCAACGGGGCGAGCGACGTGGCTGACGGTCTCTCCAGCGACGGGCACGACGCCAACCGAGCTGACGGTGACGGCGGATCCCGCGGGCCTGCCCTCCGGGACTCACACGTCCTCGGTGACCGTGACCGCCCCCGGCTACACCGACGCCCTCGTGCCGGTCAGCCTGTCCGTGCTCGCCGAGAGCTCCACCTACAGCCTGCGGTACAGCACCTCCCCCGATCGCTCGGCGCCAGTTGCCCTGCACGGCGCCACGGTCGCCGGCCGCGTGCACGTGTTCACCACACCCGACACCAGCGTCAGCAGGGTCCGGTTCTGGATCGACGACCCCGCCACGGCCGGACCCCCACACAGCGTCGAGAGCTTCTCCCCGTTCGACCTCAACGGGACCGCCCCCGACGGCACGGCCTTCCCCTACGACACCGCCACGCTCCAGGACGGCAACCACACGGTCACCGCCGTCCTCCACCGGACCGACGGCACCACCCACGTGGCGGAGGCGACCTTCGCCGTGGACAACCTGCCGCCCGGTCTCGCCTTCAACCCGACCAGCCTGGCGTTCACGCTCGACGTCGGCGGGGCGGCCGCCTCGCAGACGGCCACGTTGAACGTGGACACCGGTGACCCCGCGGCATTCACCATCCAGAGCAACGCCAGCTGGCTGACCGGCTCACCGAAAACGGGCACGGCCCCGACCCAGATCACCGTCACCGCAGACCCGGCGGGGCTCGGTGCCGGCACCTACACCGGCACGCTGACCGCATCCAGCAGCGGGATGACCAGCGGCACGCTGTCGGTCACCGCCACGGTCGGCGACCCCGGCGACTGCCAGCCGCTGGCGTGCTCGGAGATCCTGGTCCAGCTACCGTACCTACTGACCTTCGACCAGGACCACGGCAAGATCCTCGACGCCAACAGCGTGGGCACCGGGTTCACGTACGTCGACCCACCCACCACCGGCACCGGCTACCTGCGCAGCAAGCTCGCCACGAACGCCGGGGCGCTGGCGATCACGACCACGGCTGGCCTCGCGTCGGGATCATCGAACTCCCAGGACAACGCGCTCGCGGTCGGCATCGACGCTCCCAGTCAGGTCACGGTCCTGTCCACGACGGTGCTGGACCTCCCGGCCGGCACCGGCAACTTCGAGCAGGCCGGCCTGTGGTTCGGCAACGACCAGGACAACTACGTCAAGCTGACCGCGCAGTCCGCGTCCACCGGCCCACGCGTGGAGTTCCTGATGGAGGTGGCCGGAGCCAGGAACAAGGCGTTCCAGAAGAACGTCGTCGGTCTGAGCGGATCCGACGTCACGTTGAAGCTGAAGGCCGTGCCGGCCGACCGCACGATCACCGCCAGCTTCAGCGTCAACGGCGGACCGTTCAGCACCCTGGGCACGGTCACGGCACCGGGCGAGTTCTTCAGCTTCGACGCCGCCGGGATCGACCCGACGATCGGCACGCGCAGCTTCGGCGGCGTCTTCGCCAGCCACCGCAACGGCCCCGCCCCGCTCGTCTACCGCTTCGACGACTTCAGCGTCACCGCCGCTCTGGACGAGGTGGTGCCGACCGCCACCGCGTTCGACCGGGTGTCCTTCCCCGTGTCCTTCCCGACCTCGATGGTCTGGGGACCCGACAACCGCCTCTACGTCACCGAGCTGTTCGGCAAGATCCATGCGATCACACTCAACCAGCAGAAGCAGGTCGTCGCCGACCAGGTGATCACCACGCTCGGCTCACGTCTCACCCTCGGCATCACGGTGGACCCGGCGTCGACCCCGAGCAACGTCGTCCTGTGGGTGGCCCACTCCAACGCGTCACTCGACAACGGCCAGGTCAACTCCTCGATGGTGACCCGCCTGTCGGGCAGCGGCTTCACCACACGCCAGGACGTCATCACCGGCCTGCCACGCGCCCTGGCGAACCACGCCATCAACTCCATCCACTTCGGCCCGGACGGGCGTCTGTACATCGCGCAGGGTGGCAACACCGGGGCGGGCGCCCCCAACACAGCCAACACCGAGTTCGGGGACCGGCCCGAGCAGCCGCTGTCCGCCGCACTGCTGGTGGCCGACGTCAAGGCGCCCGGCTTCGAGGGCAGCTGCGCCACGCCCCTGAACACCTTCGGCGTCCCCCAGACCTGCGACGTGGCGGTGTACGCCTCGGGGCTGCGCAACACCTACGACTTCGTCTTCCACTCCAACGGCAACATGTACGGGCCCGACAACGGCCTGGGCGTCACCGGCACCTACCCACCATCCCCGACGCCGCCCTGCACCGGCCTCGCGGATGCGAACCTGCACAACCCTGGCCCGCAACCCGACGACCTCCACCTGATCGAGGCCGGGCGCTACTACGGGCACCCCAACCCCTACCGCAACGAGTGCGTGTTCAAGGACGGTCGCTGGCAGGGGGTGGCCGCACCCCCGACCTACACCCCGCCGATCTACGACCTGGGCAACAACCGGTCGGCCAACGGCACCATCGAGTACACCGGCGACGCCTTCTGCGGCGGCCTCCGCAACGAGATCCTCATCACCAACTACTCGGTCGGCGACAACATCACCCGCATCCGCCTCTCGGCCGACGGCCGGTCGGTGGTCGCCTCGTCCAGCCTCGTCGGCGGCTTCAAGGCCCCGCTCCCGCTCGTCC
>DASZZX010000364.1:0-5722 GCA_036260415.1 Nitriliruptorales bacterium
CCCCATCAGGACACCGGCACCACGTTCCTGACCGCCCACGACCCCAAGGAGCACGACAACGATCAAACCCGACCTGACCGCTACGACCCGCGTGCCGGTGTCCTGCCCACCCGCAGCGGTCACCCACAGTGACCGAGGCGACCCGTCAACAACCACGGGTGGGGCCAGATCAGACCGTCACAGTGGGGCCAAATGAGCTTGACATTCCCACTTGCGGATGGGTAGTGGCGGAAGACGTCGCAAACAGCCCTACGCCTTCTGACAGACGCGTGACGGGGCCTTCAGCCAGTATTTGGGCCGCTTACAGCTGTGGCCCAAGGTGGCGTCGGTCGTCCTGGGAGCCGCATTTCGAACAGCAATCGACGGCCTTTTACGAGCCACTGAAGGAGGCGGTAGTCGCAGGGCGTTCGCCGGGCGAGGTTGCTCTTGTCTTTCTGGTCACGTTCCCTGTTGGAGGGCGTAGGCGACCGCGTCGTCGAATTCCATCGCCTGTCCCTCCTGGTAGAGGCCCTCACCCGTGGCCTCTTCGAGGTATGATCGGGCGGTTTGTCCGACGTCTCCCCTTATCGCCTTCTCGAGCACCGACTCCCCGACCCGCTCTCGCAGGGCATCGGAAGCCCCCACGAGGCGCAGTGCCCGCTCGTGCTGTCCACGAAAGAGGGCGAGGTCGGCGAAGGCCTTGAGCGCCCACCTTATCCCCATCAGGTTGTCGAGGTTCCGGAACGCCAAGAGACTCGCGTGAAACCGCTTCTCGGCGGCCGGGTGGTCCCCTTCCTTCCTGTCCACTACTCCCAGGCTGAACTGCGCGAACGCGATCCACCACGCGTCACCCAGATCAGTGAAGATCTTCCAGGCGTCCTCGAAATGCGGTCGTGCCTGCCCCGGTCGGCCCTCGAGCAGCGCGAGCAGGCCGAGCGTCATATTGCATTCGCCCACCTTCTGCCGGTTGCCGAGATGGACATTGCGCTCTTTCGCCTCCTCCAGGCTGGCCCGCGCCACCTCGAGCCGTCCGACGCTCATCTGGGCCACACCAAGTTCCTCGAGGGCGTCAGCCAACCCACGGGAATCACCCAGATCTCGATAGATCGATACCGCTTCCTCCGCGAAGCGGAGATACGCCTCGGTCTCACCTACCCACGAGATCAGATCCGCTGCGGTGGTCAGTGCTCGAGCCCGCAGTGGTGTCGGTTCGGTGGCCCCGGGCAGAGCGATTAGCTCGCGCAGCCATCGCATCCCCTCCCGGACGTGACCCCCCAGTCGCCAGAAGTTGCGGAGGGTCGCGGCGAGCTGCAGCCCCTGTTCGGCTTCGTCCGTCTGGAGCGCCCAGTTCAGGGCGGAACGGAAGTTGTCGAGGTCACGCTCCAAGCTGTGAGTCAGCTTCGCCTGATCGGGACCGGACAGCGCTTCCGATGCCTGCTGGGCGACGCGCGTCGCATGCTCGGCATGGCGGCGGCGGACGGCAGGCTCCTCTCCCGATTCGGCAAGCCGCTCGAGCCCGTACTCGCGGATCGTCTCGAGCATGCTGAAACGCGGCTCCCCTTCCGGCGTGTCCACGCTTCTCACCAGGTTGTTGTCGACGAGCGAGGTAAGGCCGTCCAAGGTGTCCAGGTCGAGCTGGCCCTCCGGGTTCGCCACGGCTTCCACTGCCTGCAGGTCGGCCCCGCCGACGAACACCGCCAGACGCCGGAACATGCGCTGTTCAGCCTGGTCGAGCAGCTCGTAGCTCCACTCGATGGTTCGACGCAGGGTCCGCTGGCGCTCCGGCAGGTTGCGTTCCTGGGCGCGGAGGAGCGGGAGACGCTGCTCGAGACGGCCGAGCAGCGCTTGGGGTGCCAGCAGCTTCACCCGGCTGGCGGCCAGCTCAATGGCAAGCGGCAGCCCGTCCAGGCGGGCGGTGATCTCCGCCACGGAGGCGGCGTTCTCGTCAGTCAGGCAGAAGTCGGCCTTGACTGCTGCGGCCCGCTCGGCGAACAGCGCAACGGCCTCGAACCGTGCCAGGGCCCCGAGGTCGGACAGCTGTCGGGGGTCGGCGAGCCCGAGCGGGGGGACCGGGAACTGCTGCTCTCCATGGAGATGGAGGGGCACGCGGCTGGTCACCAGCACCTTGAGTCCGGGTGCGACGAGCAGCAAGGGTGCGACGAGGCGCTCACCTGCTTCGACGACCTGCTCGAAATTGTCCAACACCAACAGGAACTCTTTGTCCCGCAGGTGACCGGCGAGTGTGTCGAGCAGCGGGCGTCCCGGCTCCTCACGCAGGCGCAGGGCCGAAGCGATGGTTGCGGGCACGAGTTCGGGGAGCGTCACGGCCGAGAGATCGACGAAGAACACACCCTCTTCAAAGTCGGTGAGGGCCTCGGACGCGACCTGCAGTCCCAGCCGGGTCTTGCCCGTTCCTCCGGGCCCGGTCAGGGTCACGAGCCGATGGCTGGCGAGCAGTTGGCGGATGCGGGCGATCTCTTCGCCGCGGCCTATGAAACGGGTGAGCTGCGCCGGCAGGTTGTTGGGCCGGGCCTCGAGCGTCCGGGGCGGGGGGAACTCCTGCTCCAGCCCCTCGATCACGACCTGGTAGAGGCGTTCCGGCTGGGTGAGGTCCCTCATGCGATGCTGGCCGAGATCCTCCAGTCGTGTAGCAGGGGGCAGGTTGCGTTCGACCAGAGCGCGGGTGGAGTCCGAGAGCAGGACCTGCCCCCCATGTCCCCCGCGGCGATCCGGGCGGCCCGGTTGACGTCCATCCCGAGGTAGTTGTCGCCGCCCAGGATCCCTTCGCCCGTGTGCAGGCCCATGCGGACCCGCACGCTGACGCCCCCAGGCCACGACGTCGCCGCCAACTCACGCTGAGCCTGCACAGCGGCATGCACCGCCCCGGACGGCGCGGAGAACACGGCGAAGAACGAGTCACCCTCGGTGCTCACCTCACGGCCGTCACCTTCGTCGATAGCGGCCCGGACGATCTCGTCGTGACGGTGCTGGACGTCCCGATAACGCTCTCCGAGCTCCTCCAGAAGCCGGGTCGATCCCTCCACGTCCGTGAACAGGAAGGTCAGGATTGCCGGTGGGAAGGTCACCCACGTCCGCTCCTGTCCCGAGCGCGCGCCATCTGAAACATCTCGAGAATCGTAGGCGCCCGCCTCAAGCGGCCGACATGAGGAGTCGAAGATCCGGGCACGACCTCGACGGGGGTGAACATGGGGGTTGGAGGGTCCGCTCGCTACGAGTACGAGCGAACCAGAGAAGCGCGGGTGCAGCGCGTCCGCGACAACCGCAGCCTGCTGCTCGCGTTGTCCGCTGTCCTGATCGTTGGCGGGGCTACGGCGGGCCATCTCCTTCTCGGCGCGTGGTGGTTCGGCACACTCGTGGGCCTCGCCATCGTCATCGGTCAGCTGGCGCCGAGCCGCCGTGAGGTCGCGTGGCGCAAGGGCGCCGAGGGCGAACAGGCAGTCGGCCGGGTCCTCGACGGGCTCGTCCCGCCCACCCGTGCCCTGCACGACCGGCGCATCCCCGGATCCCGAGCCAACATCGACCACATCCTAGTCGCCTCTGCGGGCGTGTGGACGATCGACGCGAAGAACTACACCGGCAAGCTCGAGACCCGTCGCCGAGGCAAGGAGCTCTGGATCGGTGGCCGCAACCGCTCCAAGCTCCTCGAGCAAGCCCACGAGCAGGCTGCCGTGGTCCGGAGGACCCTCGCTGCCGCCGGACCGGAGACGGTCCCGGTTAACCCTGCCCTGTGTTTCCTCGGTGTCGAGTGGCCTCTCCTGTTCCCACCCGACTCCGCCGATGGCGTCCGACTCCTCACGCGCAGAGGACTACGAAGACTGGCCGCCGGGCAGCCGGCGTTGTCCGCCGCTGAGATCCGACAGGTCAGCGAACAACTCGATGCTCGCCTTCACCCCGGAACCGAGAGCCGCCGTAGCCAGCGCGACGTGCGTCTCACGGGAGCGGCTCACGCCTCGCGATCAGCCGTCGTTGAACAGACCGTCGAACCTCGCGACGACGTAATCGTCCGAACGTGGAAGCGTTACGGAAAGCACCGGCTCTAGGTGAATCGTCCCGATGGAACGTTGCTCGGATACGTCGACCTGCAGACCAACGAGGTAGTGCCCGTCCATGACAGCGACGGGGACACCGTGGCCCCGGCTGCCGCACGGCATCTTCGAGAGTCCTGAACACAGACACCGCACCGGACACGACCCGGAAGACGAACTCGACTTGCTGTTATGGGCGGAGAGGCGTTCTTGCGTAGGCGCCCGAAGCCACGGCTAGGGTGTGAAGACCGTCCGGCCGTTCCACGACGGCCACCCAGCGAGCAACGCGGCGACCGCCATAGTGACCGGTAGCAGTGCTCGCACGACGACTCCCCTGTTTCGCGGACGGCTGCGTCCGGCGTCACACTCCGTAGCGCCCTGCGGACGCAACTCCGCCCGGTCGTGGTGGTAAGCCTCAATCCACCGGTCGGCTTTGGGTGTGGCGATGACGGGAACGTCTTGGCCGCTGGTTCGTCTTTGTGAACGGCTGACGCCTGGATGAACACGGAAGCGATGGCTTCGGGCCGGATTCGGGCATGCCGACGGGCCGGATCTGGTCCGGGCGTTCGTGGTGATGGGGTCTGTGCGGGCAGGTGACGACGGGCTGCAGGTCAGGTCGGTGCGGGAAGCGCTGCGATCTTGGTCAGCGCAGCTTGGAAGGCATCGCGCCAGGGCCAGTTCGTCGGGGCGCGCAGCTTGAGCCGTCGGGCGGTGTGCACGAGCCGGGCGGGCATCGAGGTGAGCTTGGTCCGTAGGGTTTGGGTGGTGGCACGCTCGAAGCCGTTGCCGGCCGCGGCCAGCGTCCACCGGCCGAGGTTGTGGGCCAGCACCGCCAGGCCGAGCCAGGCCGCGTTCGCAGTGAAGACCCCGGAGGGAACATGGGCGAGCCCGCCAGCCTTGAGGTCGCGGATGGCGAGCTCGATCACGGCGTGGGCCTGGTGGTCGGCTTCGATCTCGAGCATCTGGCCGTCGCGGTCGGTGAGGATGGCGTGGTAGTCGAACACGACATCCAGGGCGAGCTGCGAGCCGAGGGTAGGCCGCACCCGCCGCACGATCAGCCGCAGCTCGATCTCGCCCTTGGTGTTCTTGAAGGCGGTGTAGGTCGTTTCGGCGACATCGGCGCCACCGTCCAGCCAGTACGGGATCGGAACCCAGGCATCGTCGTCGATTGCGTCGATGGCCCGCCGTATCGCCGTGTTCTTGTCCACCGTCACCGAGAACGCCACGTCATGGTCGCGGCACGCGGTGACGAACGCACGCGAGTAGAACGCCGCGTCGGCCCGGGCCGTCAGTTTGCCGGTCGCGCCTGCGTCGCGGATGCGACGGATCGTCTCGCGTACGAAGCTGCCCGCGCCGCGGCCCGCGCCGGCGTTGCCGCCACGCATGCGGGCATGTAGCACCTCGTCGGTGTCGGCCAGCGTCGCCAGCAGCGGGTGGTAGCCGCGCACGTGGGTGTAGCCGAAGCGGGCGCCCTGCTTGGCGGTGCCGAACACCCGGCAGATGGTGGAGTCGAAGTCGACCGTCAGATCGGCGTCCAGGTCGGGGCCGAGCCCGGCCTGCCACGCTCGGGCCAGCACCCGCCGGGAGACCTTGTCGAGCATCCGGATCGTGGCCCAGATGAACCAGCGCAGCCACGTCCCGATATCCTCCTCGTCCCCGGGCAGACGCGGCGGCCGATCGCCGCGGCACGCTCCAGC
>DASZZX010000365.1:0-2371 GCA_036260415.1 Nitriliruptorales bacterium
GCCCATCACCGCGCCCGGGATCTCGCGCGCATCCGCCGTCAGTCGTTCCAGGATCCCGTCGTGGTCGTCGCCGCCAGGCTGCCGCGACGGGTCGAGCGGGTCGGAAGCGAGCACGTCCTGGGTGACACGTGGTGGTGGCGGCCCTGGGACGTCGCCCGCCGCGGCGGGCGACTCGCGACCCGACCGTGACGGAGCGGGGGCCGTGGACGCGTCGGCGCCGCCGTGGGCGGGCGGAGCGGCCGCTCCCGCCGCGGCGTCGCCCTGCCCGGCGATCAACCGGGCGTCACCAGGGTCGTTGCCGACGGTGACCGCGGCGACCGCGAGCGCTGCCGCGGCGGAGGTGGCGAGCGCGGCGGTCCTCAGCCGCTGCGGCCACCAGGTCTCCGACGTCGCGTGCTCGGCATGGGCGAGGACCTCCTCCGCCTCGCGCTCCACCACCGCCGCCGCGAGGCTCGTCTCCGCACGGGCAGCGAACCTGCGCAGCGCGTCGCGGCTCGCCTCGACGACGCGTCCGGCCTCGTCGGCCCTCCCTGTGGCGGCCAGCAGCATGGTCAGGGCCAGATCGTCGGCGAGGTCCGAACGCAGTTCGTCCACCTGCTCGGCGAGGGTGCCCGCGAGCCGCTCCGTCGCGGCCGCGGATGGTGGACGGCCGGCGTCAGGCGGTCGCCGTCGCCGCCTGCCGAACCCGGTTCGCCGCATGGTGTCGCACCGCTCCGACCGACGGCGCCTGCCGCCGTCACGTGGTCTTTCGCCGTCCGGTGAGCTGTCTCCTGCCCACCAGCCTGCCGCATCCGGTCGTCGCGGACCACCCGGCTGCTCCAATCAGCCGGGGAGCGGCCGTTCGGCCGGCAGGAAGAGGTAGTTGTTGACGGCGTCGGTCACGTCGGCGGCCAGCTCCAGCCCGTGCGAACCCAGATGCGTCAGCCGGTAGCCGCGCGCATCGAACCAGGCGACGACATCGCCGGGCGCATGACCGTACTTGCGCGTGTGGCGGTCCTCGATCTCACAGAGGACGGCCGGGCGGTCGCGGGCGATGGTGGCGGCGCCCCCCTCCAGCACGGCGAGCTCGGCTCCCTCCACGTCGATCTTGACGAACCGCACGGCGCCGCCCAGGTCGCTCGCGAAGCCGTCGAGCGTCCGTGTGGCGACAGCGGACTCGCGGGCACCACCGAACTCGCTGACCCACCCCTCGTAGTAGCCGGCAGCGGAGTCGAGCTCGCCTCGCAGGAAGGTGCGCCCCGGCACCGGGAGGAGCCAGCGTCGGCGTGGTGTGACCAGCACGTCCTGGCCGTCGCAGGAGCTGAGCGCGATGGGGTGGACGACGACGTTGCCGCGGGTCGCCAGACGCAGCACGGCGCGCAGCACCCAGCGTGAGCGTGCGCGGGGCTCGAACGCGTGGACCCGTCCGCGGACACCGACCAGACGGGCCAGCCAGACGGCGTAGAGCCCGTAGCTCGCGCCCACGTCGAGGCAGACGTCACCGGGTGCGACGAGCCGGCGGAGGAGCACCATCTCCTCCTCGAACGACGGCAGGACGCGCAGCAGGCGGCGCCACCACGTGGAGGTCGTCACCGCGTCGCTAGGACGCGGGGACCGAAGGCGGCCGGTCGGTCGCAATCCGCGGGGGCGATGCCATCCGCTGGAGCAGCGCGCGCGCCCGCCTCAGCGCGTCGGCTGCGGGCTCGGGGCGGCCAGCCACCTCCAGCGCCATGCCCATATCCCGCAGGGCGCGTGCCAGGTACGGCTCGGCCTCGATGCGCTCGAAGATGTCGACCGCGGTCCGGAGATCAGCCAGGACTGCGTCCCAGTCGGGCTGTGGGCGGGCGGCCAGCGCGGTGGCGCGCTGGCGGTGGACCTCACCCTCGCCGAGGCGGTCGCCGTTGTCCCGCGCCAGGCGCAGCGCGCGGTCGAACTCCTCCCAGTCCGGCTCACCCTCACCCGCTTGTGCGCGGGCGGCCGCCACCCACGCCTCGCTGAGCGCCGCGAACGTGCCGGCGTCGCAGTAGGCGGCCAGCTCACCGCTGCGCTCCAACGCGTCGATGGCGTCCGCGGGCCGTCCCAGCCGCAGCTGCTGGTCGCCCAGCATGAAGTGACCCACCAGGGAGCACAGGGTGTTGCCGATGCGCTCGGCCTCCTCCACGCCGCGGCGCGTGGCCTCCAGCGCCTCGTGGAGGTTGCCGCGTTCGGACTCCAGGCCCCCGCGCGTGAGCGCCGCGTCGAGCACGGCGTTAGGGTCGCCGCTGCGGGCGGCGAGCTCTTCCGCACGCACCTGCCACCGCTCGGCGGGGCCGAACCTGCCCCACCTGGCGTAGGTGGTCGACAGCTGGCCCGCGAACATGGATGCGTCGGCGAAGCGTTCGCGCCGCTCGAG
>DASZZX010000366.1:0-18353 GCA_036260415.1 Nitriliruptorales bacterium
CGGCGCGGCTGACGGCCGCGCCGACACGCACCTGCGAACCGGTCATACGCCGACCCTACGCCCTCCCCCACGGACGGAGCATCGCTGCCCCCGTACGTGCGCTGCGCGCACGTACGGGGGCTGACGGGCACGTCGGCCGGCTCAGCGACGTTGACGCAGGTGTGGCAGCGACAGCTGCCGCCCCGTGGGCCTTCTCCACGCCGGCGCCCCACCCGGCCAGGCCCGCGGGACCGGTCACCGAAGCCCCACGGTGGCCGGAGCCGGTCGACGCCGTGCCCCCGCGCGTCCCGGCTGGTAGAAGCCCCGCCCCCGCCCGGGCGGGGCTTCTCTCGTCAGCGTGTCCGCCGACCCGGCGGCCGCTGCCCCGCCCGACCTGGGCCAGCAACGATCGTGCGTGGTTCCGCCGATCCTGCCCCCGAGCGACGATCGTGCCAGGTTCCGCCAGGATGCCGGCGCAACCACTCACGATCTCGGTTCGGCCGGTCGATGTCCACGGCACACGCCGCGACGGCCCACGCTCCTCAGCCGCCCGGGGCCACCCCGCCTGACGACCTGGGCGGCGTGCTCAGCCGCTCGATCATGAGGCGCGCCGCCTCGGACGGGTTGGTGGCCACCGCGATGCCGAAGGCCTCCAAGGCCTGTTGCTTCTCCACGGCGGTCTCGCCACCGCCCGTGCCCTCACGGACGATCGCGCCGGCGTGGCCCATCCGCTTGCCGGGGGGAGCCTGGAAGCCGGCGACGTAGGCCACCACCGGGGTGTCGGGGATGTGTTCGGCGATCCACCCTCCGGCCTCCTGCTCGTCGGTGCCCCCGATCTCGCCGACCAGCACGATGGCCCGGGTGGCGGGATCCTCGGCGAACAACCGGACGACGTCGAGGAAGTCGCTGCCGACGACCGGGTCGCCACCGATGCCGACGCAGGTGGAGATGCCCAGTCCGCCCGACGCGAGCTCGTCCATGATCTGGTAGGTCAGGGTGCCCGAACGCGACACCAGCCCGACGTGTCCGGGCCCGGCGATGTTCGCCGGGATGATCCCGACGTTGCACCGGCCGGGACTGATCACACCGGGACAGTTGGGGCCGATCAGCCGCGCCCCACCGAGTCGCACCACCTGGTCGTAGACGACCGTCATGTCGTGCACGGGGACGCCCTCGGTGATGGTCACGATCGTGCGGATGCCGGCGTGGAAGGCCTCCAGGATCGCGTCCTTGGTGAACGGTGCCGGCACCATGATCATCGACGTGTTCGCATCGGTCCGGTCGACCGCCTCCTCGGCCGTGGCGAAGACGGGGAGGTCCAGCTCCTTCCAAGTGTCGCCGCCACGACGTGGGTGCACGCCTGCGACAACCGCGGTGCCGTACAGCTGGTTGCGTCGAGCGTGGAAGGTGCCCTGCGTGCCGATCCCCTGGACGACGACCCTCGTGTGCTCGTCGACGATGATGCTCACGTGCCCACCTCCGTCGCTGTCCTGGGGGGCCCACGACAGCTCCTCTCGCGACGCTACGCGCCCCTCACGTGCCCACCTCCGGCACAGCGTCACTCACGCGGAGGCCTCGCGAGCCCCTGCCGGCGCGGCCAGCTGAACGGCCCGCTCCGCCGCCTGGCGCATGTCCGCCGCCGCAACCACGTTGGCGTGGGCAGCCTGCTCGAGGATGCGCCGACCCTCCTCGGCGTTGGTGCCGTCGAGGCGGACGACCAGGCTCGGGCCGATGTCGCCGAGCCGGCGGAGGGCCTCCATGATCCCCCTCGCGACCTCCTCGCCCCGGGTGATGCCCCCGTAGATGTTGATCAGCACGCTGGCGACCTGAGGGTCGGCGAGCACGATGGACAGGCTCTCGGCCATCGTGTCGGCGCTCGCCCCGCCACCGACGTCGAGGAAGTTGGCCGGCGCTCCGCCCGCCTGAGCCACGAGGTCGATGGTGGCCATGACCAGGCCGGCCCCGTTGCCCAGCACCCCGACGGTGCCGTCCAGCTTGACGTACTGGATGCCCCTGCGCTTGGCGCGCGCTTCGAGGTCGTCCCCCTGCTGGTCGAACTCGACCCACTCCCGGTGCTCGTCGTGGCGGAAGAGCGCGTTGTCGTCGAGGGTGACCTTGGCGTCCAACGCGATCACGCGCCCGTGAGTGGTCCGCACCAACGGGTTGACCTCGCAGAGCAGCGCGTCGCCCGCGATGAAGGCGTGGACGAGCCGCACCAGCAGGTCGGCGGCGGGATCGCACGCGTCGGCGGGCAGCGCCGCGGCCCGGACGATCGCCTGTGCCCGGCTGCGGGGCAGGCCGTCGGCCACCTCGGATGGCAGCAACGGCTGCTTGACCACGGCCTCGGGCCGCTCCCGGTTGACCTGCTCGATGTCGACCCCACCCTCGGCCGAGCAGATGACCAGGTACCCCTTTCCGACCCGGTCGTGCATGACGGACAGGTAGTACTCGTCGGCGATGTCGGAGGCCGGTTCGACGTACACCAGCTCGACGGCGTGCCCGCCGATGTCCAGGCCCAGGATGGTCTGCGCGGCGGCGCGGGCCTCGTCCGGATCGGCAGCCAGCTTCACGCCGCCGGCCTTGCCGCGGCCTCCGGTCTTGACCTGCGCCTTGACCACGACCCGGCCGCCCAGTTCCTGCGCCGCGTCGCGGACCTGGTCGGGCGTAGAGCAGACGGCGCCCGGGGGCGTGGTGGCGACGCCGTGGCGACGGAAGAACTCCTTGCCCTGGTACTCGAGGAGGTCCATGCGTGCTCCGGTGTGGGCTCGTGCCGGGCCGCTCAGGCGCTGGCGGTCCGTTCGGGGACGTTGTCGCGGACCCACTCGACGATCTCGCCCATCGCCGTCCCCGGGGTGAAGATCCTGGCGATCCCACTCTGCTGGAGCTCGTCGACGTCCTCCTTGGGGATGATCCCGCCGCCGAACACGACGACGTCGTCCGCGCCTTGCTCGCGGAGCAGTTCGACCACGCGGGGGAACAGCGTCATGTGCGCGCCGGAGTGGATGGACAGCCCCACCGCCTGCGCGTCCTCCTGCACGACCGCGTTGACGATCTGCTCGGGGGTCTGGTGTAGCCCCGTGTAGATGACCTCCATGCCCGCGTCGCGCAGCGCGCGCGCCACCACCTTCGCGCCGCGGTCGTGCCCGTCGAGCCCCGGCTTGGCGATCACGACACGGATGGGCACGGACGGTCTCCTGCCGGGAACGGTGCGCGGCCGTGCCGACCAGGGCGTGACACGGCGCCAACGAGGCTAGCCCAGGCGTCGTCGGCCACGCAGCCGGTGCCGGCGGGCGGGGCGCGTTGACGGCCGCCGGGTCGGGGGGGAGACTCGCGCGGCCCGGTGGCCGGTGGAGGAGGAGCCGGTGGTCGAGCGGGCGCGCCGCGACCCCGACCCGGAATACGGCCCCTCGGGCTACCTGCCCGAGCGTGCTGCGAAGCGGGCGCGCAAGATCGTGCTGCGGGCGCCGCTCGGGCTGCAGTGGGTGGTGGCGTCCGCCGCGGTCGGGATCGTCCTGCTGGTGGTCATGGTGGCGCTGGTCGTGCGCGCGACCGCCCCGCCCGGTCCACCCTGGGTGGGGGTCGGTCCGGCCGGTGCCGTCGGGGACGCAACCTACGACGAGGCGCGCGGGGTGCTGCTCGTCGGCGCCGCCGGCCGCCTCCGCGCCTTCGTGGTGCCGGACGGGGAGCCGCCCCGGTACTGCCCCGCCTCGGGGCACCTCGAGTCGTCCGATGGCCACGTGTGGACGGTCACCGGACGTGCGCTCGCCGGGGGCACGTCGCTGGACCGCCGACCCACCATGGTGCACCGCGGGACCCTGTACCTCGACCCGACGCGTCGGCTCGCCGGCCCCCCGGCCCGTGACACCGGCGCGGTGCCGGTCTGCGCCTGACCGGGCGCGACGCGGTCACTCCTTGATCAACGGGGCGTAGAGCAGCAGCAGCCGCTTGCGGCCGACGTCCTGGAAGTCGACCAGCGCCTCCGCCGACTCCCCCTCACCCGCGACCTGCAGCACCCGTCCGCGCCCGAAGCTGCTGTGACGAACGTGCTCGCCGACCCGGAACTCGACCCCGCCGAACTCCGTGATCTCACGGTCACGGATGCGTCCGGCGGCGGCGCCCCGCTCGGACTCGCGCCGCTCGACCAGGTCCTCGGGTAGCTCACGCAGGAAGCGCGACGGCGGGTTGAAGGAGCTTCCTCCCCACAGGGTGCGGTGGTCGGCGTGGACGAGGTACAGGCGCTGTTCAGCTCTCGTCATGCCGACGTAGCACAGGCGGCGCTCCTCCTCCAGCTCGTCGCTGTCGGCGAGCGAGCGCACGTGCGGGAAGACGCCGTCCTCGAGGCCCACGAGGAAGACGACCGGGTACTCCAGCCCCTTGGCGGTGTGCAGCGTCATGAAGGTGACGGCCGACTCGTCACGCCCCGCCTGCTCCTGCTCGACCTCGAGCAGCTCGTCCTGGTCGGTGACGAGGGTGACGGATTCGAGGAACCCCTGCAGGCCACCGCCTGGGTCGCGCTCGTGGTGCTCGCGGGCGACCGACTGCAGCTCGCGGAGGTTCTCCTCGCGACCGAGCGCCTCGATGCTGCGCTCCGCCTGGAGCTCACCCATGTAGCCGGTGCGCGTCCAGGTCTCCTCGATCAGCTCCGGGACCGGGGTCCCCGCGGCCACGGTCCCCAGCACGTCGAGCGTGTCGACGAACGTCTGCACAGCCGAGACCTGGCGGGGCGTGAGCTGGGGGATGTGCTCGGCCTGGCGGCACGCTTCCAGGAACGGGATGCCTTCGCGGGCGGCGTGCCGGTCGATCCACTCCAGGGTCCTGGCACCGATCCCCCGGCGAGGCTCGTTGACGACGCGGCGGGCCGACAGGTCGTCGGCCGGGTTGACCAGCAGCCGCAGGTAGGCCAGCAGGTCCTTGATCTCCTTGCGCTCGTAGAACCGCACCCCACCGACCACCCGGTAGGGGGTGCCGACGCGGACGAACACCTCCTCGAGCACACGCGACTGCGCGTTCGTGCGGTAGAAGACGGCGACGTCGGCGAAGCGGTGCCCCTCGTCGCGCACGAGCCGCTCGATCTCCTCGGCGACGAAAGCGGCTTCGTCGCGTTCGTCCTCGGCGTGGTAGCGCACGACGTGCGACCCCGGACCCTCCTCCGTCCACAGGTCCTTGGGCTGGCGGCGCAGGTTGTTGCGGATCACGGCGTTCGCCGCGTCGAGGATCGTCGCGGTGGAGCGGTAGTTCTGCGTCAGCTTGACGACCGTGGCGTCGGGGAAGTCGCGTTCGAAGTCGAGGAGGTTCTGGATCGTGGCGCCCCGGAAGCTGTAGACACCCTGGTCGGCGTCGCCGACGACCATGACGTTGCGGTGCTTGCCCGCCAGCAGGTTGACCAGGTGGTACTGGACGCGGTTGGTGTCCTGGTACTCGTCGACCAGCAGGTAGAGGAACCGCTCGCGGTAGTGGTCGAGCACCTCCGGGAACAGTTGGAACAGCTCCACCACCTTCACCAGGAGGTCGTCGAAGTCCACCGCGTTGGCACGGTGCAGGCGGCTCTGGTACTCGCGGTAGACCTCGGCGATGCGCTTGTCGATGTGACCCTCGGCCCGCAGCGCGTACGTGTCGAAGTCGATCAGTTCGTCCTTCGCCGCACTGATCGCGACGTGGACGCCCTGGGGGGTGAGACCGCGCTCGTCGACGCGCAGGTCCTTCATGACCTGCGCGACGAGACGCACGGCGTCGGCCTGGTCGTAGATCGAGAACGTGGAGCGGTAGCCGAGCCGGGCCGCCTCCCGCCGGAGGATGCGCGCGCACGCCGAATGGAAGGTGGTGACCCACATGCGCTCGGACAGCCGCGCGCCGACGAGACTCCCGACCCGCTCGCGCATCTCCGACGCCGCCTTGTTGGTGAAGGTGATGGCGAGGATCGAGAAGGGGTCGATACCCCGGTCGCGGATCAGGTGCGCGATGCGGTGCGTGAGCACGCGCGTCTTCCCCGAGCCCGCACCGGCCACGATCAGCAGCGGCCCATCGGTCGCGGTGACCGCCTCCCGCTGGGCGGGGTTCAGGTCCGCCACCAGCGCCTCGGACACAGTCGTGGTGGCGCCGGGGTCGGGGCGCTGCGCGGGCATGTGCGCCACCGTACCGGAGGGCCCGACCGCTCCCGAGGGGGCGACGCAGCGGTCGCGTCGGACTGGCGACGGGGCGTCCGACGACGCGATGGCCACGCCGATGGGCCACATCGACACGCGCCGGGGCGGCGCACGAGGCCGTCCGCGACCGGGCCTCGTGTGCCTGCTTCACCCCGGGCTGACGGTCTGGTAGCAGGGGCCGTCGCCGAACTCGTACCCCTGCGCGGTGGGGCCCGAGTAGTTCGGCTCGACGATCTCGTAGCCCGAGGTGCCCGCCCCGCTGGGCTGCGCGATGGTCGTCACACGCACGGCTGCGGCATCGGGGCCGCCGGCGAAGTGGCCAGCACCGCCGCCGAGCATCCCCTCGTAGTCGACCGACTCCAGGCTCTTGACCGCGTCGAACAGGCCCCGGCGCGTGAGGTCGCCGCTGGCCACGGCCTGCTCCAGCGCCGCCTTCAGCGGGTAGCTCCAGATCCAGCCGGACGTGTACCCCTCGTTCCCGGCCACTCCCTCGCCCAGCGCTGCGCGCATCGCCCGGGCGCCGGGAGCGTCACCGGAGAACGTGGTGGCCCACGGCGCCGTCAGCATGTACCTGCTGACGACGGCGTCCCTGGCAGCGCTCTGCAGCAACCCGGGGTTGTACGACGGGCTCACCCCCAGGAACCTGCCCTCGTAGCCGCGGGCGACCGTGCCGGCGACGATCTCGCCGGTCTCCTGGGGCGACACGGCGAGGACCACAACGTCGGGCCCCTGGTCGAGGATCGCATCGACCGCGGCGGTGGTGGTGCCGCCGGACGCGACCGGCACCTGCTCCACGTAGGAGAACTGCGCGTCGTTGGCCTCCGCCCAGATCCTCGCGCCGGCCGCGGCGTCGCCTCCGTAGTCGCCGGGGAACGCCATCGCCATGACCGTGTCCGGTCCGTCGCCTTCGACGGTGAGCCAGTCGAGCCCGTTCATCGGATCTATGCAGTACGTGCTGCCCGATTCGACGATGACGTCGTGGAACAACCACCGGGAGGTCCACGACACCGGCGCCGCCAGGACGCCGCTCGCCTCGAGGTCGTCAATGATCGCCGCCGTCGTGGGGGACCCGAGGGTCTGAGCGAGCGCGAGAACGTGGGGCTCGATCCCGCGGTACAGACGGCGGTGGACCTGCGGGTCGTACTGGTTGTCTCGAGTGTAGGTGGTGACGTCGATGTCGTACCCACCGACACCGCCCTGCTCGTTGACACGCCGCCAGAACGCCTCCTGAGCATCCGTGATGGGGACCGCCAGAGCCGAGAAGGGTCCCGCCGACAGGTCGGAGAGGCTGCCCAGGTAGACGCAGCCGTTCTCCGGGTTGACCGCGGCGGCGCAGGGCTCCTCGGTGACGCCGACGTCGGTGGCGACCTCGCCCGTGGCCTCGCCGGTCGGTACGACCCCGCCGGCGGGCCGCCCGACGGCTCGGTCTCCGCCGCTGCCTCCACAGGCCGTCAGAGCGACCGCCACGGCGAGGGCCAGCCCGGCGCTGTGCGCCGTGCACCCAAGCGGGACGTGCATATCGTGCGCTCCGGGTCGGCCGAGGCCCGGGGAGCCTAGTGGCCGTCCGTGAGCGGGCTCGCCGGCGCCCCCTCCACCGGCGCGACCCGGTCGACGTTTCCGCTGGGCCCGCCGACTCGGTGGGGCATCGGCGGTCTCGTGCGTCCTCGCGGTCACCGGTGACCACCAGGAAGCACGATCGGAGAGCGCGCGGTCAACCGTGACGATCGGCACGCTCGACGACTAGGTGACAGGATCGGGACCGCGCGGGTCACCGACGGTACGGGTGGATCACTCCCACTCGATCGTGCCGGGCGGCTTGGAGGTCACGTCGAGCACCACGCGGTTGACGCCCTCCACCTCGCCGACGATGCGGCCGCTGATGCGCTCCACCACGTCGTGGGGGAGGCGCGCCCAATCGGCGGTCATGGCGTCCTCGGAGGTGACCGCCCGGACCACCACGGGGTGACCGTAGGTGCGCTCGTCGCCCATCACACCGACCGAGCGGACCGTCAGCAGGACCGCGAAGGCCTGCCAGATGGCGGGTTCGGCGGGACTGCCGTCCGTGGCGCGCGCGATGACGGGAGCCTCCATCAGGCCCGCGCGGCGCAGCTCCTCCAGGACGATGTGGTCGGCGGCGCGCACGATCGCCAGCCGTTCGCGGGTCACTTCGCCGACGATGCGCACGGCCAGTCCGGGTCCGGGGAACGGCTGGCGCCACACCATCGGTTCGGGCAGCCCCAGCTCCTCTCCGATGACACGCACCTCGTCCTTGAACAGCAGCCGCAGGGGCTCGATCAGCTCCAGGTCGAGTCGC
The DNA here is from genome assembly GCA_036260415.1 of Nitriliruptorales bacterium. Taxonomy (GTDB): domain Bacteria; phylum Actinomycetota; class Nitriliruptoria; order Nitriliruptorales; family JAHWKO01; genus DASZZX01. The sequence continues at coordinate 8,437 of DASZZX010000366.1, forward strand.
TCGGGCAGTCCGCCGACGTTGTGGTGGCTCTTGATGGTGGCGGCGGTCGCGCTGCCCGACTCGATCACGTCCGGGTAGAGGGTGCCCTGGACCAGCAGCTCGGCGCCGGACCCCGAGCGGTGCACGTCCCGGGCGACCTCTTCGAACACGCGGATGAACTGCTCGCCGATGATCCTGCGTTTGTCCTCGGGCTCGCTGACGCCGGCGAGCGCGGCGAGGAAGCGGTCCTCCGCCTTGACGTGCACCAGGTTGACGTCGAAGTGGCCGCGGAAGGTCTCCTCCACCTGACGGCCCTCGTCGTGGCGCATCAGCCCGTGGTCGACGAACACGCAGGTGAGTTGGTCGCCGACCGCGCGGTGGACCAGTGCGGCGGCGACCGACGAGTCCACGCCGCCGGACAGCGCGCACAGGACGGGGCGGTCGCCGACCTGCTCCCGGACCGTCGTCACCGCGTGCTCGATCACGTTGAGCGGCGTCCACGTCGGTCGACAGCCGGCCGCGTCGTACAGGAAACGCTTCATGAGGTCGCGCCCGTGGCGGCTGTGTGACACCTCGGGGTGGAACTGCACCCCGTACAGGCCGCGCTCGGGGTACTCGAACGCCGCTGCGGGGGTGGACGGGGTGCGGGCGGTGACGCGGAAGCCGGGCGGGGCGGCGGTCACCGTGTCGCCGTGGCTCATCCACACGGGCTGCTCGAGCGGCAGGTCAGCCAGCAGCCGCCCCGGCTCCTCGACGGTGAGGAGGGTCCTGCCGTACTCCCGGCTGCCGGTGCGCTCGACCGTGCCGCCCAGGGTCTGGGCCATGAGCTGCTGGCCGTAGCAGATGCCCAGCACCGGGACGTCCAGGTCGAAGACCGCCGGGTCGATGCGGGGGGCGCGTTCAGCGTGGACGCTGCTGGGACCGCCCGAGAGGATGACCGCCTTCGGTCGGCGAGCGCGGATCTCACGCGCGGTGACCGTGGGGGGGACGATCTCGGAGTAGACGTGGGCCTCGCGGACCCGGCGCGCGATCAGCTGCGCGTACTGGGCACCGAAGTCGACAACCAGGACGGTGTCGAAGTGGTGGAGGTCGGTCATCGCGGCGAGGGTACCGGCGGCGGGGCGAGCACCGGGTCAGGCCGTCCCAGGCCGGGTCGCGCACGCGGGGACGGGCCGGGTCGACGCGCGGTGGGGTCAGTGCCGGCCCATCTTCAGCCCTTCGATGTCCGCGCGGTCGGCCTCGTCGAAGCGGTCCGGTGGTGGCCCGTCGAACACCTGACCGATCGCCGTGGACTCGATCGCCCAGTACATGACCGACCCCTGGCTGGAGGAGTGGCCCGGGTGCTCAGGGTCCTCGTGATCGACCTCGCTGCGGTAGCTGAGGTTGACCAGGCCGAGCAGGTGCCCCAGCTCGTGCACCACGACGGCCTCCTCGACCTGGCGCGCGCCGCCGAGCAGCTGGCCCAGCGTCTGGCGCCACCTGTCGGGGAAGAGCGCCACCTCGCTGGCGTTGCGAGCGAGCCCGAGCGTGTCCTCCTGAGCGAACCGTCCGCGGACATACAACAGGTGGATGGCGACCGTGTCGGCGGTCGAGCGCTGGCTGCGGTGCTGCTGCGCGGCGGCACGCAGGTCCGCGTCGGTCCAGGTGCTGCGCTCGGAGGAGAAGACGTTCCCGCCGGCGTCGGAGATGCCTCCAGGCTTGTCGACGACCTCGCCGAGCACGCCCACGAGGTGATCGATCGCGGCCGGGTCGGGTTCGGCCCCCTCCTGCACGTCCACCTCGACGACCACGTTGGGCACGCTGCCACGCACGATGGCGCGCCCGTTGGCCCCCACCTCGCCGTGGTCGTCCGTCTCCGGCTGCGGGGCGGCGGGGCCGCCGCCGTCCTCCGCGGGTGTCCGGGCACCACCCTCCGGGGGGACGGCTCCGCGCGCTTCCGACGCGACGTCGCGCGCCTCCGACGCGACGCCGCGCGCCTCCGAGGCGAGCTCGGAGGCCGCATCCTCCACCTCCTGCGCGACCTCACCTGCTCCCTGACAGGCTCCCGTCACCAGGGCCAGGGCCACGCCCAGCGCGGCGGCGCGGTGACTCACACGCGCACCGCCAGTTCCGCGCGCTGCAGGGAGCGCAGGTCCTCGTAGCCGCAGACCGCCATCGCCCGACGGAGCCCACCGATCAGGTTGACCGTGCCGTCGTCACGGTGCGCTGGCCCCGTGAGGATCTGCTGGAGCGTGCCCAGCGTCTCCACCCGTGTCAGGCGGCCACGCGGCAGCTCGTGATGGGCGGACGAGGCTCCCCAGTAGGCTCCCGCGCCCGGCGACTCGTCCGCAGCCGCGAGCGGGCGGCCGAGCATCACCGCGTCGGCCCCGCAGGCGATCGCTCGCGACAGGTCGCCGCCGGTCCTCAGACCCCCGCTGGCGATGACCTGCACGTAGCGGCCGGATTCGGCGAGGTAGCGCGCCCGTGCCGCCGCCACCTCCGCGATGGCGGTCGCCTGCGGCCGCCCGACACCGAGCGCGGCGGTGGTGGTCGACACGCTGCCGCTGCCGACGCCGACCAGGACACCGACGGCTCCCGTGCGCATGAGGTGGAGCGCCGACTTGCCGCTGGCCACCCCGCCGACGACGACCGGGATGTCGTAGCGGGCGGTGAAGGCTCGGAGGTCCAGCGGCTGCTCGCCGGGGATCGCCACGTGCTGGGCGCTGACCACCACGCCCTGCACCACCAGCAGGTCCAGGCCGGCCTCTAGGGCGGCCCGGTGGTAACGCTCCACCTTCTGAGGTGTGAGGCTGGCGGCCGCGAAACCGGACGCGGCCAGCTCCCCGACCCGCTTGCCGATCAGGTCCTCGCGGACGGGGAGGTCGTACAGCTGCTGCAGGCGGGTGGTGGCGGTCAGGCCGGGCTCCAGCGCGGCGATCTCCGCCAGTACCGTGGCGGGGTCGTCGTAGCGGGTCCACAGCCCCTCGAGGTTGAGGACACCGACGCCGCCCAGCCTCTGGATGGTGCCAGCGGTCGCGGGCGAGGTCACCGCGTCGAGCGGGGAGGCGAGCACCGGCAGGTCGAACGGGTAGGCGTCCAGCCGCCAGCTGACGTCCACCTGCTCCACGCTGCGCGTCCGCCGCGACGGCACGAGCATCACGTCACCGAGCTCGTAGCCGGCGCGTGCCTGGCGGCCAGGGCCGATCTCCACCTCGTGCACGGACCGCCTTCCGGGCTACCACCGCGGAGCGAGCCTACGCTCCGCACCTGCCTGACGCGCCCTCCACGACGGGCAGGTCCGCCACTGACGTCGACGCCGTCCAGGTCCCCCGTCCGCCGGTTCAGCGACGCCGGTGCCGGCCTCCCGCCACGACATCCGCGGCCGCACCTGACGTGTCACCGTTCCGTTCGGCTGGCACACCCTCGACCCGACCCAGCACGACACCACGTGAGCCACCCCTCATTCCGGACTTACCATGTCCAACCGGGCGATGCGGGCAGAGTTGTGGAGGGGTCGAGCCAGTGTCGATCGCTCTCCGGAACAGACCCGACCACCGGTCACCTGGCCGGACAGGGCGGCGCCGGGTCGCCGGTGCCGTCGCGACGCCGTGCGTCCACAGCGTGGTCGTCGCCGACGCCCGGGACGAGCCGTACCCCGAGGGCGGGGCGGGCGGCGGCTGTCCTGATGCGGGCGGCGGACGTGCCAGACTGGGTCTCCCCGACCGACCGAGGACGCGCATGGCCGCTACCTCCTTCCCGCGCGATGTGGTCATCGTCGGCGGCTGCGGCCACGTCGGTCTGCCGCTGGGCATCGCGCTCGCAGACCGCGGGCTGCGCACCGTGCTGTACGACCTCGACCGCGACGCGGTCGCCAGCGTGAACGCCGGACGTATGCCGTTCGCTGAGCCGGGGGCGGAGGTGCCACTGCGGCGCGCGCTGGCGGACGGGCTGCTCACCGCCACCACCGAGGACGCGTCGGTCGGCGAGGCCGAGCACGTCATCGTGGTGATCGGCACGCCGGTGGACGAACACCTCAACCCCGACCCCAACGCCATCCCCCGTGCGCTGGACCGCTGCTCGGCGTACCTGCGCGACGGGCAGCTCGTGGTCCTGCGCAGCACCGTGTACCCGGGGGTGACCGCTCTGGTGGAGCGAACCCTGCAGGAGCTGGGCGTCGCGGCCGATGTGGCGTTCTGTCCCGAACGCATCGCGGAGGGCCGTGCGATGGTGGAGCTCTCCGCGCTGCCGCAGATCGTGGCCGCACGCACGCCGGCTGCGCAGGCGCGAGCGGAGAAGCTGTTCCGTCGCCTGACCGACACGATCGTGGAGCTGCATCCGGAGGAGGCCGAGCTGGCGAAGCTGTTCACCAACGTCTGGCGCTACATCCGGTTCGCAATCGCCAACCAGCTGTACATGATGGCCAACGACTTCGGCCTCGATTTCGAGCGCATCCGGAGCGCGTTGACGTACGACTACCCGCGCGCCGCGGACATGCCGGGGGCCGGCTTCGCCGCCGGGCCGTGCCTGCTCAAGGACACCATGCAGCTGGCAGCCTTCAACAACAACAACTTCACCCTCGGGCATGCGGCGATGCTGGTCAACGAGGGGCTGCCTCTGTACGTGGTGGCCCGCCTCGAGGAGCGCTTCGACCTGTCCAGGATGACCGTCGGCATCCTCGGGATGGCGTTCAAGGCCGGTTCGGACGACACCCGCGCCAGCCTCAGCTACAAGCTCAAGCACATCCTGCGTTTCAAGGCCGCTGAGGTGGTCACCACCGACCCGTACGTGACCACGGACGCGGCGCTGCTGCCCCTCGCCGAGGTGGTGGCCCGAGCCGACCTGCTCGTGGTGGGGGCGCCGCACGACGACTACCGCGACCTGGACGTGGGGACCACGCCGGTCGCGGACGTGTGGAACCTGCTGGGTCGGGGCGTGCGCCTGTGAGCGACGCATCGCGTCGCGAGAGGAGCTGTCTTGGGTCCCCCAAGACAGCGACGGAGGTGGTCGCGTGAGCGACGCACCGCGTCGCGAGAGTCGCTGGCGTGGTCACGTGAGCGACGTCCGGGTGTCGATCGTGATCCCGACCCACGACGAGGGCGAGCAGATCGTTCCGGTCCTGGACCGGCTGTTGGAGGCGGTGACGCTGCCATGCGAGGTCCTGGTGGTCTTCGACCGGCCCGACGACGCGACCGTGCCGGTCGTGGAGGCCTACGCGGACAAGGAGCCGCGCGTCGTCCCGACGCTCAACACCTTCGGGGACGGCCCCGCCAACGCCATCCGTTTCGGCATCGACCGCGCCTCGGCGGACGTCGTGGTGGTCACGATGGCGGACGGCAGCGACGACCCACGCCAGATCGATGACCTCACACGCCTGGTGGAACGCGGCGTGGTCGTGGCGGCGGCGTCCCGCTACATGCCTGGGGGACAGCAGGTCGGCGGGGCGTGGCTCAAGCAGTTCCTGTCGCGGCTGGCCGGACTGACGCTGGCGTGGCTGGCGCGGGTCGGGACGCGCGACGCCACCAACTCCTTCAAGGCGTACTCGCGCCGCTTCGTGCAGGAGGTGGGCATCCACAGCCGGGCGGGGTTCGAGATCGGGCTGGAGATGGTCGCCAAGGCGCGGCGCCTGCGCCGCCCGGTCGCGGAGATCCCGACGATCTGGCTGGAGCGCGACCAGGGTGTGTCCAGCTTCAAGCTCGTCGCCTGGATCCCCCATTACCTGCGTTGGTACCGCTTCGCGTTCGGGCCTCGTGTGACGGTGGAGCAGCTACGGCGCGCGGCGGAACGGAGCGCAGCGTGACCGCGACGGACCGCACGACCGCAGGCAGGGTCCTGGTCACCGGGTCGTCGGGTTTCATCGGCGGCTACCTGGTGCAGGAACTACTGGGGCGTGGCTACGAGGTCGTCGGGCTCGACGACCACTCGAAGTACGGGCGCGTGTCCAGGTCGTACGACGACCACCCGGGCTACCGCCTGGTCGAGGGCGACGCCCGCGACGCCGACCTGGTGTACTCGCTCGCGGACGGTTGCGACCACCTGGTGGCGGCAGCCGCCATGATCGGCGGCATCTCGTACTTCCACGCCTACCCCTACGACCTCCTCGCGACCAACGAACGGATCACCGCCGCCACCTGCGACGCGGCGATCCGACACCTGCGTGAGGGGGCGCCGCTGCGCAAGGTGACCTACCTGAGCTCCTCGATGGTGTTCGAGTCGGCCGACTCGTGGCCGTCGTACGAGGGCCAGGAGCGCGAGATCGCCCCGCCCCGGTCGTCGTACGGCTTCCAGAAGCTCGCGGTCGAGTACTTCGCGCGGGCGGCGTGGCAGCAGCACGGGCTGCCCTACACGATCGTGCGGCCGTTCAACTGCGTGGGTGTCGGCGAGGCGCGCGCGCGTGGGGACGTGGAGGTCACCAGCGGCAACCTCCGGCTGGCGATGAGCCACGTCGTCCCCGACCTGGCACAGAAGGCGCTCAGGGGCCAGGATCCGCTGCGCATCCTCGGATCCGGCCAGCAGGTGCGCCACTACACCTACGGCGGTGACCTCGCACGTGGGATCGTCACCGCGATGGAGCACCCGGACGCGCGCAACGAGGACTTCAACCTGTCCACCGCTCAGCCCACCACCGTGCTGGATCTCGCGCGTCGCATCTGGCGCAAGGTGAGGGGGCCGGACGTCGCGTTCCGGTGGGTCTCCGACGAGCCGTTCCAGCACGACGTGCAGCGTCGTATCCCCAGCGTGGACAAGGCCAAGCGGGTGCTGGGTTTCGAGGCCCACACGACGCTGGACGAGATGCTCGACGAGGTGATCCCTTGGGTCCGCCAGGCAGTGGAGGACGGGCGCATCTGACGTACGAGTGTGATGACATGGGTGGTGAGATGGACGACGGCGAAGAGTTCGACGAGATCGAGGACCCGGAGGGTCTCGACGAGCGGGAGTCGGCGTTGGTCCGCCAGGACCTGCGCGACCTGTCCCGCTTCGAGGACACGTTCTCCGGCGAGGGGTACCGCGGCGTGTCGGTCTTCTGCCACGACTGCGAGGAAGAGCACTACTACCCGTGGCAGATGCTCCGCGAGAACCTGCAGGCACTGCTCGACACGGGTGAGACCCCGGTGCACGAGCCGGCTTTCGCTCCCGACCCCGACCAGTACGTCCCCTGGGAGTACGCCCGCGGGTATGTGGACGCGGTTGCGGACCTGGGAGCGGCACAGCGGCGTGAGCTGAGGTCGTGTCAGCGCTGCCGGCTGCAGCTACCCGACGGTCGGGCGAACTTCTGCCCGCGTTGTGGGACACCGCTGCTGCGGGAGCGACTGCGACAGGCGCTGCACGCGCGGGGGATGGGGCGCGAGGCGATCGAGGACCTGCTGCGCGAGTCCGGTCTGCCAGGGTGAGCTGGCGCGAGCGTCGGCCGCGACGGCGTTCCAGGCCGGCTGGGCGCCCGCCGACGAGGCATCCAGCCCCCGACGGGTAGAGTCCAGCCCCGGCCGAACCCCGATCCCGTAGCCCAGGTGGTCCTTCCGTGTCCCAACCCCGAGCGCTCATCTCCGGGATCACCGGGCAGGACGGCTCCTACCTGGCCGAGCACCTCCTGGATCTGGGCTACGACGTGCACGGCATCGTCAGGACGACGACCAGCGACATCGAGCAGACCCGCATCGGCCATATGCTGCTCGGCGAGCGGCCCCAGGTCACGCTCCACGTCGCGGACCTCGGAGACTCGTTCTCGCTGCTGAGGCTGGTCGAGGAGATCCACCCCCACGAGATCTACAACCTGGCGGCGCAGTCCCACGTCAGGGCTTCGTTCGACATGCCGGTCACGACCGGCGACATCACGGCGCTGGGGGCGCTGCGCCTGCTGGAGTGCATCCACAAGATCGACGACAGCATCCGCTTCTACCAGGCGTCGTCGAGCGAGATGTTCGGTGCCGCGCCGCCCCCCCAGAACGAGTCGACGCCGTTCCACCCCCGTAGTCCGTACGGCGTCGCCAAGGTCTACGCGTACTGGGCCGCGGTGAACTACCGGGAGGCGTACGCCATCCATGCCAGCAACGGCATCCTGTTCAACCACGAATCGCCACGACGCGGGAAGGAGTTCGTGACCAGGAAGATCACGAGCCATCTACCGAGGATCCTCACCGGGGAGCTGAAGGAGCTGCGGCTCGGCAACCTCGACGCGCGGCGTGACTGGGGCCATGCACGTGACTACGTCCGAGCCATGCACCTGATGGTCACCCACGACGAGCCCCTCGACCTCGTCGTCGGCACCGGCGAGAGCCACACGATCCGTGAGTTCCTCGAGCTCGCGTTCGGCATGGTCGACCTGAACTGGCAGGACCATGTGGTGATCGATGAGGCGCTCTACCGTCCGGCCGAGGTCGACGACCTGCGGAGCGACCCGAGCCTGGCCCGGGCGACGATCGGCTGGGAGCCGGGCGTGACCTTCGCGGAGCTGGTCGCCGACATGGTGCGTCACGACTGTGCGGCTCACGGCATCGACGTCTGAGCCGCCATGCTGGCCGGAGCACTGGAGGGGCGCCGGGTCCTGATCACCGGTGGGACCGGTTTCATCGGTCACCACGTGAGTCGGCTGCTCACACGTTCGGGCGCAGCGGTCACGGTCCTGCACAGCCCGGGAGGGGAGCTGCCGGACGATGCCGACGGCCGGATCATCGAGGCCCGTCTGGGCGAGGATGACGTGGTCTACTCGGCGTGCGAGGGGATGCACGCGGTGGTGCACCTCGCCGCGCGCTCCGGCGGCATCCAACTGCAGCACACGGACCACGCCGAGCTGTTCGCGGAGAACCTCCGCATCACCCGCCAGGTCCTCCAGGCAACGCGTCGCGCGGCGGTCCCTCGGGTCTACCTGGCCTCTTCCGCCGTTGTGTACGGCACGGCGGCGGCGACGCCCCTCCGTGAGGATGCACCCAAGGTCGACCCGGGCACGGCGGCGGCGACGGGCTACGCCTGGTCGAAGCTGACGGACGAGGCCCTGGGGAGGTGGATGTCGTCGAACGAGCACGCCGTCGTCATCGGCCGTCTCGCCAACGTCTACGGGCCGGGAGCCATGTTCGACCCGGAGCGTTCCACCGTCGTGCACGCCCTGGTGAGGAAAGCCGTCGACCAGGCTCCGGGAGGTACCCTGCTGGTGTGGGGCTCCGGCCACGCCGTGCGCAGCTTCATCTTCGTCGAAGATGCCGCTCGGGCCGTCGTCGCCATCCTGACCCGCGGCGAGCCCGGCCGCGTGTACAACATCGACACCTCCGAGGCGGTGAGCATCCGGCAACTCGCGGAGACCGTCCGTGAGGTGGTCGATCCGTCGCTGCGGCTGGTGTTCGACGCTGACAGGCCGTCGGGACCGCCGTTCCGGGTTCTGGATGTGACCGCGTTGCGTGGTCTCGGCTTCGAGGTCCGCACGTCCCTCCGGGAAGGTCTCGCCCACACGGTGGACGCCTACCGCGCGTCGATCCGCCCTGCGTGAGGCGGTACGACCTGACGTCCTCCCCCGCGTGGGTGGTTTGAGTCAGATCCTGCGCGCGAGGACCACCCAGAGGGTCCGCAGGAGGATCTCCAGGTCGAGCATGGGCGACCAGTTGACCATGTACTGCAGGTCGTAGCCGAGCTTGTACTCCGGGTCGGTGTCGTAGCGGCCATGCACCTGCGCCAGGCCGGTGATGCCTGGGGGGATCTCGTAGCGGCGGGTGTAGCCGGGGATGAGCTCTTCGAACTGCGCGGTCAGCATCGGCCGTTCGGGACGTGGGCCGACCAGGGACATCTCCCCGCGGAGCACGTTCCACACCTGCGGCAGTTCGTCCAGCCGCATCGCCCGTACCCAGCGGCCCGCGGGGATGATGCGCGGGTCGTCGCGGGTGGCCAGCCGGGGGTTGCCGTCCTCCTCCGCGGCGGGATGCATCGTGCGGAACTTGACCATCCGGAAGGTGCTGCCCCCCCGACCCACCCGTTCC
>DASZZX010000367.1:0-14513 GCA_036260415.1 Nitriliruptorales bacterium
GCGCAGCGTGGTCGGGCGGGTGGACCTCGACGACCTGCTCACCAACCGCGATCAGGTCAACTCCGAACTGCAGCGCATCATCGACGACCTCACCAACCCGTGGGGTGTCAAGGTGACGCTGGTGGAGGTCAAGGACGTCGAGCTGCCCGAGACCATGCGCCGGGCGATGGCACGCCAGGCCGAAGCGGAGCGCGAGCGGCGGGCGAAGGTCATCCACGCGCAGGGCGAGCACGAGGCCGCCCTCAACCTGGCCCAGGCGGCCGGGCGGCTGGAGGCGCACCCCGCCGCCATGCAGTTGCGCGTGCTGGCGACGATGGCCGAGGTCTCCGCGGAGCGCAACTCGACGCTGATCTTCCCGCTGCCGATGGAAATCCTCCGCCTCGCCGACGCCGCCACCGCCTACCTCGCCCCGCCCGATCCCGCACGGTCGGATCGTTAGGCTGGCGCGGCGCAGCATCCGTCGCTCTGCCGGGCACGGCGGGCGCCACGGCGTCCACCCGTTCGCGGCGAGCCGCCGCGCGGCGAGCCGCCGCACGCCGAGCGAAGGGCACGCGTGATGCGCAGGCACGCGTCGCACAAGCGCGATGCCCGCACCCGCCGGCCGGTCGCGGTCGCGTCGGCCCTGCTGGTGGCGGTGTCCGCCCTGGCCACCGCCGCCTCCGCCCAGACGGGAGCGTCTGACGACCGGGATGTGGTCGAGCGCGGCCGGTCGATCTACGGCCAGCACTGCGCCACCTGCCACGGTGCCCAAGGTCGGGGCACGAGCCGCTTCCCGTCCATCGACCGCGCTCCGCCAGCACTGGTCGACTTCATGATCCGGACCGGTCGGATGCCCCTGCCCGCCGCGGACGCTCGCAGCGTCCGCCGTCCGCCGGCCCTGAATGAGGAGGAGCGACTCGCCGTGGTCGCGTACATGCGCACGTTCGCGCCGGACGAACCCGCCATCCCGAAGGTCGCAATGGAGGGCGGCGATCTGTCACACGGCCAGGAGGTGTACGCCAACAACTGCATCGCCTGCCACGGAGCGTTCGCCCGCGGCGCGGCGGTCGGTGAGGGGGACATAGCCCCCACGCTGGACGCCGCCTCCCCGGTCGAGGTGGCCGAGGCGGTCCGCACCGGTCCCGGTGTGATGCCGCTTTTCGGACCCGAGCTGATCGACGACGAGGAGATGGACTCGCTGGCACGCTACGTGGCGTGGGTCACCGACGAGCGCGGCACGCCCGGGGGCGTGACCGTCGGCCGCAGCGGTCCGGTCTCCGAGGGGTTCGTGGCATGGATCCTGGGCCTGGTCGGCATCCTGGTGGCCGTCGTCTTCATCGGGGAACGCCGTGGCGGGTGATCCCCGGGCCGAGCGCACGATCCGCCGCGCCACGCGGGTGGCGGGCGGCGCGTTCCTCCTCGCCGTGGTCGGCTCGATCGGGCTCTTCGTGGTCTACGTCGCGGGTGGCAACACCCAGCTGGAGGGGCTGTTCCTCTTCCTGGCGTTCGGAGGCGGCGCGGTCGCCCTCACCGTGTGGGCGAAGATCCTGATCGACGAGCCGGACCTGATCGAGGAACGCCCTCCCATGCACTCCTCGGACGCGGACCGTGCGGCGTTCGAGCACGCCTACCTCGAGGCCCGGGAGGCGCACGATCCTGCGACCCGAAGCCGTCGGCGGTTGTTGACCCGCCTGCTCGTGCTCGCCGGTCTGTCGCTCACGGCCGCGCTGGGGCTGCCGTTCTTCTCGCTGGGGGCTCCGCCCGGCGCCGCGCTGTTCCGTACGAAGTGGAGCAGCGGCTCGCGGTTGGTGGGCTTCGGGGGGAACCCGATCCGGCCCGAGCACGTGAACCCGGGCGCGGTGCTGACCGTCTTCCCGGAGGGTCACGTCGGCGACGGGGAATCGTCGGCGCTCCTGATCGGCATCTCGCCGCAGCGCCTGCGGCCCGGCGTCGCGTTCATGGACACCGTGCAGGGGCTCCTCTGCTTCTCCAAGATCTGCACGCACGCGGGCTGTCCTGTGGGTCTGTACCGGGAGGAGGTCGCCGAGCTGTTGTGCCCCTGCCACCAGTCGAAGTTCAAGGTCACCGAGGCCGCTCGACCCATCTCGGGTCCGACCACCCGTCCGCTGCCCCAGCTGCCCCTGGGGGTGAACCCGGGCGGGTTCCTGATCGCTCTGGGTGACTTCGAGGAACCGGTGGGGCCCGAGTTCTGGAACATTCGGCGGGGCCGCCGTGGCTGACGGGCAAGGCACGCCCCGCGGGTGTCACCGCCACCTGCCACGAGGTGGCCGTGGCTGATCGGGAGCGCCGTCGGACCTTGCGGGACTGGCGCGAGCAGCTGCGTCGCGACACGACCGCGCACGGGGGTCACGCCGGTGGGCCGGTGCCCGCGGTCGCACGGTGGCTCGACGACCGATTGGGACTGGCCAAGGGGACGCGTGCGCTGCTCCGCAAGCCGTTCCCGGGGCACTGGTCGTTCCTGATCGGCGAGATCGCGCTGTTCGCCCTGGTGGTGCTGTTCCTCACGGGCACGTTCCTGGCGCTCTTCTACCGGCCCGACACCCGGGTCGTGACCTACGAGGGGCCGTACCTGCCGCTGAAGGGCTCCGAGGTGTCGATCGCCTACGAGTCGATGCTGCGGCTGAGCTTCGAGGTGAGGGCCGGCCTGCTGATGCGCCAGATCCACCACCACGCCGCCAACGTCTTCATGGCCGCGGTCGTGGCGCACATGTTCCGCACGTTCTTCACCGGGGCCTTCCGACGGCCGCGGGAGCTGCTGTGGGTGACGGGAGTGGCCCTCTTGATCCTCGGCATCGGTGCCGGCTTCACCGGCTACTCCCTGCCCGACGACCTGCTGTCCGGAACCGGGCTGCAGATCGCGTACGGGATCCTGCTGTCGGTCCCGCTGGTCGGACCTTTCCTCGCGTTCGTGCTGCTCGGCGGGGAGCTGCCCAACCCCGACGTGCTGGGACGGCTGCACATCCTGCACGTGATGATCATCCCGGGCGGTCTGGTCGCGCTCGTCACCGCGCACCTGGCGATCCTCTTCCGGGTGCGCCACACCCAGCATCCGGGCGGACCGCGGACGGACCGCAACGTCGTCGGCAAGCCCATGTTCCCCACGCAGACGATGATCTCTGGCGCGACCTTCGCGGCGACGGTGGCCGTGCTCGCCCTCCTCGGTGGCCTCTACGAGATCAACCCGGTGTGGGTGTACGGGCCCTTCGAGCCCGCCCGCGTGTTCGCCCCGACCCAGCCCGACTGGTACGTGGGCTGGCTGGAGGGCGTGTTCCGGCTCTGGCCTGCCTGGTCGATCCACCTGTTCGGGATCGTGGTCCCACAGCCGTTCATCCCCGGCGTGGTCGTCCCCGGGCTCATCTTCACGCTGGCAATCCTCTGGCCGTGGATCGAAGTGCGCTGGATCACGCACGACCGTGAGGAGCGCAACCTGCTGCAGCTGATGCGTGACAACCCCGTCCGGAGCGCGATCGGGACGGCCGGGCTGACCTTCCTCACCGTGATGTTCCTGGCAGGGAGCAACGACGTCCTCGCAGCGCTGTTCGTCATACACCTCGAGAACGTGACGTTGACGCTGCGGACCCTGCTGGTGGTGGGACCGCCGGTGGTCGGCTGGCTCACCTACCGATGGCTGACGCGCCTGCGGCGCCGTGACGTGGAGGAGGCACGCGCGGCGCCCCGTGGCGAACCGCGCTCCAGGTCCGCGTAGCGTCCGTCGCCCAGCCGTTCACGAGGCCCGCCGATGATCACCGCCCACCGCTGGATCGCGATCTCCATCATCGCGGCGTTCCTGCTGCTCGCCGTGTACGGCGGCATCGCACGCCTCAGCCGGCGCACGGCCGTGGGACGGCCGTTCTGGGGCCTGCAGTACTACACCGAGACGGTCCTGCTGGTGCAGGTCGGCGTGGGGTTGTTCCTGCTGATCACCGGCCACCGCGTGCCGGCCGGCGGCTTGAACTGGCTGCACTACCTGTACGGCTCGCTGTTCCCCTTCATCGCGGTGCTGTGGGGACGTCTGGCGGCACTGCGCAGGGAAGGAGGCCACGACTACGTGCCGGTGACGTTCGCGGCGTTCGTGTCGTTCGGGCTCACTCTGCGCGCCGCGATGACCGGCTGCGCCGACTCGCCGTTCGTGTGCCTGGGGCTGGGCTGAGCCACGAGGTCGGCTGCCGCCGGGGTGGTGGCCGCGGGCCCAGCACGCGGCCTGCAGCGCCTGCCCCGCCGCGTGGACCTCGACCGCTACGGTCACCGCCGTGGGGTCACTGCTCGCGGTCGACGGCAACTCGCTGGCGCACCGCGCCTGGCACGCGCTCAAGAGCGAGGGGCTCGACGGAGCGTGGGTGACCCACGGGGTGGTGCGGATGCTCGCCACTGCCTGGCGGCACGGCCCCTTCGACGGTGTGGTGGTCGCGTTCGACTCGCCGAGGAGCCTGCGACGCGCGCGCGACCCCGCCTACAAGGCCAACCGGGGCGCCCACGACCCGGCGCTGCACGAACAGCTGAGCCTGCTGGCCGACCTGCTGGCACGCTGCGGGTGCACGGTCCTCACCGCCGCCGGGTACGAGGCGGACGACCTGCTCGCCGCGACCGCCCACGCCTGTACCGACCTGGCGGTCCGCTGCCACCTGCTGTCCTCCGACCGTGACCTGCTCGCGCTGGTGTCCCCCACGGTCACGCTGCTACGGCCGCGTCGGACGATGGCCGACATGACCGTCCACGACCCGGCCGCGGTCGAGACCGAGTTCGGCATCGCCCCGGCCAAGTACCTGCACCTCGCCGCCCTTCGCGGGGATCCGTCGGACAACCTGCCTGGGGTCCGCGGGATCGGCACCAGGACCGCGGCCAGGCTGCTGAGGTCCTGGGGTTCGATCGAGGGCATCTACGCCGGGCTCTTCGACATCCCCCCCGCGGTGGCGGCGCGGCTGAGGGCGGGACGGCAGCAGGTGGAGCGCAACCTGGCGCTCATGACCCCTCAGGCGGACCACGACGTCGACGTGCCCGGCGTGCTGGCGCGGGGCGTCGACGTCGAGCGGGTGTGCCGCACCTTGGAGGCGGTGGGTCTGGGGGCCGCGGCGGCGTCGTTCCGCCACGCCGTCGCACGCGGGCCGTTGCCGCCGCTCCCGCCCCCGCCGGAGGTCGACCCGACCGACCACGGACGGCCCGCCCGGCACGCAACGACCCGGTCTGGCAGCCGCACGCCGGTCGCCGTCGAGGGCGAGCAGGCGGCGCTGTTCGACCTCGCCGGCTGACGGCACGGCACCCGGCCCGCGGGCGCCCGCGCTCACGCCGGCAGGCGGAAACGGTCCGGTGCGGCGCCCCGCCCCTCGACCAGGTCGGCGAGCAGCGCGCCCACCGCCGGGGCGAACTTGAACCCGTGACCGGAGAAGCCGGCAGCGACCACGAGCGGGCCGCGCCGGTCCACCACGAAGTCCTCGTCCGGGGTGGTGGTGTAGAGGCACGTCGTCGGGGCGTTCGGCCGTGGGTCGAGACCTGGCAGCCACGCCTCGACGTACCGACGCAGCCGCTGCAGCCGTCCCGGATCGACCGTGAACGGCCCGTCGTCGGGGTGCACGGGCACGCCGGCGCGGTGCACGCCCACCTTCACGCCCTCTTCGGCCATGGCTGGTGCCCCGTAGAGTGCCCTGGCGGCCAGCCCCGACGCCCCGGGGCCACCTCGGTGGTGGATGAACGTCGGCCACGCCGACGACGGGTCGAGCGGACGGAAGTGGGCCGGCTGCTCGACGGTGACCTGCAGCGCGGGAAGCGGCAGGTGTCCGAGCAGCACGTCGCCCGCCCACGCCCCCACCGCCACCACGGCGACCTCCGCCTGCCAGCGGTCGGAGGCGGTGACGACCTCCACTCCGCCGACACTGCGGACCACCTCGACGACGCCTTGTTCGAAGCGCACGTCGGCACCGTCCGCGACCAGCCCGTGCAGCGCCGTGAGCGCAGCGTCGGCGTGCAGCCGTCCTGCGTCCGGCTGGAACAGCACGGGGCCGTCGAAGCGCAGACCCGGCCAGCGTTCGCCGGCAGCCTCCGGAGGCAACAGCTCGTGGGCGGCGCCGCAGCGGGACAGGGCACCGGCGAGGTCCGCCGTCACTAAAGGATGACCGTGGTCGATCCCGCCGGTGGTGGTCAGCAGCGTCCGCCCCGACTCCTGCTCGAGCCGGTGCCAGCCGTGCAGGGCTGCCTGCGCGAGCCGGACGTAGTCGTCGTGCGGGTAGGCGAGCCGGAAGATGCGCGCCGAGCCGTGGGAGCTGCCCCGCGAGTGACCCTGCGTGAAGCGTTCCAGCAGGACGACGGAACGGCCTCGCCGCACGAGCTGCCAGGCGGCCGCAGCGCCCACGATGCCGGCGCCGACCACCGCCACGTCGACGCCTCCCCGGTCGACCGTCAGGCGTCCACCGCGAGCGGCTGGTCTTCCACCGGCACACGCCCCGCCACGGTGGTGCCATGCCCCGGTGCGGCGCGTACCTGGATGCTGCCGTCGAGCGCGTCGAGGCGGTCGGCCATGTTCTGCAGTCCCGAGCCGCGGGGGGTGCGGGCAGGGTCGAAGCCACGACCGTCGTCGCTGACGGTGAACGCCAGCTGGCCGTCCTCCTCGCGCAGGGTGATCGCGACATGGCTCGCGTCGGCGTACTTCGCCACGTTCTGCAGCGCCTCCAGGCAGCAGAAGTACACCGCCGCCTCCACCTCCTGCGCGTAGCGGCGGATGGCATCGGTGTCGACCGTGACCGGCAGCGCGACCTTGGCGGCTTGCGCCTGCAAGGCCTCGGCGAGCCCCCGGTCGGCGAGCAGGGGCGGGTAGATGCCGCGGGCCAGGTCGCGCAGCGTGTCGATCGCGTCCGCCGTCTCCCCGCCGAGGCCGTGCAGGAGCTCGCCCACCGGCTGCCCCTGCAGGGCAAGCCGCTCGGCCAGGGCCAGCTTCACCCTCAGGGCGACCAACTGCTGCTGCGCGCCGTCGTGGAGGTCGCGCTCGATCCGTCGGCGGGTCTCGTCCTGCGCGGCGACGAGCCGGCGGCGGGAGTCGCGCAGCTCCTCGAGTCGGTCCAGCAGCTCGGCGGTCAGACGGACGTTGCGGAGCAACAGTCCGACCTGACCGGCGAGGTTGGTCACCAGACGTTCCTCGGTCACGCCGAGGACCTCGCTACCGGGCAGGGTCACCGCGAGCGCCCCGAGGAGTTCCCCATCGTGACGCACCGGGACGGTGGCGGTGACACCCGGGAGGCTGGGCAAGGCGCCGTCCGCGAGCGGGAGAGCCGCCGGGGCGGCGCCCCCCTCGGGCCAGAAGGCGGCCGGCCGCACCTCGTCGCCCACCACCACCCACACGTCGGCACGCCCGGCCGCGGTGCCCTCCGCGAGGATGCGAGCGAGTTGCGACAGCTGCTCCGTGGTGGCCACAGAGTCGGCCATGCGCTCCGAGAAGCCCGCCAGCACCTCGTAAGGATCGGCGCGACGCCCGTAGACCAGCCGGTCCGCCAGCCGCTTAACCCGCCGCTGCACCGGCTCGAACGCGACCGCGATGACGCCGGTGGCGAGGACCGGCAAGACCAGGCTGTCGCCGCGGGCGCCGACCAGGCGCCCGAGCCCCACGACCACCCCGACGTAGACCAGGGTGACGAACGCCGCCAGCACCCCGTACATCAGGGCCCGGCTGATGACCCGATCGACATCCCACAGCTTGAAACGGACCAGACCAGCGAACAGCGCGACCGGGATGATGGCGAACACCGGCTGGAACACGCGGAACAGCGCGGTCGGGATGATCGCCAGGGCCCGGCCCTGGTAGGCCTCGAACGCCGACGCGGTAAGGCCTTGCGTCAGCACGTACACGCCGAGCAGCAGGGCAGGGGTCAGTGCCCAGAACAGCGTGCGAGCCTGCTGGCGCTCGGCCGCGCTCTGTGCGGTGCGGTAGCGGTACGCCTGCGCGGCGACACCCACCGCCGGGGTGAGCAGCCCGAAGATCATGATCACCGCCAGTACGCGCGACGTGCCCCGCAGCACGCCGCCGTAGGCGGCCAGGGCCAGCACCACCGGGACGTACAGCGCCGTCTGTCGGGCTCGTGACCAGCGCGGCACGAGCCGCCCGTCGGGGAACTGCAGCAGAGCCACGCAGTAGGCGACGGTGGCGATCACGTGGAACCCCACGTGCGCCGCCATGGCGGGAACGCTGAGATCCAGCGCCTCGTACACCGAGTAGGCCTGGAGGTTGAAGATCGCCGCGGTCCCGATCAGCGCGATCGCCAGCGGGGCGGTGCGCCGACGGGGACGCAGGCGCAGGAGGAAACCGGCGAGAACGACGTTGAGCAGGCTGAAGCCGTAGTCGACGGCGAGGCCGACCAGCGGTTGGGTGTTGTGGGCCGCGTCCGCCATCGCCTCGGCGACCCGGCCGACGAGGCCGCTGCGGGTGAAGCCGAGGTCGTGCAGGGCGTCGTGCCACCCGAGCGGAAGAGCCAGGGCCGAGACGAGGCCCGCCGCCAGCGCGAGCAGCGCGAACAGCCCGTACACGGCGAAACCGGCCGTGAAGGCCGGACCGGTCAACCAGCGGGAGCGGTCCCTGTGCGCGTCGGCGCTCGCCGCCGCGTGGTGGCGGGCGGGCCGGCTGGTCACGAGCGACATGCGGATCCTGGCGGTGGGGTGCCTACCCCACGGTCACGGTGCCGACCATCTGGGGATGGATCAGGCAGGCGTAGCGGTAGGTCCCCGGCGTTGTGAAGGTAACGCTATAGGTGCCGTCCGTGAACACGCCACTGGAGAGGAACTCCCGGCCGTCCCAGCGGCCCGCGTCCACCGCCGGAGGCGGCGGACGCTCCTCCTCGCCCTCTCCTGGCTCCCCCGGCGGGACCTCCTCGGTGGTCCTCTCGGGGCCACCCTCCGGGGGGGCGTCGCCCTCCTGGTCCTCCGGCTCCTCCGGGTACCCCGGACCGTTGACGGGAAGCACCGCCTGCGGGTTGAAGACCACCGTGCCGTCGTCCTCGACGGTCATCTGCGAGAAGTACTCGGGCACGTTGAAGCTGACCGTGTGCAGGCCCACGAAGCTCCACGAAACCTTCTGTCCGGCCTCGACCTGCAACTCGCGAGGGATGAACTCGCTGATGAACGCGTGCGTCCACTCGTCATCGACCGCGAACCCCGAGAGGGGCTTCTCGACGGTGATCCCGTGCACCTCCACGGCGTCGCGCGCCTGCGCCTCCTCGTACGCCTCCTTCAGCGGCCGCGCGGCCTCCTCGATCTCGCGGCGGGCCTGCGCCGACACCTCCGCCTGCGACGGGATGGCCGTGCCGGGCTCGACCACGTTGATCGTGCCGTACTGCAGAGGCCCGTGGACGTTGCAGTAGTAGTAGTAGGTGCCGGGTGCGATGTCGTCGGCCAGAGCCACCTCGAACTCGTTGCCCTGGGGTCCCTGGTAGGGGATGAACCCCGAGTTGTAGAAGCTCTGGCGGCCGTTGAACGGCGGCTGGACCTGCTGCTCGTCGCTGCAGGGCGTCGCCAGGTCGGCGGGTGGACCGCCCTCGTCCAGGAAGCAGGGCTGGGCGACGTTCTGGTTGACCCCGCTGCCCTCGCCGGGCTCGTCGAGCATGAACGGCGGCAGCTGCTCGAACAGCCCCTCGACCGTCGTGATGTCGTCGGGCGGGATCCGGTCGAGCGGTGTCCCACGGTAGCGCTCGACGATCGGCATGGCCTCGCGCATGACGTCATCGACCAGCGTCCCCATGGTCACGCTATGGGGCTCACCGGTCCACTCCTGCCGGAAACGCAGCCGGTCGCCGGGACGGACCGTGACGTCACGCGGGAAGTACAGCAGGAAGGAGCTGGCGAACTCGTCGTGGGTGTAGTCGACCAGCACCTCGCGGGTCTGAGGTGCGTCGGGGTCCTCGCCGCACGCGGATAGCGCCAGGGCGACGGCGAACGACACGAGGACAAGCAGGAACCAGCGGGACATGCACCCCCGGCGGGATCGAAGCGGCCGGATTGTGGGGCCGGGACCGTACACGCGCAACCCTTCACGCCAACGCCCCCGCGTGCGCGCGCTGGCCGCACCCTGGTCTCCCGCGGCTCACTTCCGGCTCGATCGAGCGTCGGATCTTCGAGCTACGGGCCGGGCCGCCCCGGTCGAGCGGACGCCTGTCGTGAGGAACGTTCCCGGGTGTGCACGCGTTGCTGGCAGGTGGATCACGCGATCGCGACGCGGAGGGGAGGCGCGTGACCGAGCACATCCACGACACCCGGGCCCACGGCGACGTCGAGGACTCCCGGCAGGTCCCCGAGGAGCACACCGCCACGCTCGCGTGGCTGGAGGAGGAGTTCCCGGAGTGGGACTTCGAGGTCGGTCAGACGCGCACGCCCTCGCAGGGTGAGCGGTCGTGGTGGGTGGCGCGGAAGGTGGGACACCACCCCCAGTCGGAACTGTCCGCCGGCAAGCTCTACAACCGCCTCAGCCAGTACCTGGCGCGGCAGGGCCAGCGCGGGTCCGCCGAGGACAACTGACGCCATAGGCGATCGCACGGGCGGCCTGGAGCGCGCTCGCCGCGCGGTGACCGTTCGGGCATGGGGGCTGGCACAGCTAGACCTACCGTGACCGGACGACGAGCCGCCGGGAGGGGACCGTGACCGAGTCCCAGCTGCCGCCGCACACGGCCGGAGGCACGCTCCGCACCGTCGGCGCGCTGGATTTCGACGAGCAGGCCTTCGTGGAGGTGATGCGCGAGGCGCTGGACGTGCTCGAACGGAGCGGGATCCCGCACCTGCTCATGGGCGGGTTGGCGGTGTCAGCGCTCGGCCGGCCCCGCTGGACCCATGACGTGGACGTCTTCCTCCGGCCTGACGACGCCCGGCGGGCGCTGGACATGCTGAACGGGGCCGGCTTCGACCCCGAGGAGCACGATCCGCTGTGGCTGTTCAAGGCAGTCAAGCGTGGCGTGCTGGTGGATCTCATCTTCTGCAGCGTCGGCGGCATCTACCTGGACGACGCGATGCTCGCCCGCGCGGTGGAGACCAGCTTCAAGGGCACGCGCGTGCGGGTGTTGCCGCCCGAGGACCTGATCGTCATCAAGGCCGCGGCCCTGACTGAGGACGCCGCCTACCACTGGTTCGACGCGTTGTCGTTGCTGACCGCTGGCGAGGTGGACTGGGCGTACCTGCTGGAACGGGCCCGGCGGGCCGTGCGGCGGATGCTGGCGTTCCTCGTGTTCGCCGAGTCGTGCGACGCGGCCGTGCCCCGCTGGGTGGTCGCCGAGCTGTGCCGCCGGGCGTACGGGGATGGCGTCGCAGACGCGGTGGGGACCGACCGGAGCGCGGTGAGGGACGCTGGGCCAGCCGAGGCGCAGGAGGTGCGCGACCTGCTGCTCGGCGACGCGCGCGTGAGCGACCTCGACATCGGGGTCGAGCTGTACGGCGACACCGTGCTGCTGACCGGCGAGGTCGCCACCGAGCAACGTCGAGCGCTGCTGAACGAGGTGGCCACCGAGCTCCTCCCCGGACGTCGGGTGGACAACCGGATCACCGTGCGACGGCTGACCGGGGCGGTGGCCGTGGAGGAGGTGTCGTGACCGGACGCGCGCGGTGGTGACCCGCGAGGACGATCCCGAGGACGGCGGCGGGTTCCGCATCGCCGCGGTTGGGGACATCCACGTGGGCACCGACTCCGTTGGCCGGCTGGGCCGCCACCTGCGCGACCTCGACCGCCACGCCGACGTGCTGCTGCTGGCGGGTGACCTGTCCCGTGGCGGACGGGTGGAGGAGGCGGAGGTGCTCGCCGCCGAGCTGGCCGACGTCCCGGTCCCGATCGTGGCTGTGCTGGGCAACCACGACCTGCACTCCGGGCGCGCCGAGGAGTTCCGCGCGGTGCTGGTCTCGTGCGGTGTCGCGGTGCTGGAGGGCGAGAACACCGTGGTCGACACCCCCCGCGGGCGCGTCGGCGTGGCGGGCACGATCGGGTTCGGTGGAGGCTTCCCCGGGGGGGCCTGCTCCGACTTCGGCGAAGCGGAGATGAAGGCGTTCGTGGCCCGCGCGCGCGAGGTGGCGGAGCGGCTGGAAACCGGGCTGCGGGGCCTCGCCGGTCGGGCGACCGGCGTGCGGGTAGCACTCACCCACTACGCGCCCGTGCGCGCGACGCTGGTCGGAGAGAACCCCGAGATCTTCCCGTTCCTGGGCAGCTACCTGCTCGCCGAGGTGGCGGACCGTGCGGGTGCCGACCTGTACGTCCACGGTCACGCCCACCACGGTGTGGAGAAGGGCACGACCCCGCACGGCATCCCGGTGCGCAATGTGGCGCAGCCGGTGATCCGCCGGCCGTTCGCGGTGTACCGCCTCCACGCGAACGGGGGGGAGGCGCCGCCAAGCCGTGCCAGCGGCCGGACGGGCTCCGCTGCTGCGACCAGCGCGACGCGCTAGCGGGGATCGGCCTGTGGAGGCCGCCGCGCTCGTTCCCCGGCTGGTCGTGGAGGTGGCGCGCGACCCGGTGCTCGGACCGGAGCTGGCCTTGCGTGGCGGCGCCGCGCTGCACCACCTCCACCTCGACCGGGCGCTGCGCCGCTGCGACACGCTCGCGTTCGCTCGCACCACCCGGACGGGCATCGGACCGGTGTTCGACGCGTTGCGGGTGGTCACCGACCGGCTTGACCTCACCGTGACCCGCCGGGAGCTGACCGACGACCTCGCTCACGTGTGGATCTCGTCAGGTGGGCGTCCGCTCCTGCGGGTCACGATGAACACGCGCGAGACCGAACCGTGCGAGCCGCGCACGCTCCGACGCCTGCGGGTGGGGACCGGCCCGGGCGAGGACGAGGCCGACGTGCTCACGTTCCGGCTCGAGGAGATCCTGGCCACCAAGCTGCGTGCCCTGTACGAGCGCCGGGAGGCCCGCGACGTGTTCGACCTGTGGGCCGGGCTGGTAATCGGCCACGCCGACCGCGCGCGGGTCGGCCGCTGCTGGCGTCACTACGTGCCGGTGTCCGCGGCGACGTCCGCGCAGCTGCGCGCCAACCTGGCGGGCAAAGGTCGCGCATCCCGACGTGCGCGATGGTGTGGCCGCGCTGGCCGCCGGGGTGGCGGCAGCGACGGTGGACGACATCGGCGGGGTGGTGCTGGGGCTGGTGGCGACGCTGCCCTGATCACGCCCGGGAACGGGCTGTCCGGGCGGCTCGCCGGGCGGCGCGCAACGGCTGGGGGGTGCGTGCGCGGCGGGCCGCGCCGAGCACCACCTCCACCGCCACCTCGGGAGAGGTGCGCCAGCCGGCGTGGACCGCCAGGGGGCGGACACCGGGGCGGGTGCGCACCCAGTGGCCCACGACCTCGCCATCCAGGGTCAGCGGCTGCGTGGCACCGCGCCGGTCCTCCGGCCACGCTCCGCTCGCCAGCAGCGGACGGTGGGTGGCGCCCACGCTCGGCACCTGCTGCGCCCACCCCAGGTGGAGCGCCAGCCCGGCCCTGCGGGGATGATCCCGCCCGGTGGCGTCGACAATCAGCACGCCGGGTCGTCCGTCGAGCGCGCTCACCGCGGCGCAACGCAGTGGACCTTCGCGCAGGGCGAGCAGCCCGGGGATGTAGGGGCCGCCCACGCCGCCGGTGACCACGACGGTCCGTGAGGGTCGCCCGCGCAGCTTGAGCGCCGCCCCGGCCCAGGCCCGGTCGCCGGCCGCCCCCGGGCCCCCGACGCCGCGGCGGAAGCAGATGTAGGACGCGGCCACGGACGCCTGCGGGTCCTCGGGCTGCCACGCTGGGTCGGCGAGGACCGACAGGCGCTGCTGCAGCGCGACCAGCGCGTCCGGTGCGGTCGGCCAACGGTCGGTATCGCCGGGGCCTGCTCCTGTCGCCACATTGACCCCCGTCGACCGGGCGGTGCTGGCGGCGAGGCTAAGCCACCCTCCGGTCACTAGGGTGCCCTCCCCCGTTCGAGGAGCGGTCATGGTCGGCCAGCACGCCTTCGATCCCGCGCAGGAGCAGCGCGAGGGCGAGATCTTCGTCCGGGCCCGGTGCCGGTGCGGTTGGTCGGGTGACGCCTACCCCGAGCACGACCAGGGTTACGCCGACGCGCTGCGCGACTTCGACGGTCACGCCACCGAGGAGGCCGGCCTGGGCACCTCCCCCGCGTGACCCTCGGCGTGTGGAAGCCATCCGGCGTGGCGTCGCGCGGTCGGGGTTCACGGCCTGGTCGCGATCCGCTCCGCCAACGCCCGGGCGTAGCGCCGGCCGCGGGGTCCGTTCTCGAGGCGCGCGACCCAGTCCTCCGGCAGGCCCGCCGCGCCCACAGCTGCACCCGCCACGGCGCCAGCCATAGCCGCGATCGTGTCCGCGTCCCCGCCGACGCCGAGGGCCAACTCCAGGACCTCATCGGCCCCGTCGGCGACCGCCGCCGCCCACAGGGCCGCCGGGACCGAGCGGGCTGCCGTCACGTCGTTGCCGAGCTGTGACGCGACCTCCGGGAAGGTGAGGTCGGGATCCTCGTGCCAGACGTCCGCCAGCGCCGCCGCCCGCTCCAGGCCGTCACGCAGCGTCGCCGACGCCGCATCGTCGGC
>DASZZX010000368.1:0-1643 GCA_036260415.1 Nitriliruptorales bacterium
GGGAAGGCCGCCCGGGCGGGGCGGCCGCTCGCGGCGAGGCTAGCGCACGGCCGCGTCGGTCGCTGTGACGTCGGCCCGGCGGGCGGTCGTGCTGCAGCGCGAGGCGCTCATGCCGTCCGCCGGTGCCGTACGCCGCTCAGGCCGCGTCGCAGGCGACGAGGCAGGCGCAGCACCTGCCGGCCGCCGGCCAGGGCGAAGCGGGCGCCGTAGGCCGGCACGCGCAGGACCGTGCCGAGGTGCGGGACCTCCAGCTGCTCGACCAGCCTGCGGCGGCGGGCCATGGCCTCGTCCTCGCGGTGGCGGCCGATCCAGCCCCACGTCCGGAACACGACCAGCGACGCCACCACGATCAGGACGAACACCGCCCACACCAGCGGGTACGCCCAGCGCTTGCCGAGCTCGGGCATGTGCTCGAAGTTCATGCCGTAGATCCCCGCCACTACCGTGATCGGCAGCAGCATCGTCGACACCATCGTCAGGACGGTGAGCCGCCGGGTCGTCTGGTCGTCGCGCACCGAGCGGTACATGTCGTAGGCGCTCTCCACCAGCTGGCGGTACACCTCGGAGACCTCCGCCATCCGGTAGAGGTGATCGAACACGTCGCGGAACAGCTGACGGTCCACCGCGTCGATCAGCCCGATCGGGTCGCGTCCAAGGCGGCGGATGACCTCCGCCTGCGGGACCGAGATCCGCCGCAGCGTGATCAGGTCGCGCCGCAAGGCGAAGATCTCCGACCGGGTCGCCTCGGTCGGTGCGGCGATGACGTCCTCCTCGACAAGGTCCAGGCGACGTCCGAGGAGATCGAGGAAGGGCACGAACACGTCGGTGGTCGCGTCCAGGATCCGGTGCAGCAGCAGCACCGGCCGGTCGAGACCCCCGGCCATCACCGCCAGCGTGGTGGCGACGTGCTCGATCGCGGAGACCGGCCGGTGGTGGTACGTCACCAGGAACCCCGGACCAAGCGCCACGTCGAGCTCCACCGTCTCGAGCTCCACCGTGGACGCCTCCAGCTCGATCGCGTGCACGGTCAGCAGCAGGTGGTCGGCGTAGAGGTCGAGCTTGGGCAGGTGCACGTCCTCGCGCATGTCCTCGGTCACGAGCGGGTCGAGGCCGAGCACCCCATGGTCCAGTACCTCCTCCTCGTGGGGCTCCGGCTCGCTCACGTCGATCCAGAGGTAACCGCCGCCACCTGCGGCGGCGCGGAGACCGTCGGGGGCCACCACCTCGACCTGGCCATCGTGGATGTGACGGATCGTCAGCACGTGCGGACCTCCCCCTCCCCCGGCCGGAGCCTAGGTCTCGGTACGCTCGGCGGGCCGTGGACGAGCGGGAGAGCGTCGTGTCGCAGCCACCGCAGACGGTGCTGCGTGCGGGCGATCTGCGTGTGCTGCTCGAGCGGCTGGTCGATGCCTTCGACGCCCACCGCGACGAGATCGACGCGCTGAACGTGTTCCCCGTGCCGGACGGGGACACCGGCACCAACCTGCTCCACACGGCCCGCACCGCGCTCGACGAGATCCGCCTGCGTCGGCCCGCTGACGAGATGCTGCCCGCCACGCTCGTCCGGGGAGCGCTGCTGGGGGCGCGCGGGAACTCCGGGGTGATCCTCAGCCAGGTGCTGCGCGGCTTCGCCGACACCGTGC